>CAYRQP010000014.1:0-51445 GCA_964426545.1 uncultured bacterium | reverse complement strand
TATCCTTGCTGCGTCCGTCGGTTATCCTTGCTGCGTCCGTCGGTTATCCTTGCTGGGTCCGCTTGGTTTACCTTGCTGGGTCCCAGAAATCCCATAGTAATATATAGATTAGTATATTACAGAATATTACAGAAATGTAACAGTTTGTAACAATCGGGACGTAGTTTGCTGCGTCCGCTAGGTTAACGAAAGGATACACCATGAGACTCTCATTCACTCTATTCATTACCTGCACACTCCTCTTCGCAAATAATCCTGCAACCGCTTCTGAAGATGAATACGCCTGCGGAGAGATGACTCCCCACGATATTGTCATGCCCGTACCGGGTGAGATAGGCCCGGACGTTTATCTGGATGCACCCGGGTTACTGACTTCCCCCCCTGACAACCCCGAAGTGGGAGATTCCTGGATATGGTGGCTCTGGTTGCACGACCCGATGCCGCCGCACTTCGAACAGTGTGTCTGCACAGTTCGGGGAAAGAGCGACCGCGCATATGTTGTTGTACGGGATGAGGAATGGCTGGTCTCCATAGATCAGGCAGATGTCGATTCGATTCTCGAATACTGGGAAAACAAAAGTATTGGTCCGTATCCGGAACAGGGGATTTTCGAAGTGGACAGCACTGCTTTCGGAAAGCCGCCTGATGAACTCGATGATGACCGTCACATTTACCTTATGTGGCTTGACTTTGTAATTTCGGCTGACGGCTTTTTCTTCTGGTTCGATGAGTATCCTGAGGGAACATATCCGGAATATCACAGTAATGAATGTGAAGTTCTATATCTCAACACCATGAGTTCAGGCGGACCAAGTGGTGATTATATGCTGGCTGTTGCTGCGCATGAGTTCCAGCACATGATTCATTGGAATTATGACGATGATGAACTATCCTGGGTAAATGAAGGGCTGTCCGAACTTGCAATGTGGTTTTTTGGGAATCCTGATAACATCTCCGCATTCAACAGCAATCCCGACCAGTCCCTTGTCGTCTGGGACGGCACCTGGGCGGATTACATTAAGACCTATCTCTGGTCGCTTTACTTTTACGAAAGGTACGGCGGACATCCTGCCATACTGGCTGTTGTGAATGAACCGCAGAATTCCATTGCAGGCTACGAACAGGTACTCGATGACCTTGGCTACAGTGAAAATTTCACTGATGTTTTCGCTGACTGGGCAGTTGCCAATTTTCTCGATGACCCGACTCTTGCAGACGGACGGTTTGGGTATGAAGGCGATGACCTTCCCGCATTTGGAGTAGCAGGGACCTATAGTTCATATCCTGTGAGTGATATTTACAAAACTGTGAACCGCTGGGGGACGGACTATTACCGTTTCAGGGATTTCGATGACTTTGAAACGCTCTACCTCTCCTTCGACGGCTCTGACAACAATGTTTATGGAGTCTGGGGACTGGCACAGTACGAAACAGGCGTTACCGAGGTCTTCCGTATGACACTGGACGAAGATACCCAAATGGGTGCACTTGAAATTCCCGACCTTACAGGCACCAGTGATGAAGTCATTCTTGTTGTGGCCGGAATTTCTTCTTCCGGTAGCCCGGGATATTACTTCACAGCTGCTTCTGAAGAAGGAATTGCATCTTCTGTCCGGTCCGAAACCACAGTGACGCTTCAGGCTTCGCCGAATCCATTTGTTTCAGCTGTTACCATTCAGTTAAGCGGTTGTGGTTTTGCTTTGTCTGATTCACCCGAGATCTGCATTTACGATGCTTCAGGCAGAATGGTAAACACTCTTGCAGCAACGGTAACCAGTGACGGCAATGCAACTCTGACATGGGATGGTACCGCTTTCGATGGAGAAAGAACAGCCCCGGGAATCTACTTTGCGAAGGTTGAAACCGGCGGTCGACACACAGTGACAAGGATGCTCCGCCTGTAACAGTGCAAGAGTACCGTACGTCACTCCTTCCACTCAGTTGTCAGGTTTAGCAATAGTTTTGTTGTATAATTTACGTACTGGAATTTTTATTGCTTTTAACAGGAAGTTAGGTGTCGTAATAAGTGGAAGAAGTGACGTATGGTACCGCTACTTTCTTAGGACGGCGAGGAAGGCTTTTTGGGGGATCGCGACCTTGCCGACCATCTTCATACGCTTTTTGCCGACCTTCTGCTTCTCGAGTAGTTTACGCTTTCGGGTGATATCTCCGCCGTAACACTTGGCGGTAACATCTTTTCTGAGAGCATTAATCGTTGTCCTTGCGATTATCGTACCCCCTATTGCACCCTGAATAGGTATCTTGAACTGCTGGCGGGGGATTTCTTCTTTGAGGTTTTCGCAGACCTTTTTTGCCCAGGGGTATGCCCGGTCACGGTGAACAAGCATCGAAAGAGCTTCGACCTTTTCATGATTCACAAGAACTTCTACCTTCACAAGGTCGCTTTCCCTATATCCTGACGGTTCGTAGTCGAATGAACCATAACCCTGCGTTACTGATTTCAAGTGATCATAGAAATCATAGACGATTTCTCCGAGGGGCATGTCCGCCGTTATCTCAACACGTTGTGCTCCCACATACAGATTTGTATAGCTATCTCCCCGTCTGTCGAGAATTAGTTCTGTGACCGGTCCCATGTATTTATCAGGCATGATTATCGATATTTTTGTGTAGGGTTCTTCGGTTGTCTCGATTTCTGCAGGATTGGGATACTTAACCGGATTATCCACAAACAGAACCTCTCCGGACGTAAGAGTAATCCTGTAGAGAACGGTTGGAGCTGTCAGGACAAGAGCCAGGTTAAATTCCCTTTCGAGCCTTTCCTGGACAACTTCGAGATGAAGCAGTCCCAGAAATCCGCACCGAAAACCAAAACCAAGTCCGGGTGATGATACTTTTTCATACATCAGAGAGGCATCATTGAGTTTTAACCGTTCGAGTGCTGCAGTCAGGTCATCATAATCCTCCGAAGCAACCGGAAATATGGAGGAAAACACAACCGGTTTTATCTCTTCATAACCCTCGAGTGGTGTGGAAGCAGGATTGTCTATGGTCGTAAGAGTATCACCTGAACGAACATCTGAAACTGACTTTATACCGGCTATCAGATACCCCACTTCTCCCGCGGTAAGAGTCTGGCAGGGCTCTCTCTTGATTTTGAAGTGTCCTACTTCGATTACCTGATACTCCGCTCCCGCTCCCATCAGGAGCACTCCATCATTTGTGGAAATCGAACCTTCTTCTATCCGGAAGTAGACAACAACCCCGCGGTATGCGTCATACATGCTGTCGAATACCCTTGCTTTCAGGGGTGAATCAGAACTCCCGACAGGTGCAGGTATTTTTTCCGCTATTACTTCAAGCAAATCCTCTATGCCGACTCCCGTCTTGGCTGATACCTGAACGATATCATCCACATTCAATCCAAGTTCATCTTCAATCTCACCCATCACTGCGAGAATGTCTGCTGATTGAAGGTCTATCTTATTTATAACGGGAATGATCAACAGATCCTGATCCATTGCCTTATACAGGTTTGCAACTGTCTGCGCTTCCACCCCCTGCGCCGCATCGACTACAAGAAGAGCACCTTCACAGGACGCAAGAGCCCGTGATACTTCATAGGAGAAATCCACGTGCCCGGGAGTGTCGATGAGATTGAGCTCGTACTCATCTCCGTTATTCGATGTATAGTCCATACTCACAGCGGTACTCTTGATAGTAATGCCCCGCTCCTGTTCAATGTCCATCGAGTCGAGCATCAGGTCGTGAAAATCCCGCTTCGATACAGTACCGGTTGCTTGTAGAAGCCTGTCTGCCAATGTGGACTTACCGTGGTCGATATGTGCAATAATGCAGAAATTTCGAATTTTCTTTCTTTGTGGCACAATCCTCCTTCAATTGAAAAAGTAATATGATAGGTAGTTCATGCTATTCAAAACGAAGGGAGCCAAATGGATTTCGAACCGAATAACCTGCAGATAATCAATGACTGCACGATAGGCAAGGGTACAAAAGTCTGGAATTTCGTGAACATGTACGGATGCACTGTCGGAGAAGACAGCATGATCGGTTGTTTCACAGAGATTCAAAAAGGTGTGATCATCGGCGACAGAACGCGGGTGCAGAGCCATAGTTTTGTATGTGAAATGGTATCAATCGGAAGTGATTGCTTCATCGCACACGGGGTAATGTTCATCAACGACATCTATCCCCCGCAACCCGACCCTGCAGACTGGATGGGCACTGTTATCGAAGACGGCGTCAGTATCGGCTCGAATGCTACCATACTGCCGGTGACCATAGGCAAAGATGCGATTATAGGCGCTGGCACTGTAGTAACAAAAGATGTTCCACCCGGTGCCGTTGTAGCAGGCAATCCGGGACGAATACTCAGGTTCCGGGAAGGTTATTCAGAAGAATAAGTGTTACTTCCTGACCGCAGTGACATTGAACTTCGGCAGAGCTTTTGCAATATGTTTTTTCACAGCACATAATCCGGCTGCACGGGCAACTGTCTCTACATACTTCTCCGGGAAATCTGCGGGAAGGACTATTTCAATTTCGACTTCACCGACCATCCCCAGTTCCGGGTCAACAACCGTGCGCTGAACAAGTTTAATGTCATCCGTGGAGATACCGCGGCTTGAGCAGAATGACAATACGAATATGCCGGCACAGGTACCCATCGATGCCAGAAAATAATCGAAGGGGTTTGGAGCGGAATTCTCACCACCACCGGCTATTCTCTGATCAGTCTTAATTGTAAAGTCTCCAAAAGATGCATCTACCCTTTTTCCCCCGGGGAAAGTAATTTCCATTTCCACACTTAAACCTTTCTATTGAGTCTATCTGTTTAATCACTAATTTTCAGAACCGCTGCCGAGAACGCCGGCAGTTCGAACAGAGTATAATTGTCCTGTATCCCGATTGCACGCGTCTCTACTTTAACTGAATCGGGGTTGTCGAGCGTGTTTTCAGCATGCAGGTCCCCCGGAGCAATAAGGCTTAATTCAGCGTCTGAATATCCTATTTCAGAATTCGGAGTTTCAACTCCGACCGCAATGAGTGAATCAGCGGTGTTTATCATCTTCAAATATAGTGTTTCTCCGTCTTCTGTACTCGTTGCAACAGCATCGATAAAACCAATGTGGCCGTCAACAGAGACTCTGTTGGGAGCATACGATTCCCGCCACAGTTTCATGACAACATAGTTTGGAGCAGGAAACCAGGTATTGTTATCGAAGTTCACAAGTGCATTGTTCCAGGGCTCTGAATCGACATGACGCAGAAAAAGAGCAGGACTGGATATCTTCACAATATCCCCGTTTCGTTCGAAAACATTCAGAATCCCTGCTGCATACAAGCCGGTTCTCCAATCTGTACAATCTGCATTCCATTCCGAGTAAAATAACCCTATGTCTATTCCGGGCATCTCGCTAATCACCGCTGCTACTTCCAGTAAGTCCTTTTCTCTCTCGGCAGGAGCTGATGCGAACTCTTCGGGATTCTCGTAATGATGCATGCTTATGTAATCAATTATCTCGCCGGCAGTATGTATCAGCTCGAGATTCCAGTCGAATGACCTGCTTCCGCAGGCGATTATTTCGATGTCGGGGGCAATTGATCTGAGAGCCGATATAAACTCGTGGAGAATCGTCGAATACTCATCTATTCCAATATCCCATACTTCATTATCAATCTCCCAATATCTGACATTATGTGGTTCCGGATGTCCGTTCTCTATACGGACACTTCCCCAATGTGTATCACTCGAACCATTACAGTATTCAAGCCAATCAGATGCATTTTGTATGTAGGAATCACGCTCGTCAGGAGTGAATTGACCAACATTTATCACGAGAACAGGTTCTGCTCCGACCCGTTCACAAAGCATCATGAACTCATCCGTGCCGAATGCATTTGTATCCATCCCATCCCATCTGGGTTTGGGATAGACTGACCGTTCTTCTATCGGACCGATTCCATCCTTCCAGTTGTAGAATGAGGCAAAGGCTCCTCCGGGCCATCTTATAAGGATGGGTCTGATAGATTCTATGGCATCCGCAAGATCGACTCGGAGATTATCATTTTCCGCCCATTCCTCAGAAATAAGGCTGATCTGATCCAGCCAAACCGTGCCGGTTCCGTCGAAACCTATCTGTATTGAAGCGGAGTCTGAATCTACGTTTGATTCGAATACATAGTCATATTCATTCCAGCCGTCTCCATTTACAGGTAACACCGTTTCATCCAGTACCAGCGAACCATCCAGTAGACGTACTGTGATTTTCCCACCCTCTCCGAACCTCTGAATCCAGACCGAACCTGAATATGCTTCACCCTTCTGAATACAGATGCCGTTCTGGCGTAGTCCTGTTTCACTGTCCTGTGAAGTTATAGCTGCACAAAACCCGCTGTTTAGAGGTTCTTTGTTTGAAGGAATGATCTTTCCGCTGCCGTAACTCTCCCAATGTGTGAATTCTGTTTCATCTGTCGGAAAGGGAAGTTCGGGAACACTTGAAAATAACAGTCCTCCGCTGAGGTCTCTTACTTTAATATCACGAAACTGCACTGCTCCGGCCATTGTCCGCAACCCGAGCATTCCGGAAACAGGTACATCCGGACTAGTAACCTCGATAATCTGTATATCATCACACCACACTGTTGTGCTGCGGTCTTCACAGCGCACCCTGATATCATGCCAGTTGAAATATTCGAACCTGCAGGGGATATTCAATCTCTTCAGCACAGTATCCCCTTCACAGAAAGTAACAAAATTAGAACGGTAGCCGGCGGAAAAAGTACACTCTGAATAATTATCGATATCTTTTGCATTGATTATCGCTGAAACCACAGCAAACTCGAGGATTCTGGCTGAAAAGAGAAATTCGAAATTTGTACTCAGACTATCGCCGAAGAATATGGTTGAACAGTTATCGTTGATGAATTGAGAAATAATTCCGGTTCCAAACCAAAGTCCCTTACCCTCCATCTCTTCAAAGCTCCTGTTTCGGATAAGTTCAGCATGCAGACCACCGTCAACAGAATGACAGATGTGTTCGAGGAACTGACTGTAGATCCGCTCATCGACTTCATTCAGAGTTTTGTCGCTTCTGATTGTAAGAACAACGTCCGGATCAATATCTGCAAGTGAAATTCTGCTGAAATAACCAATACATATCCAAAGCAGAATACCTGCAAGCAGGAAACTGCCTGCGAGGATTCCAATCGTTTTTTTATTCATGGAAGCGAATATAATGAATTTTCTGTGGGATTCAGGACGCAAAACGGGCGGGATTGCTCCCGCCCGTATACAACCCTCACCGAGGTGAGATCAGATCAATCTGAACTCTAGTTGAATTCTGACTGTCCCCGCTCCTTCTGGGGGAGCACTTATCGCGAGTTCTTCGAGTATTTCGCAGCATTCAGCATCGACTTCCGTTGATATTCCATCTCCGGTTATAGAGATTGATACTGCTTTTCCCGACGCATCGACTTGCACTTCGAATACAACTATCCCAGTTGTCGGGGCATCATCCTCATCCAGGTCGTCCATCCACTCCTGATATGCTTCCGTCATTTCATCGAGGAGTTCTCTGACTGCGCCCCTGAGTTCAGATGGAAGAAGCGAGAGTGTCGGAGATGCAGATACAAGCCTGACATTACCGCTATAGACATATGCATCGTAGTACTCTCCGGATATGCCTTCGCTCATTTCGGATGCAGTAATGGTTTTATTACATGTAATTCCTGAAACCACCGGAGATACTGCACCACCGGTCATACATCTGTAACTTGCAGTATTTGCTAAAACACCGCCGTCGCCTTCACTTCCGAAAATACCTCCATAGGAAACACCATCGGGCATATTGACAGGTACCTGCACAGTTATCGGATTGCCGTCAGGATCAGTCCTAACTTCTTCGAAAACAGCCACAAATGCCGTGTACTCGCTCATTATCTGATAATCGAGTGCCGTATCTGTAATTTCATCTATTATATCCTGACTATACTGCTGATATCCTGAGGTCGAATAGCTGTCTCGGTTCAGGTCGTGTATCTTCTTTCGAGCCCATAGAGTTGCGACAACATCATTGGCATCTTGTGTTGCGGGGAAGTCGACATCGATTTCAGTACTCCAGTCTCTTCCTGCCACAGTACCTGAAATCTTTATTTCATCACTTCCATACCCGTCATACTGTCCCACGATTACAAGCGGTTCGCCTGCGAAGAGATCAGGAATCCTCGACGGATACATATCGTGCACATCCAGGTTGCCCCAGTCGATATCGATACCCACGAGGTATGGATTGTTTATCTTCTCATAAAAGGCACCGACTGATTCATCGGGGTCTTCATTCAACCCGACATAATAGGCGTGTCCCCGTCCCTCTTCCGCCAGACCTTCTATCAGGTAACGGTTCGGACTCGAACCGACACCAATACTGAACAATCTCGTGTTCTCACCAAGAGTGCTTTGCAGTTCTCCCAGTATTTCAGCTTCATTCCCGATGAAGCCGTCTGTTAGGAATATCACAAAACGCATTCTCTCTGGATCTTCCCTGTATCCTATTGCTGAACGGATACCTTCAATCATCATTGTTCCACCACAGCCGCTCATACTGTTGATATAGCGGATTCCGCGTTCGATGTTCTCGGTCGTATTGGGAAGCGGACGGGATGACATGCTGCTGGAGGTTTCGCTGAAACGCATTATCTGAAACGTGTCATCCGGATTCATCCCGCTTACGAACTGTCTAACTGTTTCCTTCGCGACTTCCATGGGCTGACCGCTCATCGAACCTGAACAGTCTACAACGAAGAACATCTCCTTTGGAGTAATCTCATCGATATCGATATCGGTATCAGGCTGAAGAATGAGCATGAAGTGACCGCCGAGATCCCCATTATGTGTGATAATACCTGTTTCTATCCTGTCTGTTGCCGTTCTGTATCTTAAGACGAAATCCCTGTTGGGAATTTCATCATCGTTTTTCAGCGATACATAGGCTGTACCGGTTCTTTCGATAACACTTTCTACTTCATGATTCAGCGATTCCAGTTCCTGAACACTGACACCCGCGTCTATTGTTACAGAAATGTCGATGTCATAGCCCGTGCGAGTACCTTCGGGCACTATCGGTGGAGTTATTCTGTCTGCATCATCTACCGAAGTGTAGGTTTCATACATCCCGAAGACAGTCTGTAGAATACCGCCCGAGGGATTGAAGCGCGGTCCCACGACCATTGGAAATACTATTTCATATTCACCATCATCATACTCCACGGGAGAGACATAACTTATTTCTATCACGATGCTGTCACCGGGAAGGAGGTTTCCAACAGTCTGCGTGAAGATGTTGGGGCGTTCCTGTTCGAGCAGACTCGCTGTCTGACCGGATTCTATTGCTTCCTGATAGATCTGCTGCGCAAATTCTCTCTCATAGATTTCACCCTGAACAAGCCTGTCACCAATCCACATGTTCATTCTGTCCACAGCACCGCTCTGCGGAAGCGGGAAAGCATATATGGCTTCTATCACATCATCATATGGATTGCCGTATACTTGCCTTACCGTTGCCCTCTGCAGATTTCCGCTGATGGTGATTTCGACATCGGTATGCTCGAGGGGGAGTTCCCCTACAACACCTTCTTCACCTAGAATCTGCATGCACCCTGCATTGATTTCTACTTCTGCACCATCCGCGTATGCTACTGTTACTATCAGCATCAACGCGATTGTCATTACCTGTTTCATTTTTACCTCCGTGTTTATTGTTACCGTTTCGGTATTGATACACAGAGGTTATGGGAATATTCCATTGGGGACGGAGGAGTATGTTGTCCAACATGCTCCTCCGTCCCCAATCAGTTCAGTATTGTCACAAGCCTGCTGCGGATGAAATCGCCGCGTTTGACGGTGATGATGTATACGCCTGCATGTACTCTGTCACCGGCAGGTGTGTTCCCGCTCCAGGATACACGCTGCCTAACAAATATGTCATCCTCCCACAGAAGCCTCCCTGCAAGGTCATGGATGGAGACAAGTGCATACCCGCCGGAATAATCGACGAAGAAGGAAACAGGAGCATCTCTTTCTGCGGGATTCGGATACGGTGCTGATATAGTGAGGGGTATAGGTGGGATCGGATTGACATTTGGAACTCCTATTACCTGAAGGGCGGGGTCACCGAAAGAAGTCCATGCCAGGAGACTCTGGAATGTGCGATCATATCCTTCATGCATCCAGGGTATTCGCAGGTCTTTGGCTGTCGCGAATGCCAGACCTGTCGTAGAGGCATGATATCTGAATACCTGCCTTGCGTAGTCTATGCACATCCATTCACTCGGGCCGATTGACGGCCAGTGCCCTTCCCAGCCGTAACTCGTATTGAACATCACTGCGACACCACCCCCATTGGGAGCATTGAGAAGAGCTTCGGCACAGCAGTCGAGTCCGTAATAATCTCCTGGCATACAGGCGATGCTTGTATGAATTCCTGCCTTCTCTCCGTTGTGAAGGCTGTCTTCAGCTATCCAGTTTGTCATCATTCCAAGCGGTTGGCGATGCCAGTAGATACCCCTCTCGTTGCCGTGCCCTGCATAGTGATTGAACCCTGTACCATCACTTATTACAGGTATGTGTGTATCGAAGCCGTCCCCATCCAGTTCTTCGTACGCTTTGCTGATTTCCCAGTTATATGAAATTGCCGCTGCAATGGAATCACAGCCCTTTGCTGATGTATAGCCTATCTCTTCAAAAAGCACTGCTCCGCAAAGCATGGCATGAGTACTCCAGCCACCAGGAGGTGGGTTTATCTGATAGGTCAGGTTCTTTTGTACGAATAGTTCTGCTTCAGTCGAATCACTGAAAAGTGCTCTTGAAAGAAGCACATCTGCATAGAGGTCGAGGTTATCATCCGGCTGACCGAACTTCCAATCACCATTCCCATCCCAAGTTCCATCCAGGTCTGCAAAATACAGGTCAACCGGCGCAACATCGCTCCACCCTTCGCAGTAGAGTTCTACAAGCCGCACGGGAACAAGGGTTTCATCGCCGGCAAGAAGAACGAAGACAGTGCCGTGATTTGCATAGTAGTCTTTCAGGCAGTTGCGGAGTCTTTCGGCATCATCTCTCCCCGGATATCCTACAAGTAAATCCTGTACTGTCACTGTTTCGACAGTAAGGCCGCTTGAAGCATGGTGTTCGGCAAGCGGGGCTAATATCTCTATATAGTCTTCATCTGAAATTATCAGATATTGAGCACTCCCCCCGTCGTTCATAGTAAAGGGTATGCCATCAAACGGGACACCTGTAAGTTGTGAGAGTCGGTATTCAGCTGTCTGTGTCTGCGTTTCTGTCAAAGTCTGGATTTCTCCCCCGTATTCCCATTCCACCGTAATCTCGAAAGAAGAGATAAGTGAGAGTCTTCCTTCAGCCGGTATGTATTCAAATGGCTGAATAAGACAGGATGCTACCGGAGTCCCGGCAACTGTCCCGATGTGCGATGAAATTACCGGAGAAACAGGAAATACTCTATCCCGTCCGTAAATAGCGGGAGACGGAATAGGTGAATTATGCTGTATACCCGAAACAAACGGCAGCAATTCACCTGCCGGTGCGATGTTAATATTTCCGGGAATCTTCTCTGTTTCCAGCGGAATGATATTGAACTCGACCTCTGTTGCTCCGGGCGGCAATTCGAAAACAACGGAAAGGACAGGAAGCAGCGGGGTACCCGGTTCACCGCGAAGTTCCATCCCAGGGAGCATTGGAATTACACCGTATAGAGTGTTCTCGAAAGTAAGTTCGCTAACATCTAAGTTGATTATCCGCGACATCCCTGAAGCTGGCAGAATAGATATGAATACTCCCAGAATGAGAATAGAGTAGATTTTGCTCAATTTCTGCCTTTCTGTCTCCATCTTTCACATGGACATTTCGCATCACAATAACTCAGGGCACTGTTTATTCTCTCAGTTCTTTCCAGTATTCTAACGAAAATGTGTAAGCTTCCACCATTGTCTTTCTTGTAACACCGTAATCTTCCGCAAGTTCGGCATAAGTGTTTTCTAAACCGGAGGGTGGATATTCCAGACTCATTGGAATACAGTGAGTCTTGCGTTGTGTAAATGTTGCCTTTATTGTGCCTAATAACAGTTCTTTATTCGGAATTCCGTATTCAATAAGTAGAACCAGATCTACTAAATCCCTAATACGCGAAAAATACCGCTTATCTCTGGGGTATGAATAAGCATGTAACTTCTCCGCAAAATGCTGTTCGACCGGAATAACTGCAATATCTGCAGGTTCTATTCCTGCAAAAGCCAGAATATCTTCACCTCTTTTCCATTCAGGTTCAGATATAACTGAATCACCGATACTAACATCAAGATGGAATTTTGAGAAAATCCTGTTGGCAACTCTTGTTTCAACAGGGTAGCGCCATCCTGCATATCTCGTCTGCTTCAATTCCATCATCGGAGTACCTATGTAAAAAACAAACCAATCAGATCTATCCTGCTTTGCTTTTGTTTGAAGCATTATCCGAATTGTATTTTCATCAGTATTTTTCACATTAGGCAGAGTTAGGTCAATGTCTTTAGTAGACCTTGCTATACCCTGAAATCGCAATTCCAATGCATAACCGCCCTTCAGCAATATCCAATGTGATTCCTGCGTGCTTTTGCAGAATATCCGGACGAGAAAACGGTCAAATGAAACTCGTCTTCTCAAGCGGTCCAGGGGCATGCCGCCATTAAGTGCCCTGTTTTTAAGTCTATCTTCGAGAGCTTGTCTAAACGCTCCCGCACTTTTGTATTCATTGGATTCAATTGTCATCTGTAAATCATATTTTCGTTTGCATTTCTTTTATTATGGTTATTATTTTCTTCAAGGCTTTCTCTGACATTTCTGCTGTAGCGATATCAATAATGAGAGCCATCCCCCTGTTTACAGATGTAACCACTGCCTGTTCAAGATAATCCATACTCAGGTTACTATCTGCAGAATCGATAATAGTTCGAAGTGGTCCCGTTACATAATATCCTTCTCTTTCCTCTCTTTCTTCCGGTAATATTACTCCCTTGTGCACAATACATGATTCAGGTGTGTTTTTTCTAAAACCACAGGGAACTGTAATGTGAACCTTAGGAGGCATAACATCACTCAGTTCGTGAATAGAAAGAGCTGATTGATGTGATATTACCGCCTGAGGTTTATCGTTGCGATTCCTGCTCCACAGAGACCATTTGACATAATCCTCGTCGAGAGAGTTTGGAAACTGAACAAGACGGAATATACCTCTACCAATCTCAAGCCAATGCCCCTGTTTTCTATAATATGATTGCATCCGGTAGGTAAACCCGGCATTGATTGCCTGTTTTGCCGTGAAATAGCCCTGCTGCAGAGATGCTGTCTCAAATAGTTTTTGTGTTTTTGTTTTACTCATTATGCATAATCCTTACAATATTTGTAATATATATGCAATATTTATATTGGAGTCAAGCATAGTTATTACACATTCTATGATTGATGTTGATATAATACAATAGTTACTTTTGCATCTTCTAAAATCACTACATCCTCAATACTCTAACTGTTGCAGATTCCGTGATTCACCTCATCAGGTTATTAGTATTATGTTACCATCTTACAAAATCGAGAGCTATGAACGGGAGAGTTTTTTGACAGCAGGCACAACACGCGAATTCACGCATATCCCCGAAGAATTATCTCAACTGAAGCGTCTTGTCTACAATACCTGGTGGGCATGGGATGCCCGGGCAACTGAACTGTTTCGACGGATAGACCCGGTGCTTTGGGAACAGAAATACCATAATCCGGTTCTGCTTCTCGAACGGGAATCTCAGGAAAGACTGCAGGAACTTACAACCGACAGTGATTTCATTGCACATCTCACGCAGACTATAGACAGATTGGACGCATACCTAACGCGTGAAACCTGGTTCGACAGAACAGTATCACAGGATTCTTCTCGAAAGGATAAGTTTCTCACAGCATATTTCTCCGCTGAATTCGGGTTGCATGAAAGCATCCCCATCTATTCAGGGGGGCTCGGAGTTCTTGCCGGGGATACACTCAAAAGTGCAAGTGATCTCGGCATCCCGATGGTGGGGGTTTCTCTCCTCTATAATCACGGCTATTTCAGTCAATATTTAAACCGGGACGGCTGGCAGCAGGAGAGATATTTCGTCAACAATTATTCCAATATGCCTGTGTCAAAGGTAGCAGATGAAGACGGGAATCATCTTCGAATCAGTGTGCAAATCGCAGATAGAACCGTTCTTGTCTCCGTATGGCTGATATGTGTCGGCCGAACTTCTCTTTTTCTCCTGGATACAGATCTTCCGGAAAATTTGGAAGAAGACAGAAAGATCACAGGGGAACTTTACGGTGGTGACAGGGACATGCGCATCAAGCAGGAGATAATTCTCGGGGTTGGCGGACTAAGAGTTCTCGAAGCAATGCATATCTCCCCCACTGTCTGTCATCTCAACGAAGGACATTCCGCTTTCCTGATTCTCGAACAGATAGGTAAACTGGTTTCGAACGGTATGGATTTCTCCGAAGCAAAGAAATCCGTTTCTGCAGGCAATGTCTTCACAACTCACACCCCCGTCCCTGCCGGTAATGAAGAGTTCGACCCCGATTTAATTGTCCGATACCTCCATCCGATGATAGATAAGATGGGTAGCAGCCATGAGGAATTTCTGTCATTCGGCAGATTGAATGACAGCCACAATTTTTCAATGACTGTCTTCGGACTTAGATTCTCTGACCATCACAATGGAGTCAGCAGACTTCACGGGGAAACAGCACGAAGTATGTGGCAGGACATCTGGGAAGATACTGCTGTACAGGATGTTCCAATATCCCACATAACAAACGGCATTCATCCGGAATCGTGGACTGCAGATGAATTCAACAGTCTTTATACCCGATATATCGGTTCAGACTGGTCATCTCCCGAAAACGCAGGGAGTAAATGGGAAAAGGTCGATGATATTCCGTCCGAGGAACTCTGGAATGTTCATACCATTCTCCGGCGGAAACTCGTCACATTTGTTCGCGAAGAATGGGAAACACAGTTAAGGTCGATGGGAATCGATTTTCCTCCCCACCCGGAACTTCCCGTATTTAACCCGGATGCTCTGACAATCGGTTTTGCGCGACGCTTCGCCACATACAAACGGGCTACACTCATTCTCAGTGATGAAGCAAGGCTGTTGAAACTCCTCAGTAATCCCAACCGGCCTGTTCAAATACTGTTTGCAGGAAAGGCGCACCCGCACGACCGAGGCGGGAAGGAACTAATCAGGCATATTGTAAAACTCTCGATGCGGAAAGAATTCTACGGTAAAATTGTCTATCTCGAAGACTACTGTATGGATATGGCACGCTACATGGTACAAGGTGCGGATGTCTGGCTCAATACTCCGCACAGACCGAAAGAAGCAAGCGGTACAAGCGGCATGAAAGCCTGTTTCAACGGTGTAATACACTGTAGTATCTCTGATGGATGGTGGGATGAAGTCCATTCTCCTGGAAATGGATGGACAATCGAATCTGCTGAAAATTCAGGATGCTCGTCAGCTATGGACATAGCCGAAGCAGAATCTCTGTACGATATACTTGAGAACCGGATGGTTCCACTATTCTACGAACGCAATACTGGCGGTCTCCCTATGGAATGGATCTCTATGATGAAAAACTCAATGAAGACAGTCTGCCCCTATTTCAACTCGAAAAGAATGCTCGCGGAGTACACCGAACGGTTTTATCGTCATTGCCGGATGTAAATAACGGGAACTCATATCAACCGGTTTATAGTATTGGGGATATCCCGGATACTCATATCTACTATTCGTAGATGTACAGATAATTCCGCATATCATCGAGAAGATACAGAATATTTCCGTCGACGGATACGGCACAGGCGACCGTGCCCGGACCAGCAGGGATAGTCGGTGCAAAGACATAGTTGTTCAGATTAAGAACCGAAACCCTGTCATCATTGTTCCTAACCAGGATTACAGTATTTTCGCCCGGAATGTGGGTTTCCGCTATATAGTTCTGCCTTGTCCGGATATTCGCAATACATTCCCCGTCTGAAAGCCTTACAACATTGTATCGCGGATCAGAGGGTGATTTGTTGAACACAAACATATTTCTGCTGTCAGCACTCGATACCATGATTTTGGGATACTCCTCCGTCTCGACCGGTTCCATCAATGTCAGATCAGATATTCGAATTGCTTGTATTTCTTTACTTGCCAAGTTCCCTGTATAGACGTACTCTCCATTCGGTAGTATTTCCAGACAGGTCGGTGCCCAGTCGAGGTGAAACACTTCCGCTGTAGTGTTATCCGACGTATCGATAACATGAATACTCTTGTTGTCCATGCAGGCAACAAAGACATATTCACCATTGATAGACATCTCGATTGCCATTGGCCCTGTATCGACAGGAACCGTACAAACCACTTCATTCAGAGCTGTGTCGATTACATTTACCTCTGCAAGCGGCCACGAAGTTGCATAGACATACTGCCCGTCAGGAGTTGCAGCAAGGTATTTTGGCGGTTCACTCAGCAGTATCGTATCTATAGGAAGTTCATTAGGCGGGGATAAGACAAAAATCTCATTGTGATTCGAACTCGATACGTAGATAAGACCTGTGCCCGGTGCAACACAGACATCCTCCCCATCCGGTCCAACCCTAATCGAATCAACAAGAACGTCGGGATAATCGGGATTAACATATGCAGGACCGGTAGCATCTTCGGTGCATGACAGCAACAGGAGAACAGCTGCCGGCAGAAGCACTCCCCGGAAAAATAATTTTAGTTTCATTCTCTCCTTCGGTTACATCATAACACTTCAAATATACCCATAAAATTTCGAATGCCTGCTTATGTTAAAAAGCCGGGAGCGCATCCCCCGGCTTATCTATCTATCTGAGCCGAATATCAGTCGACTACTGTAAATCTCTCCCTGATACATTCTCCATTCGAAGTTTCAAGCACAACGAAATAGATACCTGTCTCGGGAATTGTAACTTCTGTAACCGGAGAAGCATCAAAATACTCAACGGTCCGCCCTGCAAGCGAGAACACGCTCACGGAACCGGATACACCATCTGTCAGAACCGTACCGATGCTGAAAGAACCGGTAGATGGATTTGGCCATACAGTAAGGTCAGTCGATGACAAACCAACAGTCGCATCCTCGACTATGCCTGTTGCCGTATCCGGAAGGTCCATGTAGTTCGCATTGAGTATCTGTTTAGCACCGGTGCTTGCCTGAACATATGTGACCACATTCAGATTGTCGAAGGTGTGGGCTATCGGATTGAGAGAATAAGTACCGCTTACATCAATTGTCTGCGGATATGGTCCGGTGAAGTCTACGACATTCCCCTGACTGCCAAGGGGAAAACCGACCGGAAGCCACATCATTTCCATGCCGATGTAGTAGCCCCAACCGCTTCCTGCCATGTCATGGTCTTCAGTAATTACTGAATGAATCTTCACCTGTCCGCTGGTTCCAAGGTCCTGCTCAGCAGTAATGGAATAATATGCCGTACCTCCTGTGGCATCTCCGACAAACGATACGTCGATGTCGAGATAACAGGGTTCGGCAAGTCTGTTCGTAATCGAACTCGGATACGTTGAAGGGGAGTAACCTGCAGATGAACCATCGAACTTAACAGTGGGGGTGGCACTCACGCCGTAAAAACTGAACCGGCCTGAGTTGAACGAACATGCTGCCGGTCCGTTATAGAATAAGTACAAGGGAGCAACTTCTCCGTCTGTGATATACGGAGCAAGTGTTGACTTAACAGCTGACCAGCTGTTTGCACAGGTGCTTCAACCGGTTTGGGTAAAGTACTCGAACAGCACAGTTCTCTCCGCTGCACCGGCCAGGCCGATGACCAGGAGCAATGTGAAAACAAGAAGCTTTCGCATCGATTCCTCCTCTATAGTTTACTTGAATATGACGATTCCATGCAGTAATAGTATAGATATTCCTGTTCTGAATGTCACCCCCTGTTTCTCAATCAGAATCACGGTTCGAGTAATATGCTTTATCTTTCTTTTCTGTATATTTCAGTAGGAGGTACTACTTGAAGTGTTTAATTTTGATTCTTTCAGTCACCTGTGCTTTTGCGGGTACTACTGGTCGGATTGCCGGATTAGTCACTGACCCGGACGGCGAACTCATAGCAGGAGCAACTGTATTAATAGTCGGTACTTCTTACGGTTCAATGACAGATATGAATGGTGAATACCTGATACATAACCTCCCGTCCGGAGAATATTCTCTCGAGGTAAGAATGGTCGGATTCGGAACACAGATAGCGGAGGGCACGATTGTAATCACTGATATGACCACCCGTATCGATTTTCAGTTGAGTTCAGAAGCAGCAGGCACGACAGTCATCAATGTCTCCGACCAACGTGGAATGATAGTTTTCGATGAAACATCTACAGTTCATGTAATTAGCCGCGAAGAGATAGAGACAATGCCAGTAGCTACGCTGCAGGACCTGACTCAGCTTCAGGCAGGAGCGCTGTATGCAGGCGGCGGGATTCATATGCGCGGGGGGCGTGCAGGTGAAATTGTCTATCTCGTAGACGGCATTCCAATGATGGACCCGTCTTCCAGTCTATTCACATTCAATATCCCGATGTCAGCTATTTCAGAGATAACAGTCATGTCCGGCGGTTTCACGGCGGAATACGGTAATGCGCAGTCAGGTGTTGTGAACATCATCACACGTACCGGCGGTGACACCTATACAGGAAATATCAATGCTCATTACGGAGACTATTCGATAGTCGGAACCGAACAGACGAATCTCACCAACTACACTCAGTGGGAAGATCAGATGTTCAGGGGAGATGCCCTCGGCGGAGAGTTCGCCGTTGGCGGACCTGAACCGCTAACAACATATCTTCTTCCTGCGCTTGGACTAGACATTCCGGGGAACATAAGTCTGTTTTCGACTATCGACCTCGCCAACTACGGGCATGACAGGCTGGACAGCAGGAGCAACTGGGACAATAACTGGGAGGACGGCATATCCGGCACTCTCAAATTAACTTATATCCCCTCACCCGGCACCCGCTTTATGGCAAGCGGTTACTATGAGAACAGCGATATGGGCTGGAGGGACTGGAGATGGTCACGCATAAACGAAGCGGATATCGATGACGGTGATACACTTCACTATGCGAAAGACGAAAATCTTGCACTCCCCACAAGAATCAGCGAAAGCCACAGCATCAGTTTCTCCCTAACGCAAACCCTTTCAGACATGATATTCGCGGAGATAAAATACAATCACTATCAGACAGATGAAAAATACAGAATCGTTTCCGAAAACGGCGGATGGATAGGTGACGGTTTTACAGAAGAAGACTGGCTCTCATACGAGTATGTAAACCCCGCCGTTGATCCCGATGATTTTTACCGATCCAGCACACACGCATGGCTCCGGCACGATTCACGGAGTATAGTCCGCACCGGAAGAATTGACCTGACTGCCTTACTCGGAAACTATCATCAACTAAAGACCGGCTGGGAAGGCAGATTCTTCGAAATAACGCAATCCGACCGCTACATTACAGGTGGAGGCGTTCTTTCTACAGGTACCGAAGCAGATGCGATTCTCCATGGAATCTATCTTCAGGACAGAATCGAATACACAGCGGGTCTGATTGTGAATGCCGGGCTCCGGCTCGATTACATAAACCCGCAGACCGAAGGTACCGACGCAAAATACAATATCAGTCCCCGCCTCGGTATCTCCCATCCCATAACCGAACGTGATATCATTAGGATGAGTTACGGACATTATTATCAGGTGCCAAATCTCAGTTTGATGTTCTGGGGAACGGATGTTAATACCGGCGGAGATCCGCTATATGGAAATCCCAATCTCGAGCCTGAAGAGACCGTCTCTTATGAAATCGGTCTGAAGCATCAGTTCGATTCTTTCACACTTGTTGGAGTTACCGGTTTCTACAAAAACATATCAGGTCTCGTCTCGGTTGAATATCAGGAAGAGACGGGTACTTTCTGGCAATTCATCAATGATGAAGGTGTTGGAACTGTAAGAGGTACTGAAGTTACTTTCATGAGGCTCCCGCATGAGTGGCTCGGATTCAATTTTAACTACACATATTCAATTGCCAAGGGACCTCGTTCCTCAGTTCTCGAAGAAGTAGAATACGGCACAAGTGACCCTGTTCCCCATGATGATGTCTATCTCGACTGGGATCAGCGTCACATGGTCAATGCAAGCTTCAATTTCTCCGTTCCTTTCGGTGAAGGTCCGAAAATCGCAGATTATCACTTCCTCGAAGGCGCAGGTTTACAGTTATCCTGGAGTTATGGCAGCGGTATTCCCTATGACAATGCATCCCACGGGACCCATCCGTGGTTTCGTAACCAGAAGAGATATCCTGCAAGAATGAACACAAATCTCACAGTTGACAGGGGATTTGATTTCGCGGGTATCGGACTGGACTTCTACTGTTCCGTTTACAACCTCTTCAACAGGCGAAATATCGAACGCATATATAATGTGGCGTGGTACGATGCCGACATGGATGGTGATGGAGAGCCCGACCACAACCCGACGGGTTCAATGAACAACATGGCTGCCTGGTCCCCGGCACGCCACTTCCTGTTTGGTTTGAAAATAAGCTGGTAATCAGTTAAAATATGATACTCTCCTGCAGGGACTTGACATAGACAGTATTTTTCCAATGTTTCGTATTGCTTCCGCGGGAGCGGAGGGGAACTGGTGTTCCTCCCGGACTTCAAATCCGGTGCTGGGTGCTAGAACCATCCTGGGTGGGTTCGATTCCCACACGTTCCCGCCAATCTCTAGCCCGCATATTTCACCAGCTTTTGTAGCGAAACGTCTCCGATGTAGGTGGATACGAGGCTTGCGAGCATATACTCCGGAGGTGTACTTGATACAGTACGTCGAAGACGGATATGTGAGTATAACGAAGTAGACGCCTGCATATGTGGTGTTTTAGTAGAAATCTGGTGAACTATGCGGGCTAGTGCCGTACTTCACTTATTCAACTTTAGTCGCTAAACTCCATTACCAACAGGCTAAAGTGGGAGAAGTGAAGTATGACCTTGCACTAAAATCTCTTTATCAATTATTCAATACCGTACTAACTATCACGCAATAATTAAGTATACTGTCATAGGATCTATAGAGTTCGCTTCACAGCCCGTTTCCATCCTTCGTACAGTTTGTCTGCATCTTGTTTCGGCATGGATGGGGTAAATATTCTATCCACTTCCAAACACTCTTCTATATTCTGAAAGCTCTTCCAGTATCCGACTGCCAGCCCGGCAAGATAGGCAGCACCAAGGGAGGTAATCTCCAGTACTTTAGGGCGGGTAACATCTATACCGAGTATATCAGCCTGAAACTGGCACAGATAATCGTTTGCCGCCGCTCCACCGTCTACATTCAGGTTGTCGATACAAAGACCGGTATCTTTCTCCATGACATCCAGCACATCTTTCGTTTGATAGCAGATCGCTTCGAGTGCTGCTCTGACAATGTGCCCTGTCTCTGTTCCGCGGGTGATGCCGGTGATGAGACCCCTTGCATCCGGATCCCAGTATGGAGCTCCAAGCCCTGTAAGAGCCGGAACAAAGTAAACACCGCCGTTATCTTCAACTGACATTGCTTTTTCTACGGATTCTTCTGCCGACCCGAGAATACCGAGTCCATCCCGCAACCACTGTATTGCCGCTCCCGCTGTGAATACTGCACCTTCCAGAACATAAACCGGTTCTCCTTCTCTCCCGCACCCCAGGGTTGTGATAAGTCCGTGTTCAGATGTTGGTTTGTCCGCACCTGAATTCATCAGAATAAAACAACCGGTACCATAAGTGTTCTTGATTGAGCCGGGAGCAAAACATGCATGACTGAACAGTGCTGCCTGCTGGTCTCCCGCTATGCCGGTTATTGGAATACCGGCACTCATCCTGCCAATCTCGACTGTAACTCCGAAATTACCGGATGATCTTTTGACAACAGGAAGCATACGGGCGGGAATACCGAACAGGTCCAGTAACTCATCATCCCACTTGAGTTCATTGATATCGAACAGCATTGTCCGTGAAGCATTTGTATAATCCGTTGCATGGACTTCCCCGCCTGTCAGTTTCCAGAGTATCCATGAGTCCGTTGTTCCAAAGAGAAGTTCTCCTTTATTGGATCTTTCACGGAGTCCATCCACGTTTTCCAGAGTCCATTCTATCTTACTGGCTGAAAAATAGGCATCTATCGGGAGTCCTGTTTTCTGTCTGACAGAATCTGCCATACCTGGTTTTTTCTTAAGGATACTGCAGCGTCCTGCAGTTCTCCGGCACTGCCAGACGATTGCATTGCAAACCGGTCTGCCGGTATTTCTATCCCACACGATAGTGGTTTCGCGCTGGTTTGTGATGCCTATTGCAGCTATTTCAGCATCCGGCAGTTGTCCAAGAACAGCCTGAATCGAAGTATTTACACTGTCCCATATTTCCTCAGGATCATGCTCCACCCACCCAGGCTTTGGAAAATACTGAGGGAATTCTCTATATGAACTTGCAGTAGCCCGTCCCTCTGCATCATAGAGAATTGTCCGGCTGCCGGTAGTACCCTGATCAATTGAAAGAATGTACTTCATATTCTCTCTTCAATCCACTTCAGAATATCATCAAATACAGTTTTCCTGCCGATATCGATGGAAAGTGCATGGTGCATTTCCGGATATTCAATGAGTTTTTTGTCTTTGAGTTTCAGTTTTCTGAACACACTTTTGCTTGCTTTGGGATCAACCAGTGTATCCCGCCCTGCAAGCAGAAACAGCAGGCTTGTTTTTAAATTGTTTCGCAGTTTACTGCTGCCTGCTTTCATCTGCCATTTAGTTATCTCCCAGATGATTCTTGATGTTGCAAGCCGGTGCTCCCTGTCATCCTTGTCCATTACTTCCTGATAGATAGTATCCCGGGTACACATTTCAGCTGTAAACGGCATTTTATGCTGTTTTGTGTCATCTATAAGAAGATAGGCGAATGCTCTCACATAATCTGATATGGTGAACTTCATCCTGTTCCCGAATGCGGGGGAGATGCATATGAGCCCATTGAATGAGGCCGGATGGATATATGCTGCTACAAAACAGATCAATCCGCCCATGCTTTCCCCAATTATAAAGACAGGAAGGCCGGGATTCTCTTCGGCTATAATCTCCCGCAGCCGCAGTATATCATCGAAATAGGCTTCGAAAGACTCTACATGGCCTCTGTGACCGTCTGTCGTGCCGAAACCTCTCAATTCGAGTGAATAGGATGAGACATCATTCTCCTGAAGATACTCTGTCAAAAAATACCAGCGCCCAGTATGTGCTCCCATTCCGTGAACAAGCAGTACAACTGATTTAGGAGATATCGCTTTCCGGCTTTCGAACAATATTCCTGATTCTGAGTCTGTTTTCATCTAATCACCCTCCAATTTTCATACGAACATACGCATGGAGCGTTGCATAAGAAGTTGAACTTATGTCCCATGTTCTTTTTCCCCAATCTGCTACTCCGGAATAACCATCGCAAATGATGAAACAGATTATGCCGTGTATTGTCAATGTCAGACATACAATAAATAGAGTTGCAAATATATATCCGACTTTACCTATATCACTGAGAGTCAGTGTCCCGATGCTGCTTCGAAACGCCTTCTTAGTGTAATTCCCTTTTATCTCCCTTGCTGTACTCAATGTGTGGTATGCAAAGGAAATACCTATAAACACATCGAACCATGGGAAGCATGGATGCAGCAGTATCGGTCTTATCAGTACTGCAAACAATGTAATTGTCGGAAGAAAATAAGGTGCCAGACCTATGAGATTATTTCCGATGCTGCTTCCTCCGGTGAACTGCACATAACCACCCTCCCGCTTCGTTACACTGAATCGTGTAATTCTGCGAAACAGCATTATCGCGACTATTGCGTGTGTGAATTCGTGTTCGAATGTTTCTAATCCGGCAAGTCGTCTTATGACAAGTCGGTAAAGCAGTATACCGACAACAATACCGACCAATATCGGTTTCCAGACTGCAGGAATAGTAGATATCTGAATGATACCTCGATAGAAAGACACAGCAGCCCCAGGGATGAAGAAAAGTGACACAATCCCAAGAATAAATTTCATTTCAACCAATCCTGAAAGTAGCAGAAACTTTTCAAGTTAAATTATATCTAAATAATTCAGTTCATACAATTATACAGAACTGAATACTCTAATATCGAATAGTCCAAAATGACCGGATACTGCCAAATTCTTGACAATATTGGCGTTTTGTCGATTTATCTACTTACTTCGCTTAGTTATGTTGTCAATTGAGTGGAAGAAATGACGTACGGTACTGTCAGAAGGTAAGTGTTCGCTGTTTGAAGCCGTAGCCCATTACGTCGTGGGCATCGTGCAGCACCATGAAAGCTTCAGGGTCGATTTTCTTCACGATACGCCTGAGTATCATTACCTGTCGCCGATGAATGCACACATAAATCACATCTTTTTCCTTCCGTACATAACCACCTTCGGCTTTCAGGAATGTGACTCCCCTATGCAGCCGGTCGAAAATTGCATCCCGTATTTCATCGGGTTTTTCCGAGACAATCATCACAGCCTTTACATAAGGCATTCCCTCAGCGGCAAAATCGGTCATTCTACTCATCAGGAACAGGTTCAGATAAGCCCAGATGACAAGTACAGGATTCTTAAAAGCTATTCCCACGGCAAGGATTATTACTGAATCGACAATCCAGTAGCCGGTACTGATGGAAATTCCCGTGTATTTTTTCAGTATTGCAACCGGGATATCTGTTCCGCCTGTGGAACCTCTGAACTTGAAGATGAAACCCAGTCCAGCACCAAGTAAAGCCGATCCCGAAATAGATGCCAGGAGAATGTCCATCTCTGAATTCCCCGACAGAAATACTGCAAGCCGGGGAAGTTCACCCGCGCCTGCAATATTGTGAACTATATCATTGTAACTCGAGAGAAAACGAAGATGCGAAGGCTGAAACAGCCAGCACATCCCGTTTGATAGCATCATGCCGACAAAACTCCGGACTCCAAACTGTTTACCTACAAATATATACCCGACAATAAACAGCGGGATATTGAAGCCGAACATCCAGATGCTTGGAGAAATGGAAGTCCAGTGATACAGCACCTGTGCCAGTCCCCCGACCCCGCCCGGAGATATGCGGAAGGGAAACAGGAACCACGAATAGGCAATTCCGAACAGTATTGAACCAAAGAGTATACCCGTATAGTCCTTGATATTATCGGTCATGGTGAACTTTAGATTAATGCTGCCGGCAATCGCGGATTTCAGATTTTTCATTTTCATAGTACATTCCTCCTATTTAAACAGGGAGATATCTCTATTGGAAATTTTTGTGCTCCATGTGCAAATCGGCGGTAATATATGAAAACATAAGAAAAGAAAAATCAGATATGATATCTATTCATCGGCTTGCAGTGCCAACTTTATTTTCTTCTTAGCCAGTACGATAGAGAATATGATTACAGGAATGCTCGCCAGTCCGATAATCCAATCACCCTTCGAACCTCCTATGAAAAGGAAAACATCATATAGTCCATGCAGTAGAAATGCGATGAGAAAACCGATAAACAGGTATTTTCTTTTTAACCGGGGGGCTTTCGCTAACTTCGACATGCCAATGTAGTACCCCATGACAGCAGACCATGCAGCATGTCCGGGAACGGAAAGAATCGCCCTCAGTACAGCACATCCTATTCCATTTTGCATTACATACAATACATTTTCGATGCAGGCGAAGCCCATCCCGGCTGCAACGGTGTAAACAATACCATCCATTACTTCATCAAAGTATGGTTTTTTGTAAACATAACGGCGTACCAGAAGTATTTTCACTCCTTCTTCCACAAATCCCGCGACAAGGAAAGCTTCAAAAATCGAATATAGCAGAACATTGCGTTCGAAACTCCAAGCTATCACAAGGAGAGGGATTCCAATCAAACTGATGATGATACACGAGACGGCGCCGATAAGAAACAGTCTCAGAACATGTTTCTTTGGTTCCGGTCGAGCCTTGTCTTTTCTGTAAATGTAGAAGACGAAGAATATGGGGGGGGTAATTGCAGAAATGCAAAGTAGCAACTTACCCACACTATTCCCTTTCGAAAATGTACTTATCTATCAGTGCATCCGCTCCTGCCACTCACTGCCTTCCTGCCATTCCGCCTGATATTTATAATCGACGAAATACACACACAAGTCCGCCTGATACTTGTATTCTACATAGTAGATTGAGACATCGGACTGGTATTCATAATCGACGAAGTACCAGAGGGCATCGTCGTCATCTGACTGATATTCATAGTCGACAACAAAGACACTGAGGTCCGTCTGATACTCATAGTCGACAACATAGATTAGGATATCTGCCTGGTAGGCATAATCACAGACATAGATGTTGCCTGCGAATGCAGCAATTGCATGAACTGTAAGAAATACTATAGCTGCTTTCATAAATTTCTCCGATCAGAGTTCATTGAATCCTATATCCTGTTAAGAACAAACTCGTCTGAACCATAAAGAAATTCATTGTACTCCACACCGTGAAGTGTGTAGCCGTCCAGTTCGAACAGCATCGTTTCTTCAGGATACAGGGGGACACCTTCTGTCCTGTTAAATATCACTTCGATGTAACCGTCATCCCCCACAAGCCAGGTTCCGGATTCAGTACTGACTTCATCGATGTTATCATATTCTGTCATCATTTCAGCACTGTGGTCATCATTGAAATAGACGGTAACGGTCTGGTTCACTCCAAGAGCAGAACTGACCTCTGCTCTATAGATACCTATAATGTCTGCATATTCCGGTATTACGACAGTTCCGCAGGACAGAAACATAAACAGTGCGATAAGAAACAGCAGGTTCTTCATTCCAACCTCTCTCATTTTATTTACATTTAATCACTATAAGAATAATCACTAAGCACCGCCACGGTCAAGTGTCGGAAATACATATTCATGTCTATCGAGATATCTGCCAAGCAGTACGGATGATATTATTACCAGCGGTATGGAAACCGTCAATCGAATTAATGTGAATTTCCAACCGAGAAACCCCGCTTCGAAGAGAGTCATCGGCACACGACATATCGCCCCTGCGCTGATATATGTCAGCACCACGCTTGTCCTAGCCCCCTTCAGATAAAGAGAGTGAGCCACAGGCAAAGCCACATAGAGTCCGCCCACAGTTGTTCCGGCGAGGAGAATGCCCCAGATAAATGATATGAATCCGGAATTCTCTCCAAGATGTTTCTCTATTGTTTCCCGCTTCACCCAGACCTCGAAAAGACCTATGAGAATGAATACAAAGGGGAGTAGTTTTACAATCTGAATCATGAATACCCTGAAATTTCTCCATATTTCTACCCCGGGCTGAAAGTCATTGAATACTGCATATAGAATGAATAGGAAATAGACAACGGCAGGAATAAATGTCATTAGTTTCTTACACTTTACCATAATGGCGGTTTCCAAAGGAGTATCCCCGTTGCCAGAGCAACTATGAGAGCCATCGCAAAACCAATTACATTTCTGATAAGAGCCGTCCTTGTCCCAAGATAGGTCTTTTCAATGGGAAATGTGAGAATTCCGACCATCATAAGAGTCGTTGAAAATCCCGAAAGGACCATATACGGAATACCATTTTCCCGAAGTATCCCGCAAAGCGGATATGCAACAAACCCCGGCATGAGTGAAACCGACCCGATGATACTCCCGAAAAGAGTTGCCAGCCATATATTCCCACGAGAAAGCAACTCGGTAATTTTCTCTTCGGGGAAAAGGAAAAGAGCAATGGATACCAATATTAGCATTATCAGAAATGACGGTGCTATTTTCAGAAATCGCTTCAAGGATATCTTGAGTGCTTTCAGCGTCCGTTTTCTATCGACAATTGCCGATACTGCAAGCAGCAGACCGGTCCCTGCATACAGAATCCACATATTCTAATGTCCTTTTATTTGCGTTATCATCATTCACAAACGTTGGGTTCTAAGTCCGACCCCGAAATCGCTACTCCCACTCGATTGTTCCCGGAGGTTTGGAAGAGATATCGTAAACAACGCGGTTGATTCCGGGAACCCGGTTCACGATAGCAGATGATATTCCTGCAAGATGCTCGGGGTCCATCCTGTGCCAGTCGGCCGTCATCCCGTCTGTCGAAGTAACCGCTCTCAATGCAACAACCCTGTCATAGGTTCTTTCATCTCCCATCACACCGACTGTCCGGACAGGGAGCAGCACCGCAAATGCCTGCCATATTTCATTGTACAAATCATTTTCCCATAGATAGTCGATGAATATTTTGTCAGCCTTCTGAAGAAGTTCGATGCTTTCCACATCTACCTCGCCGAGAATCCGGACGGCAAGCCCAGGACCGGGGAACGGATGTCGCGACACCATGCGTTCGGGGAGTTTCAACTCTCTTCCGAGTTCCCGAACTTCATCCTTGAACAGCTCCCTGAGCGGTTCGAGGAGTTTCAGATTCATTCGCTCGGGGAGTCCACCCACATTGTGGTGACTTTTTATAGTGGAAGACGGTCCCTTGAAAGAGATACTCTCAATTACATCGGGATAGAGCGTTCCCTGTGCTAGATGGGTGACATTGTCTATCAGCTTCGATGCTTCTTCGAAAAGTTCGATGAATATCCTGCCGATTATCTTTCTCTTCTTTTCCGGATCTGTCACACCTGCAAGTCCATCAAGAAACCGGGTCTCCCCGTCTATGACACGGAGCGGCATTCCAAAATGATCAACGAAGGTTTCTTCTACAGATTCGCGTTCTCCCGCTCGTAGCAGTCCGTTATCTACGAATATCGGGTAAAACCGTTTAGGTATTGCTTTATGGAGAAGCGCCGCCACAACGGAAGAATCGACACCACCGGAAAGCCCGAGAATAACATTGCCGCTGCCTTCGAGTCTCTTTCTTATCTGCTCAACAGCACGCTTCCGAAATGTCTGCATGTTCCAGTCTGCTTCGAGTCCTGCTATGGTGAATACGAAATTCTCGAGAAGTTCTATACCAAATTCTGTATGATTAACTTCAGGATGAAACTGCACTCCGTAACGCTGTCTTGTTTTACTTGCTATCGCAGCTATCGGAAGTGAATTGGTAGAAGCCTGTATCGAATAGCCGGCGGGTACTTCAACAACCCTGTCACCGTGGCTCATCCAGGCCTGCTGTCCTGTGTCCACACCCCCGAACATTCTGCATTTTCCTGTGATGTGAAGTTTAGCAGGTCCGTATTCCCGCTCGAAACCACCTTTAACCACTCCCCCGTCATTCAGGGCAAGAAGCTGCATGCCGTAGCAAATGCCAAGTACCGGAATATCAATATCGAATATCTTCGGATCGGGAAGCGGTGCACCTTCGTCATAAACACTGCAGGGACCGCCCGACATGATAATCGCTCCGGGCTGCATCTTCATTACTTCAGAGAAAGTCGCATTCCCAGGAATAAGTTCGCAATATACTCCCATTTCCCGCACCCGCCTTGCTATCAACTGGTTATACTGGGAACCAAAGTCAAGGATTGCAACGCCACCTGATATCATTGTCCCTCCGTCTTCAGAAAAGTTTACCAGTATTCAAATATATTGCCTAAAAAAGAGAATACAAGCACCAATAGAGCCTTCTAGATTTAATAAAACTCCGGACGCCGATCATCGAGAACATGATTTGTCTCAGTTATCATCTTTTTTCGCGCCTGCATCGGGTCGATTTCTATAATGGACAAATCAGCTAAATCGATGGGTGCACTGTGGATAACTTCGCCCCTCGGACCGACTATCTGCGACCTCCCGGTAAATGTAAGTGAGCCGAATGCTCGTGTCTCAGTTCCGGTTCTGTTTGCGGTGATTACAAAGACGGAGTTTTCGATGGCACGGGAAACCATTGTCTTCTGGCAGTAACAAAGCACAAGATTGGACGGGTGGCAAAGTATGTCTGCACCTTTCAATGCGAGTACACGCGATGCTTCGGGGAATATCCAGTCGAAACATATCATCAATCCTATTTTCACACCATCGATAGCGAATACAGAAAACGGTAAATCCCCGGCATCGAAGTAGTTCTTTTCGGCATTGAACAGGTGGATTTTTCGATATTTCCCTACTATACCCGCCGGTCCGAGCAGTAGTGCGGTATTAAAACATTTATTACCTGCCTTTTCCGCGAAACCTGTGATGATGTGCATGTTCTTCCCGGCACATAATGTGATAAGGGATTCAATCGAAACAGATGATTCCGGTTCTTCCGACATCGAAGCCAGTTCATCTCTCCCTGAAAAACTGTACCCCGTGAACGGCAGTTCAGGAAGAACTATCAGGTCTGCATCAGCATCTTTCAACCCGTCGAGGACCTTCTTCAGGTTTGCTTCTGTTTCCCCAAACTCCGGCGCAAACTGAAAATATCCGACCTTCATATTTCCTCCTTATCTCCTAATGGGGACATTCCTCTGCAGAAGGAGTTCCTGCCTTCAAAGAGGAGTGTCCCCTATAAGCACCGACCTTTTATTCAAGTACCAGCTCTACGGGACACGAAGAAATCATGTCCCTACAGAAAGAGGGACTGTCCCCATTAATTTTCGGGGGTATGGTGTCCCTCGTTTTGGTTATATTTCATTATCAACGACGAGAAGGTAATATATATGAAAACACTAATTATCAGTATTGCTGTACTGTTTTTCTCACTCAGTTTCGCATCCGAACCTGTAATAACCACTCTCGATAACGGGCTCACTGTGATAATACAGGAAATCCACTATGCTCCCGTTGTCGCATCCGTTATCGCCTATGATGTGGGTTCCCGTAATGAGCGTAGCGACATACTCGGCATAAGCCATTTCTGCGAACATCTGATGTTCAAGGGAACTCCTGATATGCCGCTCGGAAGGTTTTGGCAGATAGTCCAGCGGGACGGCGGAACTGCCAACGCTTTTACTTCCGATGATGTCACCTGCTATTATATCGTTCTTCCGGTAAACAGGCTCGATGATGCTCTTGCAATCGAAAGCGACAGGATGGTGAACTGCCTGATAGACTCCGCGGAAGTCGCATCAGAGCGAAATGTCGTTCACGAAGAGCGACGGTCACGCACAACCGACAGCCCATCAGGAACATTGTGGGAGACTCTTGCACAGACTGCATATACCGAACATCCATACATGAATCCGGTAATAGGTTTCGATGAGAACATACTGGCTTATGACCACATCAAAGCTCGCGAATACTATGAAACCTGGTACTGCCCTTCAAATGCTGTACTTACTCTCGTGGGGGATTTCGACACAGATGAAGTGCTTGAAAAAGTGGAAGCCTATTTCAGGGATATACCTGCGGGTTCTCCGCCTGTGCAGACACCAATCGTCGAACCCCTGCAGACTGAGTCGAGATATGTAGAAGTGGACCACGCTTCAAATCTGCCGAGATTCATAATGGCATTTCATGTACCGAATGTCCTGAATGTTGATTCTCCGCTTCTCGATCTTATAGCATCATATCTTTCGAGCGGTGTTTCCAGCAGACTTCAGCGGGTATTGATTGAACCCGGACTTGTTTCAGGTGTGGGTGCATGGAACGGCGGGGGAATCGACCCCGGACTGTTCACTATCTCCATTACTATGGAACCCTTTGAAGAAGACGGTATCACACAGGACGAAGTCATCAGTATTATCTGGGACGAACTGAACAGCATCATTTCCGATGGAATTCCCGAAGATGATCTTTTCGACCTGAAGGTCCGTCAGCGCGCTTCGGAGATATTTGCGCAGGCAAGCCCAACCGGTCTCGCCATGGACCTCTGTCTGAATCAGACAATGTACGATGATGCATTCCTGACTGACAGAAATCTTGTCATTATCGAAGCCGCAACACCTGATGATATCAGCGAAGCTGCAGCAAAATATTTCAAACCCGAAGGAGTAACTCTTGCCGTTCTCAATCCCACAGGAGGATACGCAGCAGAAGGCAGCAGCAGGCAGGAACTCCCGACTGATATAGAAGAACCGCAGGAGATAAACTACGAAGGGCTTGAAGTAACCGATGATTTTCTTCGTATTCCCGAACACTCACTTTTCGAAGGTGTCATAAGCGACACGCTCGATAACGGGCTTCAGTTATTTGTCATGGAAAACCATTCCTTCCCGACTGTATCGGTTGTGTTTGCCACTCCGATTGGAAGTTACAGATACGGCTCCGAATACGCCGGATTGGCAGGCATTACATCCAGCACAATGCTGCGCGGTACAGATGAACTTCCCCGTGCGGATTTCCATGAAAGGCTTGAATCGAAAGGTTCATCGATATACTTCTCTGCCGGAGCGGAACATTCTACAGGTTCCGTCAATGTACTTACCGAACATCTCGAACTGGCATTCATCTCTATCTCCGACCTTCTTCTTAATCCTGCTTTCAGGGAGTCCGATTATGATATTTTGATGGATGATGCAGAAACATCGCTTGTATCACGGAGTGACAGGGCATGGAGTATTGCTTCCGACAGCATGCAAATAATCACTGCAGCAACCCCGAATGACATCCGCATTACAACGGAAGAGACTCTGCAGCGGATAACACTTCCGGAAGTTATCGATTTCTATGAACTTGCCTGCCGGCCGGAAGGTTCTGTCATTACTGTTGTGGGCGATGTCGACGCAGAAGAGATATTCGCAATGGCTGCAGACTACTTCGGAGACTGGGAGAGTCCCCCCGAACCGCTTCCCAAAGCTGTATATCCCGAATTCACGGACGCTCCGGGAGATACGGTCATTGTGTCCATGCCGGGAAAGGCGCAGGTGGTTGTACTTATCCGTACGGAATCTCCTGCAGACAACTCTCCTGAAGATGTTGCTTTCAGTGTAATGAACAAGATTCTCGGTTCGGGTATTGGCTCATGGCTTGGGCATTCAGTCCGTGATGAACAGGGGCTTGCCTACAGTGTAGGCAGTTACTCGCGCTCCAATGACAGCAGCGGGACATTTACTGCATATCTCTCTACATTCGGGGACTATGTGCCGCAGGCGGTGAATTCTGTTATGGAAGAAATAAACCGTATAACAAATGAAGATGTAAGGGACATAGAATTGCGCATTGTCCAGTCAAGTATGATAGGTTCACATGCAAGAAGCGGCTCCGGTTACTCCGGACTGGCGTGGGGTTTAACCGCGCTGGTTCTTGATGAAAAATCTTTCGATTATGATATTATCCACCTGAGTGAAGTACTGGAACTCAGCCCCGAGGATCTGCGGCATGCCGCGGAAATGTACTTCGGTGACGACTGGTTCATAGCCGTTGCCGGCGGAGTGAATGAAAGTGTGGATTTGACTGCCCCGGAACAATGACCTGATACTTGATAGGAGATACTCTTGCCGCTGTTTGATAGGAAACTAAGACACAGCCCCGGCAGATACATCTTTCAATGCCTGTGTGCCGCATTTACTGTATTCATAGCATTATTCGTGATTGATGCCACAACCAAGACGACCATCATTGCGGTGATAGGAGCTTCGTCGTTCATTGTATTCACCGCTCCTAACTCCTACGCTGCACGAAAGAGGGGTATTGTAGGCGGGTATGCAATCGGAATACTTGTCGGTGTTGCAGGTTCACTTCTGGACAACAATTTTTTTGGCGGAAGTTTCTGGAATGTAGATACGAGTATTATCATAGGTGCTGTCGCTGTCGCCATCTCCATTTTCCTGATGGTTATTCTCGACTGTGAACACCCGCCTGCAGCAGGACTCTCCCTTGCTTTCCTGCTGAATACATGGGACTGGCATGATGTTCTTTACATAATGATCATCGCGGGATTCCTGGCACTCGTGAAGCACTTCCTCGGAAGCCACCTTAAAGACCTGGTTTAGTTCCTGTTCACAGTGCAACTTACCTCGAGTTAGGACCGGGAGTGTACTATTCTCTCAATCACTTTCGAAATTGAATGAACAGCATAGAGGGGAATGTTTGTTAGCCATTCCTCTTCCCTGTAACCGGATAGTGATGTGCGAAAAGACATCACAGGCAGAAAGCGCTCTTTGTAGCTTTTCAGACTCTTTGATTGCAAACTTTCTGATGACATAACCTCAAGTGGCAGTACATTCCCCGCCATCTGCAGAATAAAATCGACTTCCCCCCTGGAGTTTTTGGCAGACCAGTAGAATGGATTAATTTGCTGTGCAATCAGTTGCTGCAATACAAACTGCTCTTTCAATGCACCCTTGAATTCTTCAAAGAGTCTGTTACCGGACAGGATGGTCTTAGGATCAAGGTCGCTCATGGCGCTGAGTAATCCCAAATCCAGAGAATATAATTTGAATGCCACTCTATCCCGATATGCCGCCAGGGGAATCCCCGGTTTAGTCATACGACCCACCTTGTTCACCAGACCACAATCAAACAGCCAGTGAATTGCATGTTCATATTCCCTGCTCGGGCACCCTTTCTTACAAGTCCGTAAAGGAACTTTCTGTTTTCTTTGGAAAGTTGTGCAGGAAGACTATTCCACACTGCTCGTATACTGGGGACTATCGAATGGGGTGTATGTTTGGAAAAATCCTGTTCATAGGCAGAAATCAGTTGAAGCTGGATTTCCCGCACCCGGGCAAAATCGTTTTCGAGTTTGTAACTTTTAACAGCCTCAGGCATACCTCCAACAAGATAATATTCCCTCAGCATTTATGTTAGTTTAGAAGAAAATACCTTTACTAACTTGAAGTCAAGTTCTTCGATCATAGCATTGAGGGGCTCATTGTCAGTTGCCAGAAGAAATTCAGAAAATGACATCGGATGAAGAGACAGAAAATCAACCTTCCCAACAGGAAAGAAGTACGGGATGAAGAGCAACATCAAGTAGAGACCCTGCCGCAAGGATATGATGTTCTTTAGCGTTTTCATTAAAGTACTTAAAGAAGTCAAGGCTTCAGGAACCTCCTGAACTTCATCAAATATGATAAGAGTTTTGCCGGGAATAATTGGACAGCCTGCCTCCACCTGTAATCCCGACAGCAGTCTCTCAATATCAAAATCACTTATAAACAGATTTTTCATTCCGGAATTGCTTTCGAAGTTTATGTAAGCATACTGTTCATAAGATGTTTTGCCGAACTCCTTCATTAACCACGTTTTCCCGGTTTGACGTGCTCCGCGAATGAGAAGCGGCTTTCTGTCTGTTCGTTCTTTCCAGCGCTTTAAGTCTTCAATGGCAGTTCTATACATGACAACCTCCATACAGAATAGAATTGAATATAAACATATCACACATAAGTTAACCGACTTTTGTATGATTTCACACATATTGCGTATGTCATTTGTGTATTTGTACGCATTTATCGTACGACTTTTGCGTAGACTGTGGTTTGAAATCCATCCTTTTCCCTGCTGGGTACATGTGTGAAAGGGGATGTATTTTCTTATTTCAAACGAGCCGTGCACATTGCTGCCCTGTTTCGTGTACCTATTATCAATCAATCTTTTAGGGGGGTAGGGTTAGATATGTCAGCAGTGTCTGTATTTAGACCGAAATTAGTCTGATTTTGATAGATGTATAAGTGATAACAACATAGTACATTATGTAGTTCAGCTATACCCCTAAAACACAATATATTGTGGTTCTGCCACTTGACGGCTGAAATTAAGAACATATTATCGTAATACCGAAACTGAAAGAAGGAAACTTGTCGATTCTGGTCGATTATTTTATTTTGAATTTTATTTTTCATACATCCGGCGGCTAATACCGGATTTGGGGTTCCATGGACTGGCTCATCAGAAAACGCAGCGGGGATATTGTCTCCTATCAGAAACAGAAGATAGAAAGGGCTGTCGACCTGGCACTTAAGTCTTCCGATACCCTTGCTGTAGCAGCGGATATTGCCGATCAGGTCGAAACCGCTCTATACTTGAGTTTTTTCAAGGCAGGGGCAATCCCCACTGTAGATAAAATACTCGATCTCATCGAAGAGACATTCATACTCAGAAAGCTTACCGCTGCTGCGCGTGAATTCATACTCTACCGCGAGAAGAAGAGCGAATCCCGGGATGTGGATGACCTTCTGAGCGGCATCACAAGCATTATTGGAGATTACATAGGCCGTGCAGACTGGCGCGTAAAAGAGAACTCAAACATGAACTACTCCCTTCAGGGACTGAACTTCTACATCTCTTCATCCATCACTCAGAAATACTGGATCTCCCGCATCTATACCCCGAGAATCCGTAAATTCCAGGAGGATGGTGACTTTCACATACACGACCTCGGTATACTCGGACCATACTGTGTGGGCTGGGACCTGATGTCGCTTCTTGTCGAAGGTTTCCGGGGTGTTCCGGGAAAGACGGAATCAGCTCCGCCCGCACATTTCCGGACAGCGCTCGGTCAGATAGTCAACTACTTCTACACCCTTCAGGGGGAAGCAGCTGGAGCTCAGGCTTTCTCGAGTTTCGACACGCTTCTTGCACCGTTCATCCGCTATGACAAGCTCGATTACAAGGGAATCAAACAGGCGCTTCAGGAGTTTCTCTTCAATGTGAACATACCCACGCGTGTCGGTTTTCAGGCTCCATTCACCAATCTTACGATGGACCTCAAACCTTCAAGTATCTTCCGTGACACGAATGTGATTATCGGTGGAAAACCGCAACCTGAGGTTTACGGCGACTTTCAGAAAGAAATGAACCTGATCAATCAGGTGTTTGCTGAATTGATGATGAAGGGGGATTCGAAAGGTAGAATTTTCACCTTCCCGATTCCAACCTATAACCTCACAAAAGACTTCGACTGGGAAGATGATGAACTTCAGCCGCTCTGGGAGATGACTGGCAAATACGGAGTGCCTTATTTCAGTAACTTCGTCAATTCCGACATGGACCCTGATGATACCAGAAGCATGTGCTGCCGTCTCCGTCTCGACAACCGTGAACTCCGCAACCGCGGGGGCGGGCTTTTCGGCTCCAATCCACTCACCGGTTCGATAGGAGTCGTCACCATTAACCTCCCCCGAACAGCATACATCACAAATGATGAAGAGAGTTTCTACAAGCGTCTTTCCTCGATAATGGAAGCCGCACGGGAATCGCTTCAGTTAAAGCGTGAACTCATAGAAGAACTGACCGACCGCGGGCTTTACCCATACACCCGCTTCTATCTTCAGAGCGTAAAAAAACAGCTCAAAACATACTGGGGCAATCATTTTTCCACTATCGGACTTATCGGCATGAATGAAGCCTGCATGAATTTCATGGGGAAAAGCATTGCTACCCCTGAAGGTAAAAATTGGGCTATAGAAGTACTTGATTTCATGCGGGGAAAACTCGAGGATTTCCAGAATGAAACAGGTGAACTCTTCAATCTCGAAGCATCTCCAGCTGAAGGAGCGTCATACAGTCTTGCCCGTAAGGATAAGATGGAATTTCCCGAAGCCTACTTCATGGGAAGTTCCAAGCCTTACTACACTAATTCCGTTCACCTTCCTGTAGTCGAGAAGAGGGATGTCTTCAGTCTTCTCGAACATCAGGATGACCTTCATACGAAGTTCACCGGCGGAACCGTTGTTCATATCTATATCGGAGAAGCTATCGATGACTGGAGAATGGTGCGCAAACTTGCAAAGTCAATCGTTACAAAATTCCACCTTCCCTACTTCAGTTTCACCCCTACATTCTCGATATGTCCGGTTCACGGATACATATCAGGCGAGCATTTTCTCTGTCCCTACCCGCACACCGGTGAAGAACTTGATAGATATGGAGATGTAGTAAAGACAGATATAGAATTACCCGACGGCAGTTTCAAACACATTAATCAGGAAGAAGAAGGCCAAGACACTCTTTTTCTCAACATTGGAAAGGTAAATACGAATGCCTGATGCAACAGCAGCAACAAAGAAACCTATCAAGGCAATAAGAACAGAAGTCTATTCACGAATAGTGGGATATTACCGTCCCGTTCAGAACTGGAACGAAGGAAAACGCGAAGAATTCTCTCAGAGAGAGTATATCGATATTAAGTGTAAAGAAAAGAAGAGTACTTGATACGCTCCTTTTCCGGAACGAGCATAATTGAGTACCCCGGTCATATATCTGCAGTCATATTTATCGGTGGATGCAATTTCTACTGTCCATTCTGCCACAATCCTGAACTCGTAAAATCAAACATTTTCAGTGAGACTGATTTCCTTACCCATGATGAAGTTCTTGCTATGCTTATCAAGCGCAGTGGATTCATCGAAGCTGTATCCATCACGGGCGGGGAACCGCTTTCATACGACGGACTCGAAGAACTTATCAGCAGAATAAAGGACGAAACTGATTTTCTGATAAAAGTAGATACCAACGGAACTTTCCCCGAAAAATTAAAGGTGATTTCTCCCTCAGTAGATTACATTGCGATGGACCTGAAGAGTTCACCGGATGGATATTTCAAAGCCACAGGCGGCAAGGCTGTCTTCGATGATGTCAGGAAATCGATAGAGTTCATCAAGACCTTCGATGAGCATGAATTCAGGACTACAATGGTTCCGGGCATTGTTACATCCGACGATGTGATTACATTACTTAAAGAGATAGGGCCAATCGATAAATATGTGCTTCAGCTCTTCCGTTCTGAAAAAACTCTATCAGATGCTTTCTCAGGCATCCCAACTTATCCTGCAGACTACATCGAAGTAACTGTAGAACGCATCAAGGAACTCTCACTCGCAATAGAAGTAATCACCCGCATCTAAAAGTAGTGACAGTCCCGAATGTCACTACTTTTTAATGCAGGAGTACAACCGCCCGGGATTGCACCTGCTCCCCTGCTGTCAGTTTGCAGAAGTAAAGTCCGGAGGGAGCCGGGTGTCCGGTGTCGAGTACACCATTCCAGACAAATGAATGTTCTCCTGAAATCATGTCTCCGCGGGATAGACCGGCTACTTTTCGCCCCATTTGGTCATAGACAGAGAGTTCAGCAAAACAGGTAAATGATAGTGTGAACTCAATCGAGAAACTACCCCTTGCAGGATTTGGGAATACAGAGAAGTCGAAACAGATACTGCCCTGCTCAGTCTGAATGCCCTGCGGAGTACCGGGAATCTATGTGAGGCAGGTTCCTTTCATGGCAGCCCATAGCCAGCCGTTTGTTTTATCGTAGTGGAATCTTCTTGTGCGGTTTCTGTTGATGCCTGTTTGAATCTACTCACAGCTTTCTCCGACATCGAGACTTCTATAAAATCCCCATCGGGAATCCGGTCTAGTAGAGGTTCTGCAGACCAATTAATCCAAATCTCATTTGGGTTTACGGGGGAGATATACATTGCTGAAACAAATGCAGAGTCATTGACCTACAGAGTATCGATGGAAGAGTTCGCTCTTCCGGTTGAGAATAGATATCATCACCGAAACCTATATCAACCAGTATATGGATTTTGGCACTCTCCAGTTTTGCAATGAGTTTTACCCTTATTCCTTTAAAATCCGCCTGATCAAGGATTTCTTCTGTGGTAACAGTTTCCGGATGGAATATCAATCCATCAGATTTCGATTCCATTAAGCATAGTTCCCTGAAAATACCGGAAATGTCTTCCTGCGAAGGATTGTCCAAACCAAGCAGGTCAATATCTTTTGTGGATCGAAAACCAGTTTCATTCCATACATAAAAAAGTAAAACACCTTTGAGGACAAAATGACTTTTATATCTCGATCGGGAAATTCTAAAAAGGAGTCGTTCCATACCGTAGCGAATGAGAACCCTATTGAGATCCTGCCTTGAAGTACGAGCAATATCCAGAAGCTTTGCTCGTACAGACACTGCCATGTTTTGAATTTCATTATTCATAAAGTAATCATCTCTATGTACGGTCTTATTGTTGTCGTTGCCCGACATCGGTTTCCTATTCTCATTATCTCCGCTGGAGTGGTCATCTTAACTGCAAGTACATCCTTGAGAACTTCAATGGCAACATCAAGCCCTACCTTGCTCCGAAAACGAAAAAAATCGACTACTTTTCTTGCCGGAGAAGTAATCCGGGTTTCGACACCCTGAATATCAAAGACTTCAATGCCGGAGGTCATCATCTTCTTTGAGTATATGAGAAGTCTGACAGGAAACTGATCCAGTACAGGTTTCCTTGCTTTGTGATCTATGGCAATCCATATCTCCCTCGGAGATTGTGTTCCTATACCATGCACCTGTAGAGCAGTGAGAAGACAGACAACCGCTCCTCTTACTCTGGAGCAGACCATGGCAATTGTTTCATACTCACTGACCGGTGCTGATGTTATTCTGTAAAGCCCATAGGAAACATATTCTGCACTACCGCATCGAAGCCATGTTTGCAGTTTGTCACGGGATATACCAATAGTCTCCAGATCTGACGGTCTGAAATAGAATGGGAGATTTCCTGGTGGCTCTTACCGCTTTGTTGCCTTTTCTTTTGTATTCATAATAAGCGATTATAACACAGATTGCAGGCATTTATATGTATGTGCCTATGTTTTGTGTTTTCTGTCAGCACAAACCGATACAAGTTTTACTTCGACTAACTTACCGGAGTGTCTATTCGACCTTGGGAATCTCAATCTCGACTGCCGCGCCCTCTTCATATCCCTTCATTGATGACAGCAGTCCCCTGACAGTTCCTTCTATCATCAAAGCGGGGAATCCGCTGATGTTAAGGTATTTACCATCGATCTTCACGGTAATCCCCGGGTTCTCACACGGGCAGTCTCTTTCTGTTTCGGGCTTCGGACAGTTCTCTTCACATTTCATATTTTCTCCCTGAAAACAACAATGTCAGTATTGTGTCTGTCTTTCAAACTAATCTCTTCTTTGCATGTCGATCTCAATCGGGGCATTGATCAATCTCAGCGAATCATTCACAAGAGACGCATTTATGAAGGTAGTTTCACCTTCCATAATTGTACCGTATTCCGGATGTATGTGTCCAAAAATGTGATATTGGGGCTTTATCTCTCGAACCCGTTCCAGCAAAACCCTGCACCCTGTCAGCTCCCCATCGATATTGTCCAGAATTCCCTGTGGCGGTCCGTGGGTCACAAGTATATCTGTGTCATCGGGTATCTTCTCCAAAACTTCATGCATCCTGTTTCTCGGAAGCATAAATGACCAGTTGAAATACTCGGGTGTCCATGGTGCTCCGTAGATTTTCAATCCGGCTATCTCAACAGATTCATCCTGCAGATATGTACAGTTAGTAAGATGTTTCCCTGACCCGGCTTCCAGGCATATATCATGATTGCCGGCAATCACAATCTTGTGCTCGTGCGGCAAAGTACCCAGCCAGCGGTTGAATTCCAGCAGTTCTCTTTCATAACCGTATAACAGCGAGTCGCCTGCAATGATAAGAACATCGCCGTCCGGAAGGTCGGGAACAGTACCGTGAAGGTCACTTATAACTACTATTTTCAGGTTGCCGGTATGCAGATCAGACACCACTTATTTCTCCCCTTTAGAATACATGAACAGCACTTGCCTTGAACGAGAGATATACACTGCTCCCCTGTTTGATTCCCATCTCATCGACTGCCCCGCGAGTGAGGGAAGCAGTTATCTCCATACCTTTGATCTCCAAATGAACGCTGAAAACTGTACTTCCCTGTTCAATGTTCTTGACAACTGCTGCAAAGCGGTTCCGTTCGCTGGTTCTCGACTTTTCGAGTGAGATTACTATGACTTCGGGCGGAATCACGAGAAAGCCCCTGCCCTGCCTATCTGCAGTATGTGTAATAATGATGTCATCTATGACGGCAGTATTCCTGCTGAAATCTACAGGATAGATATTCCTCATCCCGATGAATGAAGCGGCAAAAGGTGTTGCCGGGCGGTAGAAAATATCATCGAGTTGTCCTGTTTGCTCGATACGCCCATTGTTCATTATTGCACCACAGGTGCCTATCGAAAGGGCATCTTCTAAACTATGCGTGGTCATAATAACCGTTATTCCATGTTCAGCGGCATATGCCTTCAAACGTCTCAGCAGATCTATTCTGAAACATGGGTCCAGAGATGCCGCAGGTTCGTCGAGCAGCAGCAGTTCAGGCCGGAGAGCAATAACCCGGGCAAGTGCTGTCCTCTGCATCTCTCCGCCTGACAGTCCGCCGGTGTTGCGCTCTTCTATACCTTCGAGCCCAGTTACCTTCAATGATTCATCTAGACGGAGGCGGATTTCTACTGCGGCGAATCTACGAGCCTTCAAAGCCCACTCTATGTTGCTTCTCACAGTCCCGCGAAAAAGGACAGGGTGTTGCGTCATCAAAGCAATTTCCCGACGGACTGAGCTAATATCCGGTTTGCCTGATACAGTGCTGCCTTTGTAAATGACTTCACCGTAATCGGGTCTGTCATGCAATGCAGCAATTTTAAGCAGTGTGGTCTTGCCACACCCGGTCGGACCCATCAGCATGAATATGGAATGTTCTGGAACCGACAGGGAGACATCTTCGAGTACCTTCCGGCAATTAAGCATCCCGGATACTTTTATGATTTCAAGCATTTTTTCTACCTTCACGCCGCAGCAGACCTGCAGTTACGCTTACAAGAAGGGCAAGAGAAAGAAGAATCAGACCGAGTGCGATAGGAACCGCGGTCTCGCCCCGGCTGACGTCGAGTGCTATTGCCGTCGTGAGTGTGCGTGTGGAACCTGCAATATTACCCCCGACCATAAGTGCTATCCCGATCTCCGATACAGCCCTGCCGTACCCCATCAGCACAGCTGTAATAACAGCGAATCTTACTTCTGACAGTACTTTAACAAGCATTCTACTGCGGGAAACACCAAGCCCGAGAATTGTACGTCGAAGTCCTGTGTTTACATTTTCCAATGCTGAAATCGTCAGTCCTGTAATTATCGGTGCAATGAGGATGACTTCACCTATGATTATGGCAAGCGGGGTGAAAAGTATGTTACTGCCCCCAAGCGGACCGCTTCTGCTGGCCAGAAGAAAAACAAGCATGCCCACAAAAACGGTCGGAATGCTGTAAAATGCCATGATAAGACTCGTAAGAAAATTTTTCCCCCTAAACTTCGAAAACTGAATAAGGCACCCAAACGGGACGAAAATGACTGATGCGATGAGAGTGGATGTAAGGGAGATCCACAGCGTCCTGAATGCAATAGAGTAAACTTCGGGGTCACCCGTGAATATCATTTTCACGGCAATTCCAAAGGCCTCCGTTAACTGCTGCATCGCTTACAATCCTGAACCGAAACAGGGAGTAAATAATGCCGTGCCATACTCCGAAACACCATACTCACAAATGAACTCCTGTATAGACTGGGATGTCATAAATCCAATAAATAGTTCTGCTTCTTCGGGCATGTGTGTGGAAACAACTTTCATTATCGAATATACATTCAAGAGGATTTCACCCGATTCCACAAGCGGCTGAAGTTCGAGTTTTTCGCGATATGAAAGAAATGTCCCTATATCTGATAATGTATAGGCAACCATTTCATCCGCCATAGTTAGGGTCGCTCCCATGCCGCTGCCGCCCATGATGTACCAATTCTCCGAAGTGCTTATTCCTTCATAATTGAATCCTGCTGCTACCCAGATCTCCTTTTCCCTTCCGTGGGTGCCTGAGTCATCACCGCGGGAGATGAATTCCGCCCCACTCGCTGCAATTGCAGCAAAAGCCTGCCCGGGTGTTTTTCCACTTATCCCTGCGGGGTCATCCGGCGGCCCGACAATTACATAATAATTAAATGCAAGCGGAATCCGCTCCAAAGCATACCCGTTATGAACAAACTCTTCTTCACGGGTTTGCGAATGAACGACAAGAACATCGGCATCTCCCCTGCGTCCAAGTTCGAATGCCCTGCCCGTACCGGCATAAACAACATCGATGTCGATACCGTATTCGTTCTCGAACATCGGTTCGAGTGCATCCCAGAGTCCTGTATCGTAAAGACTTGTGGTGGTCGCTATCATCAGCCTTCGGGAGCCGGTACCCCTGTCCCCGCAACTGCTGATTAACAATACTCCGGCAAGTGAAAACAATAAAATAATCCGCATAGAAATAATCTCCTCCGTCCCCCGAATATGACCGTTATGTCCGCTGAACACAATGGACCAGAACAACGGGACATTCCCCAAATTCGTTGTGTAAACGGGAATTCCAATGCAATGCCCGAGAAATCTCGGACATGACTAAGCTAAACAGAACAACGGGACACGAAGGAGTCATGTCCCTAGATATATAGCGGGTGTAATTCTAGAAAAAGGATGAGAAATGCGGACAATTACTGTGATTCTGGTACTAGCTTCAGCATGGACGCTGGCGGCGGGAAACGAATGGGGTGATACCAATGCCATTTATTCGCCGGAGCTACTTTCCTATGACAGTACTGAAATAACCCTGACAGTGCTTAACCAGGCTGAGATAGATTAAGCCGATCAGGTACTGGGCATGGACTATGACCAATACAACGATGTAATAGTGTTCTCAAGCAGGGATAACGCTAAGCTGTTTATGGCTGATCCAGCCACTCTCTAATTTTCAGAATCGATGCCGGTTGCAGGGGGAAACAACTACTGTTTCACTCCTGTCATTCAGCGGAAAATGACTTTACACTAATGACTGGTATGTTCCCCTTCTTTACTACTGGGACGGCAGTTACTGGCACGGTATTACAAATCCAGGAGGAGTTGAAGGACGCGGTATGGATTTCGATGGTGAATATGTATGGCAGGCCATGGAAGCAGATGTAGTGCTTCGTTTTATACCTGAGGGAACCAGCGCAACATATCACATATCAACTCTGCCGTTTCTGATAAGCGGATTATGCGTTTTCCCGTATGGAGATGACCTTGGTATCCTCCTGACTATATACCACCTGAAAGATGCTACTTCGGAACTCAATTTCTATGCATATGTTTTCGATGGCGACGAAGTCAAACATCTATGTTGCGTGGGAATTCCAGAAGATGCCTATAAGTCTCTCAGGCTGGTATACAATGAGAACCGAGGGTCATTCTACTGGAGTTACATCGATTCCGGTTACACACCTTACATTGTGGAATTCGACCTGGACTTTGGGGGTTCGCTCAGTCAGTCCACCTGGGTGCCATCAAGGCAGGGGTGGTTTTGTATTAAGCATCCGGGTTATTAGATCGGTGAACGGTACTATATTGCCGGTTGTACTCGCTTCTTCCAAAGAACTCATATAATCACCGCGCTGCTCAACAGGGATAACTGTCCATATATACCCACCCGATGCCATCATAAGGTTCATTAGAAACCGAGCCATTCTGCCGTTCCCGTCAATATAGGGATGGATATAAACAAACATAAAGTGTCCCAATACAATGCGTGCTTCAGCACTTTCTTCGCCGGTCAGAAGATCGAAATACGTTTCCATCAATTCCGGGATTTTCGAATACCGTGGAGGTATATGAAGCGACCCGCTGACATAAACAGGATTTCTGCGGTAACCAATCAAGTCCGTCTGGTTGATTAGACCTGCTTTGACATTAGGTCTGAACATTTCTCTGAACCAATTCTGATGGTCTGTATCCGCTACGGAACCTGAGTTTTCTCCTTTCAGCACCTGCTCTATGCTTTTCGACACCTGCTGAAAAGCAAGTTCGTATCCTTTTGTAGCCAGTGCGTCTCTTTGACTTCTGTCACTGATGTCGAGATCAGGATTCCATTCACCGCTTTGGACTTTTTCAATGAGTTCCCTCGTAATTCTATAACCTTCTATAGAAAGGGAATGATATGCATCGTTGGTATATATTTCTTCGACTGATTTCATATAAGTTGATATATCAATTTCTGTATCAGGATGAGGTGCAAAATTCGATATAACCTGCGTCCGCATTTCCTCCCACATCAAGCATAGTCGTCTGCAATAAGGTGGTAGATTGTCTGATTCACCCTGTTTGTCTAACGGAATGACTGCTTCGGAAATAGTGTATCCTGATAAAAGCAATATATTTCTAATTTCCATAGCCATATCAGGTTGTCCGACGGACTCGAATAATCTAATTACTTTCTCGGATTGTGAAACTTTCCCGCTATCAATCATCAGTTTAACCAGACCGGCAGCACTTTTTATCTTCCCTGAAGCAACAGACGCATCAATTTTATGAGTATCAAGATACTCGGATCTTGCTGCAATTACCGCACTCGAAGGAGAATAGACTCGAAGACCCTCGACTAATTCTATCTCTGAGTTAGTCGACATGCCGGTCTTGATTATCAATAGTGACTTATCAAACGGAAGAGACACTATTGTGTTGTCGCCTTTACTGCTTCTGGCAAGAAGTTGTTCAGGAATAGACCAATCTTCTGCATGAATCATCAATGATTGCCCAGGAGAGAGACACCATTCATCTCCGAAGCGGTGGTTAAGATAGTCAACGCAGAATCCCCAATATGAAGAAAACCATCCACTGCTGTCACCCTGAATCCGGGCTGGATGGGATCTAATATACCAGCCCTTCATAACCTTTTCAATATAGCCGCACGCAAGAAGACGCTCTCTGTGAGTCCTTGTGAGTTCGCTAGACCTTATCGCTGTTCTGTTCTTTCTGCAGATCCTGTGCAGATATTCCAGCGATTCTGCCAATTTTTTTCGACTAACCATTAGATATCCTCTCAGTATTTTAGTTTATTGAGTTATACATCATTTATGTTATTGTGTCAATATATGAGGATGAGAATCTAATCATCTATGCATTGATATTCTGTATCAATATGTATCTCTATGAATTACACATTTGTATTCATTAGTTTATTGTGTTGTATTCGCACTATGTTATTGTGCTTGTTTTGCAATGGATACTTCTCTGATTCTGAATTTATATTACAGTTTAAGTAGATAGATATCCGTCTATTTCGCTGCTAATCTCCAACAGTTATCAGTGTATTCGGCAGGGCTCCTAGAACTTCCCACACGGATTCCGAATTCCCGGGAATGAACAGCCTGATATCAACGGGACTGTCCGATGGAAGTCCGAAGTGAAGTACATTCTCATCCTGGCTCGTGGTCCCGCTTCCGCCTGATACCTGTCTCAGATACACTCTCTCATCCTGCGTTACTTCGACTGTGCATCCGAGTCCCGATGCATTGACACATTCAGGCGAAATGACCGCAACAAGAAGCCAGTTCCCGCCTTCAGTGATATTCATGAGAAGGACAGGTCCGCTTCCCGAGCCGATAACGAGGTCGAGTTTCCCGTCCCTGTTGAAATCAGCCGCCGCTGCCCCCCACCCGTTGAAAACTCTCGCTCCTGAAAGAAAAGTCACATCGCTGTAGGATGGTGCAGGATCTGTGCAGGTGTACAGAAAACTCCTTCTGTCTTCATAGATGCAAGTAATGTAAAGGTCGAGAAATCCGTCATTGTTGAAATCCCCCCAGACAGGATTGGAATGGGTTTCTTCATAGACAATACCACTCGCTGCTCTGGCATCACTGAAGAAGGAACCATTTTGCAGGAGCAGTTCACTGCGGTTCGAGAAGGGAATGTACCGCGGATGAGCAAGGTTGGCTGAGAACAAGTCCCATTGCCCGTCGCCGTTGCAGTCACCCCATACACTGCCGATGGTATGCCCCCACCATCCGTCATTCTCTCTTCCGGCGGTTCCGGTTGTCAATGCGGAGTTGACAGACCCGTCAGAAGTGTTTTCCCAAAGGAAATTCTCATCTAGCCTGTAATTGGATACGAATATGTCCACATCACCGTCACGGTCGAAGTCACAGGGACTCACTCCCCGTCCGCATAAATCTGTCCCGAGAAATGGTTCCATCCCGAGACTGTCAGAAACTTCTCTGAACCCGTCCGCCCCTCCTAGATAGAACCGGTCGGGAGTGCCTTCCCCCAGACTGCCCGATGCTTCATAACTCGCCAAGTAGATATCGAGCCAACCGTCTGCATCCCAGTCGAGAAGCCCGACTCCTTCAACCCTGTTGCCTGATGGTACTATTCCCATAGAAGCAGTCATATCGAAAAGCATTCCGTCCCTGTTCATGAATATCCGCACAGGATTGCCAGTCGTTACAAGATCGGGATAACCGTTGCCGTCGATATCCCCCCATATCCCACCGCTCCAATAATTTATGCTGTCCGGAAATACATCCGCCGTTACACAGGTAAATCCTTTTCCCGATTCATTCCTGTATAAGTCTGCGCCAAGCAGAATATCAGGCCATCCATCCAAATTCCAGTCGCACCAGGATACTCTCGAACCCCTGACAAGACTGTCGGGGCCAAGCAGTTCCGTCACATCTTCAAAGAGCGGACCCGCATATCCCGTCTGTTCCCTGCCCCACGATTCCGGTGTTGCACCGGGCGGGAGAAGGGGTGAAAGCGAGACCAGGGAGCTGTCAGTCCACCTGTTCCGCTCATCACCGAGAATTGCTGATTCAAGCCAGGTATCCATCGCCCGTGCCGTATCGCCAACTGCAAGTGCAGCCTTGCCTTCGAGCCACAGATACGGGGCAATAGTATGATGGTCATCGATCTCGAAGATATTCTCCCTCGAGATTGCCGCTATTCCTTCCAGCGCTTCAGAAACGCTCGCAGCATGAAAAAGTGCCAGGCACTTTTTCATGTGTAGGTTCGCATTCAGTGCAGTTTCTGTTATAGCCCATTCCTCGATTGGCATTCCAACAGGGAACCATCCTGCTTCCATCAGTCGAATACCTGTTTCGGATAGTTCTAACGCTCTTTTATAGTCCGATACTCTATCGATATAAAGCCCAGCACCTGTGAGATACACCTGCGGATGAGCAGGACATGATTCGAGCCAGGAGTTAAAATACTCTTCCCAGTAAAGTGAATCAGCAGTGGATAGCGATGCGTCGAGGAGATATCTCCATGCACGGGAACGCCACACATCTGAATCTCTTCCCCTGTCTTCTATGAACTCTTCGAGAACTATTATTCTTGCCGAATCATCATTCCAAACAGGATACAGAACATCCCAGAACTCCCATCCTGCCAGTTCGTATGCTTCATCGGACAGAGGGTACTTCTCGAAAATGATATCTGACAGGCTGTCGGCAAGGGTGCTGTCTTCAAGCGCTGATGCCGTCGATACCAGTGAAAGAAGTGCTTCGGAGCCCCATTCCAACCTCGTTCCCCACTCATCAAGTTCCTGCCTGAACTGAAGGAGAAGGATATCAGAATAATCTTCCGTATCTTCAGCCAGAGTACTCCAAACCAATGCAAAGAGATTATCAGATGGTGACAGATGAAACGCTCTGTCGAAAGAAACAGCGGCAGCGGTGGTATTCCCCGAAGCATCGTATACAACTGCTTCGAGAGAGTCAGCATCTTCTGCCATTGTCATTGCTACTTCGAAATCCCGTACGGTTAGGAATTCATCGAAGGTGGACGGCTGTCCGACCACAAGCAATAAGGAAATAAGTATGAACATTAAGATGATCTCCTCAAAACAAGTCAGTTGTTGTTATCTGAATCTCTGTTTCTCGAATATTCCGTATCTGCATCCTCAGCAAGTCCGAATTCCGAAACATGCACATTCACTTCCCTGTCGATCAGTCCCCCCAGTTCCATCCGGGCTATCTTCATGTTGAAACGGGTTTGAAGATTGAGCCAGAATTCAGGCTCTACCCCAAAGTACCTGCCCAGACGCAACGCTGTATCCACAGTAATCTCCCTCTTGCCGTGAATTATCTGACTGATGCGATTAGGGGGTACATTAATATCTCGTGCAAGCTGACTTTGAGATATACCCATCGGCTCCAGAAACTCCTCCAGCAGTATTTCTCCGGGTGTTATCGGTTGTAACTTTTTATCCATATTTTCCCTAATGGTAGTCTACAATCTCAACATCAATGGCAGATTCATCTTTCCATACAAAACAAATTCGCCATTGTCTATCAATCCTGATAGTGTACTGATCTCTTCTCGTTCCTTTCAATTTCTCGAGTCAGTTTCAGGAAGGAATCCTCAAAGACTCAAGAGAAACAGCTGCGTTCAGAGTTTCAAGTTTCATTCGGGTAGCTCTATGAATACTTCTAAAACGCTTTGCATCGAAATAGTTAAACAGCTTTTCTGTATCTCTACACCTGAATGACTTTATCATAATGTAATATATGACGCATTACGTCAAGCGTCAATACTGTCTATCAACTCAGATTCCTATCATACTCTGAATAACAGGCCGTTCTTTGACACCGGTATGCTCCAATTTACATGGGTTGTAATAGTATGGCTGGTGAAACACGCGGGTTAATTGATACCGTAACAAATCAGTCTGCATCTTGAATTGGTCAGTCACAGGCTGACCAATTGAACTCTTGAGTCTATCAGGTAAAAATCGACTCTTCCAAAATTTGCGGGTTAATTATTTTGGAAGTACAAACCCGCCAGAATCAACTTTAGACGACTCGAACTAATCCGAAACTACGGGGGGAACTATCACAAAGTCGGCAATTTCGGGAGAATACTCTTCCCCCTCAGTAAGAATTGATACTGTAATATAGTCTCTTCCAGATTCGAGCTGGTCCGGAATGCCGGAGTGGTAATCACTGTGGAAACTGCCACAGATGAACACGCATCTTTCAGTACTTATAGAGGCTGCCATGATGGCATCTTTCAGAAGCTGGGCTTTATACATATCCTCGGGGTTCATCGGCATTCCGCCCATTCCACCCCCGAGTGCGTCCATCGTAGCGATGAACATTTCATGATAAAGAGCATTGGTGGAATCCACGTCCAATTCTTCGAAGAAAGTCTCCCCGCTCAGAGATTCCCACCCCCCCCGTGCGACCATTGCGGCATATGTTCGGGGGACATTTGCCGCTATTACCCGGTTCCCGTTCTCATGGGCGAATTCGACTATCGGTGCATAATCTCCGGTGTAGTTGCCCCAGGGTCTCGATGCTTCCAGAAACTCCTGTTCACTGATTTCACCTGCAAGATAGTCGTCGAGATACTCCTGCACATCTGTTTCGAACATCTCGAGAGCGAGTGCCCTGCCGTCTGCAGACAAAGCCTGCCATATGAACAGTTCCCACTCATGTGCTAATGGATCATCGTGTTTTTCACCGATGAATATTACATCAGTCTTCTGAAGATATTCCAGCATCTCAGCTGCCGTTAAAGTGGAATCTCCATGATGAATGACTCCGTCCGGAACAACTGTCATCGCAAGCACTGCTGATAGAAATAACATTTCCCCTCCATATTTAATCTAACGCTTGAGTTCACCTGCATTTTGGAGCGGAACGGAAAAATGTCAGGTGCAACGATTTGTTATACATTTCCTCTTATATTCTCAACGGTTTGAATATGGTGCGTTTGGCATTTTAACATTCCAAATTTTCAATTTACT
>CAYRQP010000013.1:0-55296 GCA_964426545.1 uncultured bacterium | reverse complement strand
ACATTATGCTGCTATAGAATCGTTTAAGAGAACCTGAATTGTTCAGGAAACCCTATTTACATGACACAGATATGTTCGATATTATAGGCGGAGGGTTCATGAAAGCACTTCTCGATAAATATGCCGCTAAGTTGGTCTCTGCAGGAATGGCTGATGAAGGAGTGCCGCTTTTGGGAGGACTCGATGCCGAACTGCAGTGGAACAGGGACGATGCTGCAATACCTGTACTCGAAGGTGTATTTTCGAAGTTAAACATAAATTCGCTTCTATTCTCGAGACCCGCTGAACCCTATCGGAGCATAATCGACTATCTAGCATCCACGACTGATACTATTGGCCCCGAAGACGCGGAAACCCGCACATTCATGCATGACATTCCGGTCATTCGAGAATTTCGCGCTGATCTTATCGCAGAGAATCTCAAAAATAGAAAAAGCATAATAATTCCCGGACACGGTATTGTGACATGGGGGACGGTGAGTCCCGAACAGGCGTTCATCTTTTACAGTTCGGTCTGTTTCGGGTGCTTCGTGAAGTTCTTCACGGATTATCTTCGTGATGCGAGGACGGGCAGCCTTATTGTCGGGCAGATGAAGGCATTTGCCATAGCACGTAAGCATCTTGAAGAGTATCCTGAACAGGTATCGGAGATAATGCAGGGTTCCTTTGAATCAGAAGAGGAAGTGTACCGAGCAGTTGCGGAAGCGGGAAGGCTGACGGTTGAGAGCCGCCTTGTCGATTCTTTCTTCGGCAATGTATCGATGAAGTGGAAAGGCAAGCTGTATATCAGCGAAACGACATCTTCACTCGATGAATTGGAAGGTCGAATAGTTTCATGTCCGCTCGATGACTCCGCATGTGCAAGTATTACAGCATCAAGTGAGTTCAAGGCGCATGTGGAAACACTTCGGAGTACCGGAATGGACTGTATGCTTCATGGTCATCCGAAGTTCGCAGTCATTGCCTCACTCGACTGCAGGAAAGATGATTGTGAATCAAGAGGTGAGTGCCACATAAGATGCCCTGAGAAGAGATTTGCAGGAGAAACTCCAATTGTACCGGGAGAGGTAGGTGCAGGTCGGTATGGTCTGTTCAACACCCTTCCCGAAGCGATGACAGGTAGGAGCGGAGTGATAGTTTATGGTCATGGCCTGTTTACTGTTTCGAAGGGGGATTTTCGGGCTGCCTATGCTGATATGTTGAGTATCGAAAAGTACTGCAGGGAAGAGTATTTTAAGAAGTTGGAGAGATGTTTTCGGTGAGGAGAATATACTATTTCACAGGTATGAGGATGCTGCCGAGATAGTTCGTTGTGCAGACTTGATGTTTGCGGAGAAATGAAGTAATTATATATGTGTCTGAATTTACATGAGAGTTGAGTAATGACCGACAAAGAAGACCACCTGAATTGTTCTGATGTAAGAATAGATGCGCTGACACAGCTTTGCGACAGGGCCTGTCTGCCCAAAATGAACGAACAGTTTCTCGAGCGGCAGACTGAGTGGACTCTTCTGATGATAGACATTGACCATTTCAAACTGATCAATGACATTTACGGGCATCTCGCGGGTGATGAAGCTCTTCAGGACATCTCAGGACTGCTGATAAGAAATCTTCGCAGCACAGATGTGGGAATTCGTTACGGGGGGGATGAGTTTCTTGCAGTACTTCCGGTGACTACGGCTGACGGAGCTGTCGAACTGGCGCAGCGGCTAATACACGAGACCGGTCGGTTGAGATTCACCGAGGGGTTCAAGGTCAGTATTTCAATCGGAGTAACATGCAGCCGGCAGGATGACAGTACATTCTCCTCGATGTTGGCAAGAGCTGATAAAGCTCTGTACAGGGCGAAGGAGACCGGACGGGGAAAATATCATTACTTCCGCAAAGTAATAGGAGAAGCAGCCCCTGCAAAGATTACCTTTACTCACCATGTTGGAAGGCAGAAGGAACTCAACCAGCTCAGGCAGTTGGAGGTGGAAGCAATAACTGACTCAGCGAGAGTTGCTCTAATTACAGGTGAAACCGGAGTTGGTAAGACGCGACTAGTGGAAGAACTTCTCAAATACAGTAAGCTCCGTGATATCAGAATTGCACGATATAAGGCAAGCGACTATATGAAGTATGAACCCTATCTGCTGGTCATCGAGCCTATGAAAGACATTATTTCAGAAATGTCTTCATCTGAACTGAATACTGTTCTCGACAGTATAGATTTAGTACATCCGGCTACAGCGGACCTGCTTCCCGAAACCGGGCTCAAAGTCATCGATAATGACATTTTCTTCAGAGAGGAGAATCTGCAGTATCGGATTCTTCATGATATTGCATCAATTCTGTCTGCTCTGTCAGACATCAAACCGCTTCTGATTATATTCGACAACCTTCAATGGGCATCGAAATCGGATATCGATATCCTGTCCTATGTCTCCCGGAACACACCTGATGCAAATATCTTCTACATATGTGTTCTGCGCAGCGAAGAGTTGGGCGGTACTTCGATGAGAAAACTCCTCAACATACATGATTCCGTTCCGCTATTGACCATAAGGATATCCAACCTTTCCGGTCCTGAAGCCAGCAACCTGATATTGTTTGCACTTAAGGATCCGAATGTTCCGCATGACATGCAGGAGTTTCTGATTGAACAGAGCGGCGGCAACCCACTGATTCTAAAGGAACTGATCACCCATTTGGTATCATCACGCTTCATTGCCCGGGACAATCTCGGTGAAATGGTCTATATCATTCCTGAAAAGACAGTAATCCCCGAGAATATAGGTCGGATTATCACTTCGAAATTGGATGATATTTCTGACAGTGTTGTCGATGTTCTGCGGGTTGCGGCTCTCGAACCCCGGCATCTCACCCTCGAACTTCTCGAAGCAGCAACGGGAAAGGACCAGATAGAACTCGGAAGGTCGATTGAAAGTGCCATACAGGGTGGATTTCTCGAAGAGCGGCATCGCGGCGCATCCGGGGTATCCCTGCGTTTCCTGCACGGTGCAGTGAGTGATCATCTTGCTGCAGGTATTCCCGCTTCACTGAAGGCAACGTATCATCAGCGGATGGGAAGGTTTCTCGAAAAGCAGATGAAAAACGATAGTGACGACCTCCTCCCACTGGTTGCATACCACTATATCAGGGGACTTGACCGCGGAAAGGCGGGAACATATGCCTATCTTGCGGCGGAGCAGGCTCGGAAAAAGGGAGCGAACAGCAGTGCTATCAACTGGTACATGGAGTTTCTAGAAAGGTACAGCGATGCTGAAAAGAATGTCGACTGGCTGTTCAGAACAAGGTTGTATCTTGGAGATATTTTGTCATTGACAGGCGAGGTAATGAAGGGACAGGGTTATCTCCGCAAAGCACTCGAACTGGCACCGCCTGACAAGAAGGCGGAAGTGCATTTCCTGCTTGGACGAAGTTTCTTCCGCCGGAGTCTGTATCCCGAAACTTCCGAATGTTACTTGAAGGCTCTGGAACTTACTGATGATTACAGGCTTCGAGTCAGGGTTTTGGTTGAGCTTGTCTTCACCTGCAGACTGATGGGCAAGTATGAAGATGTGCATAGATATTTAGAGCAGGCAGAGAAACTTCTCGATGAGAATGGTGAGCCGCAGGTTACGGAACTTCGTGCACATTATTACACCAGGTACGCTGACATCCAAGCCATAACCGGTTCGACTTCAGAGGCTCTCGAGTTCTACGAGAAGGCACTGAAGATATACCACGAGATTGCAGATAAGAACGGGATTTCGAGGGTGTTGAACAATTCATTTGGACTTTACTCAGCCATGGGAGATTATGACAGGGCACTGGACTCTTTGACGGAAGCGCTAAAAATGAGTCAGTCACTCGATGACCTGCTCAGTCTTGCCATTGCACATTACAACCTGGCTGAATTCTATACTATCATCAACAGACTCTCGCTGGCTCGCGAACACTATCTGCAGTATATGAAAATGAACGAAAAAGTCGAGAATGAACTGGGCAAAGGCTACGGCAATTACGGCATTGCCACAATCTACCGACTCGAGGGTAAATCCGAAAAATCGGAATTGGCAATAAGGAAAGCCATTGCACTATTCGACAGACTGAAGGACATGGAGATGAAAGTAGAGTCAGAAGTGCTGCTGATTCAACTTCTGATAGAAGAGGGAAGAACGCGTGAAGCCCGGGATGTGTTCATGTCACTCGAACCCGGACCATTTGCATTGCTGACAGAGAATAACCGCATTTTCGCGGGGGCACTGGTGTCCCTGAACTGTTCGAATGAAGATGTCGCGTCTATCGAAGAATCGGTGGAACTCTTCCGCAAATCTCTCTCAGATAACAACAGAGTCTATGAATCAGGTATTGCACTGCGCTATACCGGGCTTGCAAGGGCATACCGCATGCTCGGAGACGAGGATAAAAGGAGAGAGGTACTTGTTGAAGGCGCTTCCGTGCTGACTGAGAAACTGAAAAGGATCCGAAACATCTCAAATGCAAAAAGCGTTGCTTCAAATTGCGACATAACTAAATTCATCGAGCTCTGCAAAGCTGAGTCCATCCCCTGCTTTTAGTACATTCCATACCGTATTTCATCTTACTCTATCTTTAGTTCTTTCTATAAAAGGCGGTGCGATTTTCGGGACACGATGAAATCATGTCCCTAAGCAAGAATATTTAAATTGGATAATGTCAGTACCGTACTTCATCTTACTCCATCTTTAGTCCTGACTGCCTTGCCGCTGTCTTAAGTGGGAGAAGTGAAGTACGGTACTTTTACTGACACAGTTGACCCGCATCCATTAGAAAACTATAGTACCCCTTATGAGTACAAAGATTAAAGTCATCGGCGAATGTCTGTTTGGAAAAGTGAGACGGAATCTTCTGGCGCTCTTCCTTTTGAACCCCGGCAGGTCTTATTATCTGCTCGAACTTGTCCGCCTTCTCGATACGGGAAGGGGCGGAGTTCAGCGTGAACTCTCCAATCTGCTGAATGCAGGATTGATCAGGCGGAAGAAATCCGGTACGAAAGTCTATTTTACATCCGCAGACAGCTCTGAAACTGCACAGGCACTCACTGTACTTCTCAGATATCTGATATCCCCCAGAGAATTGCTTGCAAAGGCTACAAAGAACAGGAAAGGAATCAAAACTGCTGTACGGTCTGCTATTACCGTAAAAGAAGAGAGAAAGCAGCTGTCTTACCTTGCCTGCGGAGAATTCAAGGAGGATGAACTGCGGAGTGAAATCGAGAAGATAGAACTTCTGACGGGGAGTACTATCGGGTGCTTTTGCTTTTGCGGTGGAAACATCCCTGCGAAAGTATCTGCAGAAGGTGAAAGGCTCGAGTGGATTCAGTCCGAGTCTTCTGTATTCCTGAAAGGAAAACTCGCTTCTTTGGTAACGACCGAGGTTGCTGAAGAACCTGCTGAATATGACCTGTTCTCACAGGCGGGAATTGACTGGGGAAAGTAGATAAATCAGGAGGAATACTCTCCATTGGTATCCAACTCTTCGATTGGTGCGGGAGTGCTTTCCTCACCATTGACAAAGAACTGAATATCCTCTTCCTTGATTTCAGGGATCTTGCGTTTCAATATCATCAGGGAACTTCCCAGACAGTTACCTATCGTAGCAACCATCCATCCTTTTTTCTGTTTTCCCGCAATGATGTCCGTTACCTTGCCCCTTAGACTCCAGAACAGTTGGATGACTTCGTGTTCGTATCTGTCGCCGTCTTCGGCTAGAATCAGCAGGTTGCTTCCTGATATTTCACCAAGAGCGACAACACTCCAGCCGTCTTCTTCTTTCTTTCTGATTACTTTCGCAAGAGTTTTAGCACTTTTCCATGAAACAGGAATCATCATATGTCTCAAAATGACCTCCAGAGAGATACTTTCAGGTTATTTGAAGAAAATAAGTTATAAATTTAATATAGGTTAAATCAACAGTAGATTATAACAAAATGACAGATATCGGACAATCAGGAGTCAAGAGTTCGTCTGCTGGTTTTCAATGCACATAAATGACTGCACATCGAGCAGACATCGGAATCAGAAGGCAGGGCTTCGCCGCGCTCTTTTCTGGCTGTGATTCCATCCATTGCCAGTCTATACTGTTCCTCCCAGTCGAAATCGTGTCTTGCCTTAGCCATTGCGTTATCCCGAGTCATTGCCCCCGGAGTACCTCGAGCAATGTCAGCAGCATGAGCTGATATGCGAGCTGAGATGACACCGACTCTGACATCATCCACATCAGGAAGACGAAGGTGCTCGGCAGGGGTCACATAACAGAGGAAGTCTGCACCGTACCATGCAGCCATTGCGCCTCCGATGGCGGAAGTGATGTGGTCATACCCGGGAGCTATATCAGTGACGATAGGCCCCAGTACGTAAAAGGGAGCATTGTTGCACAGGCTCTTCTGCATTCTGATATTCTCTTCTATCTTATTCATCGGGACATGACCGGGTCCTTCGATGATGACCTGAACACCGGCACTGTGAGATATCTGCTGAAGTTCTCCAAGTGATATCAATTCCTCCAATTGAGCCCTGTCAGAAGCATCAGAAAGGCAACCCGGTCGCAGACCGTCTCCGAGTGAAAAAGTCACATCGTATTCATGGAGGATTTCCACAAGACGGTCGAAATGTTCATACAGCGGGTTCTCCTGCTGATTCTTCTGCATCCATTCTGCAAGAAGAGAGCCCCCCCTCGATACGATTCCGAGTTTACGACCCTGTTCCTTTAGAAGGGATACAGACCTTTGTGTAACTCCGCAGTGAAGAGTCAGATAATCCACCCCGGCTCTGCAGTGGTCTTCGACCGCGGAGAAAATCTCTTCGGGAGTGACATCCCCGACATCCCTGTCGGCATGCATTGCTTCCCCGAATACCTGATAGAGGGGAACCGTTCCAATCGGCACCGGGCTTCTTTTCATTATTTCCGCTAGGATTTCACGCCACTGGGCACCTGTAGAAAGGTCCATGACCGTATCGGCTCCGTGGGCTACAGCTACCTTCAGCTTTTCAAGTTCGGTATCGATAGAGTCGAAATCCTCTGAACTTCCGATATTTGCGTTGGTCTTTACAGTCAGTCCGGAACCTATAGCTATAGGTTTCTTGATTTTGTGAGTTCTGTTAGCTGGGATTACGATTGTACCATTCGCAAGACCGGCTCTGATCATCTCCGGATTGACATTTTCATTAGCTGCGATACGTTTGACGATATCAAGTACTATACCGTCTTTCGATTTTTCGATGAGTGTTTTCATTTATTGCAATCCCTCCGCCGGCATTATCCGGATCAGGTTCAAGGAGTGTATTCTCAGCCCTTATTCCGGGCACCCCCACGTTGAACTTATCAATCAACTAACTATTATACTAAAATATCGAAATATTCGTAGAAGACACCTTGATTGATAGAGCATCGAGTGAATTGGATGCTGAAAAGGCGGTCTCCGAAATTTGTTGAATCATGTCGGAGTTATTTGATAAAAGAGCTTCAGCGAAGGACAGTGAATCTTATCGTCTCGATTCCAAATGACCCAGTTGCTACCAGATGATACACACCGCATTGGACATCCGCAGTAATCCACTCAGAACTGTACGAACCCGGATGAAACTCACCCTCTGCAATAGTGTCTATCAGTTGACCTGAAATACTGTAGACCGACAAGTTCATATTGGATGTTTCGGTCAATATAAGGTCGAAACTCAAATAATCTGCGACAGGATTGTTAAGGCAAACAAGTTGCAGTATGGAATTCGTATTCTGCATCGGTCCCTGTTCAATGGATTGCTGAGCTTCTCCTATATCAAGTACGATCCCTTCGATGATGTTCATACCGTACGGCATACCTGTCAGTGGAAACTGGTACCATCCGTTGTAACTGCCGCTCCATCCAAAATTTATATGGTAGAATTCTTCCGTATTGTATCCGTCTATAACCATGTTATGCCCATAGTGAGATACTGAATCGATTATCGCCAGGTGCGCCGGCATGGCATTCATCATATTCGCTGAAAGCCTTTCATACAGACTGTCGGAAGTCGCGTCGAGAAGACTGCAGTCAGTGAAGCCGAACCTCAAGTAGGCATCATATACCTGATCCACCCCGAAAGTTCCTGAAATCGAGGCCGTATAAACCTGTTTGCATGCTGCTCCACAGGAATACACCATTGCAGCCTTGTCACTGTGAGTAAGCGGTTCTCCCGTTGCATAATGACTTTCCAGTGTGTCGAGGAGGACATTCAGCTCTGGCCATGATGGGAAATCATGAGCTATATAATCGTCATCTATCCAGTAGTATTCGTGATAGTTGTGATAGTAATCATCAGTATCGTCGAATTGTGTACCTTTTGTCGTTTCACCGAAATTGACGATTGCACCCATCGCAACCGCAGGGCAACCTGCAACACTTCTGCTTCCTGCAATAAGGTCGAGAGGGCAATAATCATTGTATGGCGCACTCTGCGACCAGTTTTCCATGAGCCACCCCTCGGTCGGTGTCGTTCCGGCTGGCGGCCACTGCTGATCCGGTAGGTTTGACAGTAGCTCATATTCACCCGAGAGGTACTCTCTCCACCAGGCTGCATGCAGACCGAGCAGTTCAGGGGGAGTATCACCAAGAAATGCCAATCTGAATTCCAAATCTGTCCGGACCATTTCAAGCAAAATACTCTCTGTCATTCCATCTATTACACAGTCATTGGTGTAGGAATAGGCGATTATCGGTGGTAGTGAAGTATCCGCCGATGTTATGATGTATCCTGAGGGGTGGAGTTCGAAAGCATACGCCAACAGTGTTTGGTTCTGACCGGCTACAATGTAGATGCAGCTGATGATTGAGAATTGGCCGTATTGTCCATCACAGGTGAGTCTGGCTTCTGCTGCAATTTCGGCATCGGGTCTGTCAACCGGTAATGCCTGTAGAACTGTAGGGAATAAAGCAAGAACCAGAATAATGATAGCAGTGAATTTCACTTCTGTCTCCTCACGGTTTGATACTCCCTTTTCTCATCCATTGTAATTCCTTTTCGTCCATTATCCGGTCAGGTTCATGAGTTATTCTCAGTACTTATTGGCAGATACCCCTGTATTGAATTAACTCATTCAATTAACTATTATAGTAAATTCCTATATATCCGTAAAAAGTAACTATTTGAATTGAATGGAGAGCAAATGAGCAGATTAGATGATGAAATACTGGTTCAGGTACTCGAAGCCGGTTCTGAGATCGAAGCCATCACGATACGGGCATTTCTGGAGAGCCAGGAAATAGAAGCGGCAATAAGAACAAGGCAGATTCCCATGTATGACGGTATTGCCACTGTATTCAATCCGGTCTGGGGTTATGTGCTTGTGATGCAGTCAGATGCCGAAAGAGCAAAAGAGTTGATAAGTGAGTATCTCGATAGTATCGAAGGAGATGATGCCGACGAAGGAGATGATATTTGATGGGTACGATAATATTTATAGTCTGTCTGATGTCACCGCTGGAGTGGATACAGTCGCATTCTCCCCCCGATTCGATTGCATTCGAGGAAGTTTTCCTCGAATCTCCGGTCGAAACGGTGCTTTTCATGGCACGGACCAGCTGGATTCCCGAGTGGTTCTCCGAAGAAGATGTTACTGCAGTATTATTGAGAGCCTATTCGGTAGTACCTCAGACAGCTGTATTCTGTGCCCGGCTTCTGAATCATCCCTGCTCTTTTGCGAGTGTTGCGCTTCAAATCGAGTATTCCTACGAATCAGATGTTAATTTGGATAATCCGACTCAGTTAGAAGCTGGACTGAGATGCGTTCTGCATGATATCGCCTACGGAATTGAGACAGAAATAGCAGATGAATTCAAAAGGGCTGTAGTCAGAAACTGGTGTTTTCTTTCAAAATCCGTACAGCAGTTGGTTCTCGAAGTATTTGGGAAAACAGAAACCGATATTCTCGGTGTGCCCATGCTGAGCTTCGAAGAGTTGTCTTATGCAGGAAACGCTTCGATGGCACGGTACTTCTCAGAAATTGAATACGAACATTACAGATTCCCCAATGAAGCGGGATTAAACACGCTCGAAAGAGTGTATGCCGCGCGATGCTGCCCTAAAGAAGACCTTCAGGATTTTCTTTCGGACTCGTCGTGGGCTGTCCGGTACAGCGCAGTTCAAAGATGTGACCCCGCACTTCTTCAGCCCCTGTTAAGTGATTCAGTCCCGTATATCTCTCTCGAGGCTGCGATTATACGGCGGGATGCCGGTTTCGAAGACGGGTGGCAGCGGATAGCGGAACTGGCTGAGATGGATGGATCTGTCGGCATCAAGGCCGTCGAAAACCTTTCAGTTTCAGATTCACTGCTTATCCTCGGGTACATGCAGGACGATTCACCAGCAAAGCGGTATGCCGCCATGTGTGTCTGGATCTTCGATTCAATGCCGATAACTCCTGAACTCGAAGAGAGATGGGTGTCTGACACTTACTGGTATATTCCCTTCCTGCTTGCCTATGATGTGTCTGAGAGAGGTTACAGGCAGTATGCACTTGAGATACTCGGGGGAATGCTGGATAACCTCGGTGAGTACTCGAACCCTGACGCTGCGGCTGAAGCTGTCTATGAATTTGAGACATGGTTGTATCAGGACACACCGGATGACAGCTATGTAAAGGAGACGGGCTGGAATTCCGTAATCCTCCCTTTCAATCCAATGTCCTTTGTGCTTCCCGATGACATCATAATGCATACAGATGCAGGGGCATTTTACATCATTCTATGGGATGACATTGCTCCGATTGCCTGTGCGAATTTCTGCTATCTTGCCGAGAACGGATTTTACGACGGGATTTATTTCCATCGCGTCATTCCGGGATTTGTTGCACAGGCGGGCTGCCCCGACGGCAACGGGTTGGGCGGTCCAGGGTATGAAATCCCGAATGAAAGAAGTACAGAACATTACGGACGGGGAGTCATTGGAATGGCAGATGCCGGACTGGATACAGCCGGCAGTCAGTTCTTTATCATGCTCGATTCACACGGAAGGCTCGATGGAAGGTATACTGCATTCGGAAAAGTGGAGTTACCGGATATATCGCAACTCGATGAGATTACGGTTGGTACGAGGATAAACAGGATTGAACTGGTATATTATACATGTGAAATCGACACAGGTTTGAATGAATCACTCAGTCTGCTGAATAATTGAATATTGAAAGGGAAACAATGGCAAAGGACATCAGGAGAATACTGGTTACGGGCGCTCTCGGTCAGATAGGTTCCGAATTAACCGCAGAGCTCAGAAGGATCTACGGTGCGGAAAATGTCGTGGCAACGGATATTCGCTCGGGGGCAGGAAGTGCAGTCGCTGAAAGCGGTCCCTGGGACATCCTCGATATTACACAGGGTAAGAAAACTGCAGAATTAATTGGCATTTACAAAATCGATTGCATTTTTCACATGGCGGCAATCCTATCCGCAACGGGGGAGAAGCACCCCGGCCTCTGCTGGAATGTAAATATGAACGGAACGATGAATATCCTCGAAGCTGCAAGAACCATGCAGGTGGACAAAGTCATCATCCCGAGTTCTATTGCTGCATTCGGCCCGGAAACTCCCAAGGAAAACACTCCGCAGGAAACGGTTCTGAAACCCCGTACAATGTATGGAGTGACCAAGGTAGCAGGCGAATTGCTCTGCGACTACTATGTAAGAAGATTTGGTGTCGATGTCCGCGGTCTTCGTTACCCCGGGATAATCTCTTCAGAGACTCTGCCGGGCGGCGGCACGACGGATTACGCCGTTGATATTTATTACAAAGCCATAGAAGACGGTGAATACACATGCTTTGTCCGTGAAGACACGATGCTTCCTATGATGTACATGCCGGATTGCATCAAAGCCACACTCGACCTTGCCGAAGCAGATTTCGACAATCTGAAACACCACAGTGATTTCAATGTGGGAGCATTGTCGATGACAGTCGAGGACATCGCTGCCAGCATTAGAAAACACATTCCCGATTTCAAAGTCACTTACGAACCTGATTACCGGCAGGAGATTGCAGATACCTGGCCGCGGAGTATCGATGACTCAGCCGCTCAAGCTGAATGGGGCTGGAAGCCCGACTGGACTCTCGACTCCATGACGGAGGACATGCTTGCAAAACTAAGGTTAAAACTCTCCTAAGTACCATGACACTTAATTCGAAGAATTAAGTGTCATGGTACTCTGAGCAACATTTGCACTACAACGGTCTTGCCAATATGACGACGGCACAGGTTTCAAAGAAGTCACTTCCCGAAACTTCCCGTGCGGATAGATAGATGATGTAGCGTCCTACAGGTAATCGGCTGCCGTCATCGGTTGTACCGTCCCATTCTATAATACAGGACTCAGATTCGATGTCTCTCATTAGTTCTCTCACCGGTTTGCCCTGTATGTTGTAGATAGTCAGAGTAATTTCATAGAGTCCGCTGCCGGGATTCATTGCAATAGCCAGGATATCATCCCTGCCGTCGTTGTCCGGAGAGAACGGATTCGGGCTGAACTCAAGAAGGTCACCATCCGCAGTTCCCGATGAGCCGGTACAAGTGTTTGGTTCACCCGGTGTTCCGGTGCTGTCGCATGACACCCAGTTTTCTCTGTCGAATCCCTGAAGAAGCACATCCAGTTTCTCAAGGCTGATGCCCCTTCCGCCGCCCCAATCATCATCATAGGGTACATAATCGACGATAATCCCGAGCGAATCACAAAGCGAAAGTTCGTCTGCCCAGGTTTCCCCCTGCTGTGTTGTGTTGTTCAAGGCAGGCCAGTCGGGGGGCTGGAACAGTCTGCATGTTACATAAGGCCAGCATTCCCTGAATTCAGTGGAGTCAGACACTATCAGCGCGTATTCATCGGGGTTCAGGGATATCGAATCAGGGCAGAATTCCACCGTAGTTTTCGAATCGGAAAAGGTCCAGCCTGTGAGAAGAACAGGATTCTCAGTTGGATTTACAATCTCAACCCATTCAGGTTCACCGGGATTCGGGCTGTACATTATTTCATTCAGCCGGATGTCCCCGGCGGAGTTCCAGATACAGGATGTTGTGTCATCGAAGGCGAAAGTGTCAGCACTGCATTCCATTATCGCAAACAGGACCATCTCATTCTGCACAGCACTCCATTGGCAGTCCGCTTGAAGAGTATCACGCGGTAAGAGTGGTCCGCACACATAAGTGTCGATTAACTCATTTTCATCCGGATAACTGTTTTCATTCATGTCACCGTAAAAATAGACCGTCAGCCCCCCCGATGGAATGGAATCGGTCCCGGCATTTGTTATGTCCGCGAGAAGAAGTACGGAAGTTTCGCCTGCACCCATGGGAGGGTTGCAGGCAAGGGAGAGAGCACAGGCATCGATGCCATGGATTATCACTGGGGGCGGAGCACCTGGTGTCGGTCCGTCGTCCGATACCCCCCAGTTGCTTTGAATATCAGGCTCGTTCAGATCGATTTTCTGAACGCTGTTGTCTTCACCGGGGTCGAAGGGAATCTCGTCGAGTCCGTCGTCATCTCTTCCAAGCGGGTCTTCAGCATCTATCGGTGTACCGTAAGTCGATGTGATATTCTCTCTCGAGGTACCCCTGAATTCATAGAGGGTCAGCGGGTCATTTCTTGTCAATCCGTCTCCCAGGGTAGTGTTCTCCGTTGTAAAAATGATGGTTCCGGGTGCGAAATCCCACGGTTGAGAACCCACCGCATACTCGCTGTCGAGAATTACAGCGAAGGAACTCTCCGCAAGGATGGGGGTGAAAAGGACATCCGAATCCTGAATAATCCCAAGCTCTGCTTCATCCCACAGGATGATTGCATCGACGGCATCACCATCCGTAAAGGAGCATCCGGTAATGTCCAGCATGCCGGGACCGGGGTTGAATATCTCAATAAACTCATCATTATCTTCATCGGATGGATTGCAGACCACTTCTGTTATGACAAGATTCAGTCTGCCTGAATAGTGAGTATTCAGTTTGATGTCATTCGAAGGATTCTCATCGTCGGGATGGTAGACAGATGCTCCAAACAGATATCCTCCGGGTTGAATTGAGGTATTGATGGAGACGGTGTCTTCCGTAGATGGTATAAGTGAATCCGTATAGAATACCTGGAGTATCTCCCCCGGTTGTGCTGTCGAATCCGAATTCAAATCAGAGAAGAGTGTTATCTCAGCATTCGAGACAGGCATCGTACCGTTATTCGAAATAACTGCAGTAATCAGCACATTGCCGATATTCATCCGTGAAGAAGGTTCCGCCGCAAAGATAGTGTCAACCGCCAGGTCTGTTGCAATAGAGCAGGCACACAGTGCTCCGGGAGTACCTCCCTCAGGAGAGGTAGTCCAGGCGTATTCGACATCCGGAAGGTATGTGAATATCCTCTCGACGCTGAAGTTCTCCCCAGGGTCGTAGGGAATTCCGTCGAGTTCGTCGTCATCGCACAGAAGCGGATCGTCATTCTGAAGGGGAGTTCCGTATGTAGATACAACAGAAGCCTGGGTGGTTCCTGAAGCATCATACAGAGTAACAGGATCAGTTCCCGTAAACCCGTTCCCAAGAGTAGTATTCTGAGTGGTGGCAACATAAGTCGATTCAGGAAGGTCATACGGCTGGTTTCCGATGGCATATTCAGAGTCGAGTATGAGAATTATCCCGTCCTCGGGAAGGTATGTGCTGAGAACTGCGTCGGGGTCGGAGATAACACCATGTTCACTTTCATCCCAGGGGATGATGATGTCGACTGCGTCCCCATCGGTAAAAGAACAGCCACTGATATTCACCATACCCGGGCCAGGATTGAATATTTCGACGAACTCATCGCAATCCTCATCACCCGGATTACAGATTACTTCTGTTATGACGAAGTTCATGTCTCCGGAATGATAACTCATCAGTCTGATGTCATTTGCCGGATTTTCATCTTCAGGATGATAGACTGCTGCACCGAAGAGATATCCTCCGTTTTCAACAGTTGTGTTAACCGAAACAGTATCGGTTACGCCGGGCAGGAGTGAATCGGTATAGAATACCTGCAGTATTTCCGAAGGCTGGGCAATCGAGTCCAGATTCATGTCTGAGAACAGGGTTATCTCTGCGTTCGAAGCCGGCAGAGTACTGTTATTCGAGATGACTGCTGTAATAGTGATATCCTGTGACCGGAATCGGGATGAAGATTCTGTTATTAAAAGAGTATCGACAGAAAAATCCGTAACCGGTGAATACTCGCAAGGGCTGCCGGGGGTTCCGCCTTCGGGGGAGGTAATCCATGCATATTCGACATCCGGGAGATATGTGAAGATTCTTTCCACACTGAAGTTCTCGCCCGGGTCAAAGGGTATCCCGTCGAGTTCATCATCATCACATAGCAGCGGGTCATCATTCTGAAGCGGAGTGCCGTAGGTAGATACAACAGAAGCCTGGGTGGTTCCGGTGACATCATAGAGCGTTATCGGATCTGTACCGGTCAAACCGTTACCCAGGGTTGAGTTCTCGACGGTTGCGACATAGGTCGATTCCGGAAGATCATAGGGTTGAGTGCCGTCCATGTATTCGGGGTCGAGAATAAGAGCTGTATTACCTTCAGGAAGATACGGGATGTAAACTGCATCGGGATCATTGAGTGAGACTCCGGTCCAGCTACAGATTAGATCGAGTCCGTCACCATCTGTGAATGAAGAACCAAGAAGCGGATAAATGCCGGGTCCGGGATAGTATATTTCGATGAATTCGTCAGAATCCTCATTCAGCGGGTTGCACATGACTTCGGTTATGTTCGGGTCGATCCCGCCTGCAATGCATATCGGTGTACAGGAATAGTCATCATGGTGGAATCCGTCTTCGATTACAGTTGAGACACCTGCCGGGAGGTACCACCCCTGCTCTAGAGATGATGTGGCCGAGAGTGTATCAACCGTACCGGGAATGAGATCAAGAGCACTCCAGGAAGCCAGTACTTCATTTGGTTCGGCTGTACGGTTCCCCTGCGAATCGAGAAAGATGATAAGTTCCCCTGTCTGGGGTAGTACCGTACCATAGCATGAGAAGATCGCGAATATTTCGTATACTTCTCCTGCATTGGGTGCATTGGGTATGGTCCAGACAGAGTCACATGCAACATTTACAGTATCTGGAGGGTGTCCCGGGAGAGCGCCGGGAGTTGCTCCATTCTGACTGGCGAACCATGCAATTTCCGAATCCGATGCGTCATAGGGAAAGCGCTCCACACTTTTACCTTCACCAGGGTCGACAGGGATATTGTCCAGCCCGTCATCATCCCGCTCTTCCCAAGTGTCTGACGGGACGGGAGTGCCGTAAGTGCTTACTGCATTGCTGTCAGCGGTTCCGTAGGCATCGAAGAGGGTAAGCGGGTCATTAGATGCGGTCAGACCGTTGCAGATAGTATGGTCACCCGTTGTAAGAATTATTGTGCCTGCGGGAATGGAATAGACAGAATCAGTCGGATAATCGAGCTCGAAAACAACAGCGATTCCATGCGGCGGAATCACATCCGTCCCGAAAACAAGCCCAGTTCCCGGGAATGTTCCATGGGTGGTCGTATCCCACGCCATTATGCTGTCGAGAGCATCTCCGTCCGTTACTGAATATCCGGTCAGTGTAATTGGTTCTCTTGTCGGATTGTAGATCTCGACGAACTGACAGGCGCTGGCATTAACGGGATGCACAGCAACTTCGGTTATGACCGGAAGCTGCATCAGTAATATCTGAAGTAAAATCGATTCAATTATCATGTATAGAGTTTACTCCAGATAGTATAGGTTTGTCAAGGAGAGAAAGGGCGGTGAAAAACACCGCCCGAATAAATTGAATCAGTCGTTTCTAATCAGTTCGAAAGTGACGGACAATTCAAGTGAGACACTGTATGATCCGGGGGTGACAGGAGGAACTTCGCAGTATGCATCCTGACCACCGCCGTAGTTGTAATATCCTGCATCGTAAGAGGGGTAATAGCTCAGCCATTCACTGATGTTCTGTACTTCTCCGAGTGTGACATCAAAGCCGTTAGCCAGTTCCTGTGCTTTCTCACAGGCGTTTTGAACTGCATTCAGGCGGGCATCGGTGTAAAGTCCGGAAGTATCCTCGACTCTGTAGGTCACGCTTGTGATTGAATTCGCGCCGGCATTGACGATTGCTATCAGAACTTCCCCGACCGAATCGATGTCACGAATGTCAACAGAAATGTAGTGGTTTACACAATATTCGAATTCACCGGTGTATTCGTATGTGTAGTTATCATAGACTTCCTGTACCCATAAGTTATATCCTGTTGTGTGCATATCTTCACCATCGACACCTGCATTTCTTGCTGCACCCATAGCGTTGTTGATTATGCCTGCAGCTTCCTCTACTGCGATTCCTGGGTTATCGCGAACCAGATCCACTCCGAAGACGACCGTAGCAATATCCGGTTCTGCACCCGCCATACCATATCCTGTCACAGTAAGCATAGCCGGATATTCATAGGTTTCCTGTGAAGCGAACACTGAAGACATGAAAAGTGCCGGAATGAGGAGTACCAGTACCGTTAAGAGATATTTCATTTCATTTCCTTTCGTGAGATGAATTCTGAACATATCTGCATGGAAAATCGTATTTTCACATCGCATTTATCAAGATACTTATAAATACACTCAATCAAGTAGATTATTCTCCGATTATCTTCACGAGGACGCGTTTTCTGCGTCTCCCGTCGAATTCACCGTAGAAAATCTGTTCCCAGGGACCAAAATCGAGTCTTCCTTCAGTAACAGCCACTACGACTTCTCTACCCATTATCTGACGCTTGTGGTGAGCATCTCCGTTATCCTCACCGGTGCGATTGTGTCTGTAATGCTCTATCGGTTCGTGGGGAGCAAGTTCTTCGAGCCAGTCGTCATAGTCCCGCAGGAGTCCTGGTTCGTCGTCGTTGATATACACGCTTGCAGTGATGTGCATGGCATTCACAAGGCAGAGCCCTTCCTTTATACCGCTTCTGTGCAGTTCTTCATTCACGGCGGGAGTGATGTTGATGTAGCCACGTCTCTCCGGTGTGGTAAACCACAGGTATTCTCTATGTGATTTCATTTCAGTCCTCCTTTTCGAACGAATCAGGTGTAATGATATCTGTCTCTACATTGATGAGTTCCCATTCGGGATTATAGAATAGTTCGGATGCCTTATCGAGCATATGCTGTACTTTTGAATATGTTCCCGATACAAAGGATGCACCGAGCCATGCATGTTGAATTAAGTCTGCATTTCCATATTGGGTAGTCGAAAGTCCCAGATTGCGGAGCCGGTCTCGAAGGGAACGGAGATACTTCCTTCTTCCTTTCAGAGATCTGCATCCGGGAAAATGCAGTTCAGCACGGATGATTCCAATGAAGAGCTTATCTGAATTCAAGTAATTTATACCTACCTGTCAGTGTGAGAGTAAACAGTTGTGAATAACGGATTCATTGTAATATAGTAAAGACAAAAGTATCTGACTGTAAACGGGGGGATTTGGAATCATGCGAATGTTACGAGTAATCGCCAGAGTCTATTCTGCAATAGCGGTTCTCTTCATTCTCGTGATGTCTATCGGTCACATAGCGGGGGACGGAGTACTTCCTTTTCTTGAAATGACTCTTCATGAATCGATCATGATGGGTTTCTTCCTGTTGCTATGGGCGGGGCTGGTCATCTCCTGGAAATTCGAACTAACAGGGGGAATCATGACAGTTGGGTCCCTGATTGTGTTTTACCTGTGTGATTATCTGTTTTCGGGTACTTTCCCACGGGGACCGTATTTTATTCTCCTGGGATTACCCGGAGTCCTCTTTATATGGTGCGGCATGCAGAACAGGGCAGACGCTTAAATCTACCCGGCATTTACTCTAAAGCATTTAACTAGGCTACTTGGATGTTATCCAGCCAAGTTAGTTGACGGAGTTTACTCCGTCCCCGTCCCACTTTTGATGGAGCCCCAGGTGGTGCGTTGCAGGGAGACCCACGGGTCAGGGTTGGCCGTAGTCTGGTAGCAGAGTTCCATCGAACCGTAACTCGTGAACTGCGGATTTGTCTCATTGTTTACGCTTGATATGGAAACAACACCGTTTGTCTTTGGGAATCCGGCACCGGCGAAACCATCCGGAACAAGCCACGAATAAACGAGCCTGTCTTCATCATACCCGAAGTCATCGATGTGTACGAAATGGTCGAGGATGACCATGCACGGCCACCAGTCATCACCTCCGGCCGGTACCTTAACTCTGCCTTCACCGACGACTTCTACATTATGCCACTCTTCAAAGTAGAATGTAAACGGCCAGACGGAAACTTCGAATTCATAGTGTGCATTCCAGGTGTCACCTACATACATTGGGAAATCGAAAACAATGCGGGGTTCGGAAAAATCTGCGGTAATTTCATATCCCTCTGAGGTTGTGAAACCGCCGTACTGTGTGCAGGTACCGGTATTACCTGCTCCGATTGCCGAAAAATAACCGTACATGTCATCGACATCAGGATAGGTAATCACTTCGCAGTAGTCGGCTTCCGGAAAGTCTCCCGCACTCGGCATACCTGAAGTGCTGCCTACCCTGATAGTAGTATACGATGTACTTGAAAGTCCTGAAAAGTCCCACTGGTTCACTTCAGGATTCCAGCCGGCCCAAGTACCGTCATCTATGACATAGTAATCAGCATCGAGTCCAAAATTGACATTGTACTGGGAAAAGAGAATCTCCTCGACAGCAAAAGCAGCAATTGGAACTAAAAACAAAAGGGCAAAATACTTCATGGGAACCTCCGGATTTTGTACTATGAGATAATAAACAACAACATAAATCTATATAGAAATATTCTGTTTAACAAGTAAACTATATCTTCTTCAGGAAGACGGCGGCAAGAGGGGGCAGTGTAAGTTCTATCGAATGTTCGAATCCGTGACTGTTTTCAGAAACGGATGCAGTTTTCCCGAGGTTACCCTTGTCTGAACCGTCATAGAACCGGGAATCGGTATTAAGCAGCTCAGCATAGGTTCCACTTTCGGGGACACCGAGTTTGTACCCGTTACGAATTACCTGGGTCAGATTGAACACACAGATGATATTCTCTCCGCCTGCCGAGTGTCTGCTGAATGAAATAACAGAGTTATCAGTATCAGTATGGTCTATCCACTGAAATCCCCCTGGGTCGGAATCGAGTTCGAAGAATGGTGGAGAGGTTCTGTAAAGTTCATTCAGGTCAGTAAGCAAACTGGAAATGCCCGAATGTTCGGGGAAGTCGAGAAGTTTCCAGTCAAGTTCAATATCATGGTTCCATTCATCCCATTGCGCAAATTCGCTCCCCATGAACAGGAGCTGTTTGCCGGGATGTGCCCACATATACGCAAGGAAGAGTCTTAGATTAGCGAGTTTATGCCATTTATCACCTGGGAACTTGTTTACCAGGGATTGCTTCTCGTGAACAACTTCGTCATGAGAGATGGGAAGCATGAAATGCTCGCTGAAAGCGTAAAGAAGTGAAAATGTGAGTTTATCGAAGTGGTGTTTTCTATCTACGGGATCCTCGGTAAAAAACTTCAATGTGTCGTTCATCCATCCCATATTCCATTTGAATGTGAAGCCGAGTCCGCCGTCGGAGACAGGTGTTGTGACGCCGGGCCATGCAGTGCTTTCTTCTGCAATCATCACTATACCAGGGTGCATTGCATGAGCCTTTTCATTCAGTTTCCTGATGAAGCCAACCGCTCCGAGATTCTCTCTGCCGCCGAATTCATTCGGAATCCATTCCCCGTCTTTGCGGGAGTAATCCCTGTAAAGCATTGATGCGACAGCATCCATTCGGATGCCGTCTATATGATACTTGTCGAGCCAGAACAATGCGCTTGCAGTCAGAAACCCGGAGACTTCCTTCCTGTCATAATTGAAGATGTGTGTGTTCCAGTCAGGATGAAATCCAAGTCTTTTGTCTTTGTGTTCATAAAGATAGGTCCCATCGAACTTTGCCAGCCCTGATTCGTCTGCAGGAAAATGAGCCGGTGCCCAGTCGAGAATTACCCCGATGTCATTTCTGTGGCATTCGTCGACAAACTCCTGAAAATCAGTCGGGGTGCCAAGTCTGCTCGTGGGGGCGAAATATCCAAGCGTCTGATATCCCCAGGAACCGTCGAAAGGATGTTCCATGATGGGGAGAAGTTCTATGTGCGTAAACTCGAGTCTTTCTATATACGGTATCAAAACTGTCGAGAGTTCCTTCCATGTAAGGAATACTCCGGTTTCAGGCCGGCGCCAGGAGGGAGCATGCAGTTCGTATATGGAAACAGGTGCTGAATGTGGAATTATCGATTCCCTTTTCTGCATCCAGTCGTCATCAGACCAGCGGAACCTGTCGATATCATAGACCACGGACGCGGTGCGTGGACGCAGTTCGGAGAAATGTGCGAGAGGGTCGGACTTTTCGAGTATGTCACCGCTGTTAGTTTCAATCGAGAATTTATAAAGGCTTCCTTCGGTAATGCCCGGGATGAAAAGTTCCCAGATGCCAGAACTGCCGCGGTTGTGCATTAAATGCAGTTCTCTGTCCCAGCTGTTGAAGTCTCCTATTACACTTACGGTTTTGGCATTGGGAGCCCAGACGGAGAAGAGAACACCGTCTGTTTCACCGGCTCTCCATATCTGTGCGCCAAAGCGGTTGTATATCTCTGTATGTGTACCTTCTGAGAAAAGGTATAAGTCATCATCTGTCAGCTGTAGCGAGGAACTATACGGGTCAGCAGTTTTGATTTCCGTGACTCCGCTTTTCGTATGTACAGTATGTTTCAATTGTCCCCGTAACAAGAATTACTGATTGAGAAGCAGCATTCCGAGACCGAGCAGAAGAAGATAACCGAGGGAGTCTGTGAATGCTGTAAGGAGGATGTTACTTCCGAGTGCAGGGTCGCGTCCCAATGCTCTGAGAATAAGCGGGATTGCAGCCCCGAGCAGCCCGGCAAGGAACATGTTGCCTACCATCGCCAGGAAGATTACAAGGCCGAGGTACCAGCGAATCGCAGAATGACCTGAACCCGGAAAAATAACAGCAACAGCTGTGGCTACTATCCCGGCTATGAATCCGCAGAGAAATCCCACACGGGCTTCCTTGAGAATAGCTTTCCATCCGGATGAAAATTCCATCTCACCCAGGGCTATGCCGCGGGTGATTACAACCAGGGACTGATTTCCCGTATTTCCACCCATCCCGGCAACGATAGGCATAAAAGCAACCAGTGTTGCGAAAGATTCGATTGTCCCTTGAAATGCCCTGACAACCATGGATGCTACAAAGGCAGTAAAGAGGTTTATCCATATCCAGGGGAAGCGCTGCTTAAATGCTGTAGAGACAGGGCTGAATATTCTGTCATCCTCTGAAAGCCCCGCCATTCTGTACATATCTTCGGTTGCTTCCACTTCCATCACATCGAAGAGACTGTCACCCGGAATCACTCCAATCAATTTATGACTGTCATTCACTACAGGGATTGCCATAATGTCATATTTACGAGCCAGTGTTGCCGCCTCTTCACGGTCTGAATTTGCATTTACAGTGAAGGGGTCCTGCATCATGATCTTCCTTACCTGAGTATTCTGGGGGCAGGTAATCAGTCTTCGAAGGGGTATGACTCCTGTCAGTATGTCATCCTCTTCGATGACATAGACATAAAACGGAACATCGACATCTTCACTCTGGGTTCTTATCTGCTCTACCGCTTCTGCTGCTGTAAGACCTGATCCTATGGCCATGAAACTGGTGCTCATGCAGTATCCGCATGAATCTTCAGGGTACATCAGAAGCTGCTCTATCTTCCTACGGTTTGTTTTCGGAAGTAGATTCAGGAGATTGTCGTGTTCGTCTTCAGGTATTGCTTCGAAGAAGAGCAGTGCATCATTCGAATCCAGGCTGCTGATGAGTTCGACCGTTGTCGTTTCATCGAGCCGCTCCAGTACTTCCGTCAGGATTCCTTCGGGAAGTTCTGCCAATACATCCCCGGCGATCTTCTGTTTGAAGAGAACCTCGACGAGTGAAGTAGCTTCAGAAGGAGTAAATGTCCCGAAGAGTTCGGCAACATCGGCGGGGTGCATTCTGTTGATGACAATACCGGCTCTGCCTGTAGCACCACTTGAGATAAGCTTTCTTACATAGTCTATTTCGGTCTGTGTTACCGGCATGTTACCTCCTTGTGGGCAGAAGAAGTTCGAATCTGTACCCGAGCGAACCGAATACCGGAACAGGTATTGGTTTATCCGTGAGCGCATTTCTGATCCCCATGATGGAAAAGATGATTATCGATAACAGCAGTATCCAGCCGAGAACAGGGATTATTATGAACGGCAACATTATGATCAAAGCCATGCTCTGCTGTGCATGATAGCGCACATACCGGTTCTCCCTGCTTGAGAAGTAGGCTATGATGAAACCAACGATTGAAAGGTAGGATACAGCGGCCATTAACCTGCCTGCAGCCGTTTCTTCATCGGTGAAAGTAAATTTCTGTTTCATGCAGGTAATATAAGGGGACGGAGGAGCAATGCGGATAGACTGCTCCTCCGTCCCCATTTGCTAATATTGACAATTAGGAACTATTCAACAAAATTAGTATTATTGTAAGTGTGTAAATAAATGAATGGGAGATATGGAAAATCTGAACAATTCGAAGAACAGACGGTTTCTGAACAGGGCGAATCTGGATTGTGATGTTACGCTCTATGTTCAGGATTTACCGGTGATGCTGGTAACTGCAATGAACTTGAGCGCTTCGGGTGTCTACTGCATAAGTTCTCAAAGAATTGGAGAGCTTACCATGGTCGAAATTGTTCTGAGAATCAACGGCAGCCGTGAGATTCAGGCAAAGGCTGTTGTTATCCGCGAGGAAGAACTGCAGGATGGGTCTTTTGGAATCGGGCTTTTCTTCACACGGCTTCCCGAGGAAGATAGAAATACGATTATCAGTTTTATTTCTGACTCCAACCCAAAATACTGAAAATGTCTAAATACTTGTTACTACCTATTATCATCTGTGTATCCATAGCAGCTGCATCCAAATATGCCGGTGAGTTTTTGTATGTTGGAGCAGGAGCCCGTCCGCTTGCTATGGGCGGTGCTTTCTGTGCGATAGCATCAGATGCTTCAGCTGGGTACTGGAATCCTGCAGGACTTGCATTGATTGAAGGGCAGGTAGCCCAGTTCATGCATTCAGAGAGATTTGGCGGACTCATCAGTTATGACTATCTCGGATATGGTAGGGCAGATGGGACTACAGGCCTTGGAGCATCCCTCTTTAGAACAGATGCAGGTGATATAGCAAATACAACTCAATTAGAGTGGTATGATACAGGTTCTGATGGTGTATTTGGTGTCGACGGCACCGGTGAACCGGGCGATTCGGGAGATGATGACTATGACCCCCAGACCAATCCCGGAGGTACAGAAGGTAACGGAGAATGGGACCCGGGGGAAGAACTAATTTACGATGAAGACAGAATAACATATGGAAGCGGTGTTGATCTGGCACTTTATCTCTCATGGTCGAAGCGCCTATCTCCAACATTTTCATTGGGTGCATCTGCAAAGATCATCCATAGATCACTTATGGGTTACAGTGCTTTCGGTCTCGGACTGGATATTGGAGGGCGATGGCAGCCTTCCAATAGCTTCACATTCGCATTAATGCTGCAGGATATTTCAGGTACGCATGTATTCTGGGATACCGGAAGCAGTGAGAGTATCCTGCCTACTGTGAAAGTGGGAACTGCATTTCAATGGCCACTGACCAAATTCAGCACTATACTCACTTTTGCCGTCGACTGCGATTTCCAATTCGAAGGGCGTGAATATGCAGCTCAATATCACTTTTCCGGCATCAGCCTCGATACCCATATCGGTACTGAATTCCTGGTAAAAGAGCTGGTTGCCCTGCGTATTGGGCTATCCCGTGACGATATGACAGCCGGCCTGGGAGTGCAATTCGGGCTCTTCGACCATCCCGTTCATCTCGACTATGCATATTTGAGTCATCAGGAACTGGACAATACACATCGAATCTCACTAGGGGTGGGCTTCTGAGCCATCTAATAGCGTAATTATGGCATTTGTAGAAGAATCTCTGAGGAAAATATTTCATATAGGTTCGATTGTTTTTCCAATCGGGACTGTATTCCTCTTTTATCATTTTCCTAAAAACGGAAAGATGTATATGGTTACCGGACTTGCTCTTCTTGCTATTCTAATGGTGGTAATAGATATTCTGAAAACCCGTCACCGTCCCTTGAAGAACTTCTTCCTTACATTGTTTGGAAGAGTTCTCCGCGATAAGGAAATCGGAGGTGGCATGACTGCCTCCACAATTCTCGTGACCGCTGCTGCTCTGACCATATTCATGTTCAGGGAACCTATTGCTGTTGTTACATTGGTATTTCTCAGTCTTGGAGACAGTGCTGCAGCATTGATCGGCAAGAACTATGGGAGGATTAGACTGGTGGGGAAGAGAACTCTCGAAGGCAGTCTGGCATTCCTCTGTACCTGCATACTTGCCGGTTTAGTACTTCTCTGGGTTTCACCGTGGCTTGGGTGGCATCTCACTCCGATTGTGCTCCTTGCAGGTGCGGTAGCTGCAACCCTGGCAGAATTGTTCGAACTTCCGCTGGACGACAATTTCAGAATACCTATCATTGCAGGTATTGTCATGGAACTGATACTTCCGGGCTAAAAGTATGCATCAGACATATTTCATAAATACATACGGTTGTCAGATGAATCTGCACGATTCCGAGATTATTTCCGGAATACTCGATGCAACCGGATATTCACAAAGTCCTGATATTGATTCAGCAGATATTGTGCTGATAATCTCCTGTGCCGTAAGAGAACATGCTGAAACACGCGTACTCGGCAGGACCGCTCAGATAGGTGGTATAAGACGCTCACAGCAGAGAGAGAAAGTCCTGTTGATTCTATGTGGCTGTGTGGCGCAGGAACACGGTTCCGAACTTCTCGGTCGATTTCCGGACCTCGACCTTGTCGTGGGACCGGACTGCTATCTGGAACTCCCGAAACTCATTGAAGAGAGTACCCGTGATGCGGCTGTCGAACTTGATGGATGTGATTACTCGAAAGTGAATATCATCCGTAATGATTTCCCGAGAGCATTTGTTACGATCATGCGCGGCTGTAGTAATTTCTGTTCATACTGCATTGTTCCTTATGTAAGGGGAAGGGAAAGAAGTCACGACAGCAGACATATCCTGAGTGAGATCACCGAACTTTCGAAGAAGGGTTTCCGTGAAATTACTCTTCTTGGGCAGAATGTGAATTCATACAATTGCAGTGGTATCGGATTTGCGGAATTGCTTGAATCGGCTGCAGATGCTGCAGGTCCTTCGAGATTACGCTTCGTAACAAGCCATCCCCGTGATATGAGCCCTGAAGTCATCGATGTAATGACTTCACACGGGAATATATGCAATCAGCTTCATCTTCCTGTTCAATCCGGAAATAACCGGATACTCTCGGAGATGAAGCGGGGTTATACAGTAGATGAATATCTAAGTAAAATTGACTCTCTACATGAAGCCATGCCGGGTATAGTCCTGTCCACAGATGTAATTGCAGGCTTTCCCGGGGAAACCGAAGAAGAATTCAATGATACAGTAGAACTAATGGAGAGAGTCAGATATGACTATGCATTCCTCTTCAAGTACTCAGAAAGAAGCGGAACTGAAGCGTGCAGAATAGAAAACCCCGTACCTGAAGAGGAACGATTGAAAAGACTTCAGCATTTGCAGAAGGTCCAACACCGGATTACAATGGAGAAGTCATCAGAACTGCTCGGTAGAGAGATGGAAGTCCTGATTCTGGGTGACGCAAAAGGGGATAATCAACAGGCCGCCAGGACCACCGGCAACCGGGTTGTCATACTCGAGGGAACATCATTTTCCCCCGGCGATTTCGTCACCGTCACCGTCACCCGGGCCGACGGCTGGACCCATTTCGCTTCGGTAGTACCGTCCGTCATTTAGTTTATTGCGTAGCCAGTACCGTACGGTACCGCGCTATTCTTTCAAATCTTCAAGGACTTCCTTGACAGCTGTTTCGGTTGCAGACAGTCTTTCGCGGAGACTTCTGATGAGTTCTGCAGCCCGTTTGACTTTACCCTCGAGCAGATCCACAGGTAAGTCGTCTTTGCCTATTTCATCCACGAGTGATGTCAGTTCTTCGATATCATCCTCATAGGATGGAGTGATTTTCTTTTCGCGTTTGTCATTCATTACAATCCTCTTTCGTTCTTCTAACAATCTTGTTTGTGGTTGCGTGTATCTCCCCGTCACTGAGAGTAATGTGAATCTCGTTATCCTTGCGGATATTGCGGACTGACTTCAGGAGATTCCCGTCAGAATCTCTCACAGCAGCCCAGCCCCGCTCATACATTTGAACAGGGTCGACTGCTGTGGTAAGAAGAGCATAGTTTTTCATTTCGATGTTTGCTGAATCGAGTCTTCGCTCAGAAACTGCAATCAAGCGGCGCGTACACTCCTGAAGTTCTCTTTTCCTATGATACGGGAATTCTCCGGAGACAGTATCTACGAATCTGCCTGCCAGTTTACTGAGAAGAGTCCCTAAATTCTGTAATTTATCACTGCTCTGTTTCAGAATCCAGGCATTAAGCATGTCCAACTCACGCTTTCTGACACCTGATATCATACCGACAGAATTCGACAGAAGTTCTGCAAGAGTCGAGAGGCGACTGTCTGCCTTGGAGAATCCGGAGAAAGCAGTCTTTTGAAGTATGTTTGCCAGGGATTCTACAGTGTCGTGAATATCCGCGACGGCATTTACGAGAATATCAGCAGCATGTGTTGGGGTTTTCGCTCTTGTATGGGATATATAATCGGGGAGAGTCGTGTCTATCTCATGTCCGATTCCGGAAATCACAGGCCACGGCATCTGCGAGATAGCCCGGGCAATACCTTCATCATTAAACCACGCAAGGTCGAGGGAAGAGCCGCCTCCACGAGTGATTACAACCGCATCCAGAGCCGGAACTGAAAGCAGTCTGTTTAGTGCAGCGATGATGCTCGAAGCAGTATCCGTACCCTGCATGACACCCCAGGAAACAAACACTTCGAAGGGGAATCCGCTTTCGCGAAGACCGTGCATGAAGTCGTGATGAGCGGCAGAATCCTTTGATGTTATCAAGCCTATTCTCAAAGGCAGGGATGGAAAGTCGAGTTCGCCGTTCTTTTCAAGAACCCCCTCTTTCGTCAATTTATCCACGAGTTTTCGCAGGTGCTGAACTTGATCAGCATACTGCCATGCCGGATCTATCCGTTCGATGATGAACTGGTATCTGCCGGCTGCATCCCAGAGAGACACTCTGCCGATGGCGCGAATGTTCATCCCCTCCTTCAAATCGAAAACAAGTCCTGCGCGGGCAAACTCCTGAATGACTCTCTGACGCGAACCTTTGAATAATGTACAGTCTATCGAAGCCGCATGTTGTCCGGCTCCGGTCGGGGATGGTTCAACCAGTTGAAAATAAGCATGTCCGCTTCTATTCGGTCTTGGTGTTGCTGCAACTTCACCGCGCAGCCAGACAGGATATGGAAAGGCTATCTGTAGAAGTCCTGAAACCTGCTGATTCAAAGAGAGGACAGTGAAGTCGTCGGGAGTGGTTCCGGACTCAGTAGACCTTGAAATGGTAGTCTCCGCCGGTCCCCCCGATATCGTGTATGACGAGATATACAGCTCCGGTGTAAGGTCCTGTTACAAGAAAATCTTCAGTTCCTTCAGTACAGCCCTCAGCGATAGAGAATTCAATGGCGTACATATAATCTTCATAATAAGGCAGCATCATAAATTGTTCATAATCCATCTCATTCGACGAGATAACTATGTCTAGGTCAACAACGAGGTCAGTATCGAAATCAAGAACAATCCAGTACTCGCGTCCTTCTTCGAATGTGATCGGGTAAACTGCAGTGGTTCCGGGAGCAAGATAGTCACTTGCATCCAGTGTAACATAGGGGGATGATAGAGTGAAAATCATTGCAAATATGCATCCTGCTGCCAATTTTACCTCCGAATTTCATCCATTTATCCCAATAAGTATAATCGTCTATTTTTACATTCTGGTCAAGTTGCACTTTTTGGACTGTTATTTCGTCATATCTCAGGCACTTCAAATATCATGATTCTCAGGCTCGATATTTTCACTTTTGGTTTCCGCTGCTCGATTCCAGTTTTTGGAAACGGTTTGCGTTTTCTGATATCCTCACAATTTATTCCTGTCTTTAGGATTTTCTGAAATGTCACTGTTCGGCTCAATTTTCAAAGTACAATATTTTTGAATCTCCGAATTATCCGAAACCACAGTCGAAAAACTGAAAGGGGAGAGGAGGTGAAAATTACACTGAAAATAATTTTGCGACAAAACGGCTGTATCAGGGGAAGGTAAACGATTCGATTTGCGGACAATGCTGTGGGCTGTGCCGTAACTCGCCATCAAATGAACAGATAATGTATTGCATGCAGGTATATCTATATCAATGTGGGAAATATCTTCGAAACGATACAGCATAATAGTAACAACATTTTATTATATAATTAAAACACACTCTAAGACGTAGGTACTAATAAGCCTGTAATCATCCCGGAGTAGGTGTCAGGGAATTGACATAAGTGGTTTCAAAATAGAAGCATCGCTAAATAAAACAGCATTACACACTCTATGTTCACGGAATGTCTTCTTCGAAACACTACAGTACAGTGTTATGGAATGGCATGTAACTACGCATGTAATGCAGATATATAACATGATGTAATATCATCTGTGCTGAATGAATTCTTAATTATGAGATCTCCATTTGCCATAATAAAATCAACCTTTTCTATGCCGGCAAACTAGAGTATCTTTAGGGTGATATGTTAAAAGAAAGGAAATGAATTGAAAGTAGAAGTAATTGAACTCTTGAACAAAAACTGTATTGCAGCCAGGCTCGAAAGCGGAGAACTTTTGTCTCTCTCAGATGAGGTTAAACCTGAAACAAAACTGGAAGGAGTCTTGAAATGGACTTCAGCAGGCAGGGAAGTTTATCGCAGGGGGCTCATATTAGCTCTTGATGCGGCTGCGAAGAGAGTATATCCGGATTCGAAGTTATGGATAGAGCACTCCATATCGCTTGGATACAGGTGCCGTTTCGACAACAGACCTGAATGTTCATCGAAAGAGATTGCAGCAGAACTCACCGAAGAACTGAAAAAGGTTGTAAATGAAGCACTACCAATAAAATATGTTCACACAAAAGATCCTTCAACTCTTCCGGCGGACTGTATGAAACTAGCAGGTTGGAAGTCAGAGAACGGAGATTTCAGAGCAAATGTGCTGGGGTCATCATCCGCATTTGCAATGGGACCCGCAGTTCCCGATACATCATGGCTGGACAAATGGGAAATTAAGCCTTCAGATGGCAGTTTTGTTCTGCGGTTCCCCGGTTCAGCGAACTGGCCTGAAATACCTGTATGGAAACCAAGGAGAAAACTCGAACATGAATTCGACCTCGAGGAGCAGCACGGTACACGGATGCAGGTTCAGAATATCGATCAACTCAACAAGCATATAGAAGAGGATGGCGGTCGGAAAGTTCTTATAATGAGCCACTTCTACCAAACCTACAGAATGGTGGAAATAGTTAAGGACCTTGAAGATGCGTTTCCAAAGCGTCGAATTATCACTATCGCCGGTCCGTCATCGAGCGGGAAAACTACCTTTGCTCTTCTGCTTCGGACATATCTCCGTGCACAGGGTTTTAAGGCAAAAGTCATAAATCTCGATAACTACTTTAAAAACCGTGGAGATACGCCAATCGATGAGAACGGTGAACCTGATTTCGAATGTATCGAAGCGATCGAAACAGAGCTACTCAGTAACCAACTCAAGGCTATGTTGAAGGGTGAAGAGGTATATCTTCCGGTTTTCGATTTTCAGAAAGGAGTTAGGAATGACGGAGAGCAGAAGATAACACTTGCTCCCCGTGAAATGCTTATACTCGAAGGCATACACGGGCTTAATGATGCGTTGACACCCGGGATATCGCCTGATTCGAAGTACAAAATATATGTTTCTGCGCTTACTCAGCTGAATATAGACCGGCTTACACGTATGTCCACTTCAGACAGCAGGCTTATTCGGAGAATGGTAAGAGATAGTACCCAACGGGGGTATAGCGCAGAAGATACAATATTGATATGGGCCAGCGTAAAACGGGGTGAGCGAAATAACATCTATCCCTACCAGGAGCAGGCGGATGCAATGTTCAATTCATCTCTGCCGGTGGAGCTTCCCGTGTTGAAAAAATTCGCTGAACCGATTCTCAAGTCTATTGAAATGGGTTCACCGGCTTTCAGCACTGCACAGCGGTTGCTTCGACTGCTTGACTGTATAGAGACTATAGACATCGAACTCCTGCCTAAAACAAGTCTGCTGCGTGAGTTTACAGGGGGTTTAATCTTTAAGAGAGGTCGCACATAATGACATATTTGCTAATATTGTTCGCAATGCTGAGTTCACCGGGAGACACACCTGACTTTCATGCACTGACGCGACATGTACCCAGCAATGACCGGACTCAGTCGTATCAGACATCTGATGAAGAACACAATTATGATGCAGTCCACTATACCGTGAACCTCGAAGTTCTCCCGGAAGAAGAGAAGTTGGAGGGTTATGCAGGTATCAAATTGACTTCTTCAGGTCCTGATATCACGGATGTCAGATTCGATTTGATTCAACTCGAAGTCGATTCCGTATGGGATGCTTCGGGGGTGCTTGAATGGGAACAGATTGAAGATTCAGTATTCGTAACTCTGTCAGAGACAATTAGTTTAGGAGATACTACTACTGTTTACATTTCCTATGGGGGAATCCCCTGGAATGAAGGGGGGGGCGGTTTCGGCGGTTTCTGGTTCCATCCCTATGTTTACTACCACATGGGCGTCGGGGTGTATACAGACCCTCCGTCACTTGGAAGGTGCATTTTCCCCTGCTGGGATCATCCGTCTGACAAGGCAAGCATCGAGTTCTACCTTACGGTGCCGAATACGCTTTACGCAATTGCGAACGGTGATATGGCATGGATGCAGGATAATCAGGACGGCACTGTGCTTTTTCACTGGGTGCAACCTCAGCCAATGTCAACCTATCTTGCAGCATTTGCCGTTTCCGACTACGAAGTTCTGACTGATTCGACCTATGACTGGATTAAGTACTATGTGTATCCCTGGGATATCGAAGATGCACTTGTCAGTTTCCGGAATGTCGACCTGATGATGGACCGCTATGAAGAGGTATTCATTGAATACCCATGGGACACGAAATTCAGTTATGTCCAAACCCCAAAGGGTGATATGGAACATCTGACCCAGGTGTATCACATAGCGTCTGCCATTAACGGGTACAACAATTATGACTGGCTTCTTGCACACGAGATGAGCCATCACTGGTGGGGCGACTGTGTTACTGAACTCGAATGGTCCGATGTCTGGCTCTCAGAGGGATTTGCAGTTTACTGCGAAGCCGTCTGGGCTGAATACTACGGTCAGGAATCATACGATGATTATATGCTGAACATCATGAAGCGTTATCTGCAAAGCGGTGAACTATTTCCGCTGACTGAACCTACAACTCCTGCTGAAATGTGGAGCTACACAACATATCAGAAAGGTGCATCCATTCTCCACATGCTGCGGTATGTTCTGGGGGATGATATTTTCTACGAGTCCCTGATGGAGTATTTCGATCACCACAGTTATGCGAGTGCCACAACGGATGACCTGAGGGATCATTTCGAGAATGTCTCCGGTGAGGATATCGACTGGTTCTTCGATACCTGGATATGGGACTGGGGATACCCGGTTTATGATATATCATATTCGTGGGTACAGAGCGGTTCTGACTGGACAGTCAGTATCGAAGTGGAACAGATTCAGACTGTGGGCCCGATCTTCACTATGCCACTTGAGTTCCTTGTAAGCGGAGCATCTGATGATACACTGCTTGTAATGTGGAATGATGCTCAGACTCAATCCGAGAACTTCACTGTGAGTTTCGAGCCGACAAGTGTCGAGTTCGACCCTGACAATAATATCCTGTCTCCGCATCTCACAGGGATAAGCGAACAGCCGTCACCGCCACCGTTTGGTACAGGCACACTGCACTTCTTTCCCAATCCTGCCCCTAGTTTTTCGACGGAGATATTCTGGCGTGGGATGGAGAACAGCGACATTACCGTAAGGATATTCGACCTGACGGGAAGAATGTTGCAGGAGATTGATTTGACAGGTGATGAAAGAACTCTCGATTTACAGGGAATCCCCGAAGGGCTCTACCTTGTAGAAGCATCCGCCCCCGGCAACCTCCGGCAGACGGCAAAACTGATCCGGGGTCGGACTTAGAACCCAACGTTTGTGAAAGATGAAACTCTATAATAAACGGACAAAGCACTCTTTCGTACGGATGAATCATGCAGGGAATTAGGTGAGTAAAACCAAGACATATTTGTTTATGTAATAGCACTCTCTCCTGAGTTTTCCAAAACAAGGAAGGTCATGAAAGCAAATCCGGATTACAACGAAGGAAACCCGTGTGTGTATATGTAGGTTATACTTCCAAAACTCCCGAAGAAAGATACCAACAGCACATCACAGATTATATCAATAAGATAGGGTACCATCTTGCATCGCGCGTGGTTTTGAAATACGGGATTAAGAAGAATGGTCTCCGTTCTAAGAAATACGAGAACTATAATCCGATTGCTACACAGAAGGAAGCAGAAGCGATCGAATCGAACTTGCTGAAAAACTGCACAAGAGAGGGTACTGCGTCTGGCAGAGGCGACATGGCAATTACTGTTTTGGAAAATGTGAAGGTCAGTAAATCGATAAATCAGAAAATGGAACTATGTAGCATACATTAGATATCACTGTAAAGAACACTGACTTAATGAAGAGAGGTTTCCAGTGAGCAATTTGATTTTTCTGTCGATATTGGTCCTTGTGCTTTCAAGCACACCGGTCTTCTCGAATTCACTATGCGGGGTCTCCATCGGGGATGGACTTTCGTTGATAGACACTTTGAATGACCGATATGTTAACATCTTCAACTCTTATGAGGATGATTTCGCTTATCGGAATGTTGCTGTCGAACAGGAATGGGAACTTGATAATGGCAGTATATTGAATGTATTGTGGTATCTGGGAGAGGAGGTGTACGCAACAGGAAGAGTTGTATATATAGAACATCGAATGACAGAAATTGGCCAGAGCAGCGGTTATCCGAATTTCATATTTGGGGAGACATGTCTATTAGATATCCTGGATCATTTTGGTAATTCCGGTTTTACATATCCCCGATTTCTTGCATATCAGACTTCAAGCGGGGGGGCGACAATGAATATGTGGTTTATCACAGATGAAAAACCCCGTGGAATCGCTGCTTTTATGACAGAGCAATCATATGAAGATGGAATCTATATGCAGAATAACTTATATATAGAAGATGTAGAAGAAGTTGAGATGTTCATCCTTGAGCATCATTTGCTAATGAAAATAATACTGATAGATGAAGTAACGGCGGATATCTTCTGGGAGACTCCCAAACTCTATTTCGATTCAACATACACGGGAGAGCCGATTAACTGGAACTGAACTATTATATCCATGAACCAAGGATATGTCTGTTTATTATACTAAAATAACTTTCACAAACGTTGGGTTCTAAGTCCGACCCCGAGGGCGAAGACTGCGTCAGGGCGTTCGACGACAGTTATCCCGGCTTCTTCGAGGGCTTGGCGCTTGGCAGTGTAGGTCTCTGACTCGTTGCGAATCATTGCTCCTGCGTGACTCTGTGCCACTCCGGCCTTCGTGAATTTCCCCCCGAGATAGACGGTTATGGGTTTCGTTATCTCTCCAGCTGCTACCGCTTCGGCGAGGTCGTTTTCCTGAGTAGTTCCTGTTTCACCGTAGATTACAATTACCTTTGTGCGCGGGTCTTGTTCGAATGCCCGTGCTGCATCAAGCATAGAAATACCCGGAACGGGATCACCGCCGATGCACAGGACAGCGGAAAGTCCGGGATAGTCTTCTCCCCAGAGCGGCCCGAATGTTCCATCCTTTCGAGGACCGGGAAGGTTCGGTCTGCAATGGAAGGAAGCAAGGAGTTGAGAGAGTCCCCCTGAGCGTGATATGACACCGACGTAACCGGGTTTGTAGTTTCGTTTAGCCCATGTGGCACTCCCGCCAATGAGTCCGAAAAGATATCCTTCAGTATCGAGCATACCGACTGTATTCGGACCGATGTACGACACATTCTTCTCTATCGAGTATTCCTTGATGGCAATTTCATCCTGAGTGGGTACACCGTCTGCGGTAAGGACAAGAAACCTGATTCCTGCATCCATTGCATCGAAGGCTGCGGTCCTGATTGCCCATGCTGGAACATAGAGTACTGCTGTGTTGATTTCAGGGAATGTTTCGACAGCTTCTTTTGCGGAATTGAAAACCTGTATTCCGTCGACTTCCTGACCGCCCTTGCCCGGGGTGCATCCTGCAACAATCTCGGTTCCGTATTTCTTCATCAGGCGGGTCTTGCTGCGTCCCTGTTTTCCCGTGATTCCGAATACAAGTGTTTTCGGTGTGTCTATTCCACAGATGTGTTTCAGTATTCCCGTCATTATTCGACTCCTTCCGGCATTTCAAGGTGGATGAGAAGTTCGCTGTTCCCGAAGAGGATAGATGCGGTTTCACACATCAGGCAGCCGATGCACTTCGAATCCGGGTTGGTATCGAGTTTTCCGTCAGTCCATTTGAGGAATCCCGTCGGACAGGCTTCGACAGATGGTGGTGTTTTATCGCTGTTCCACCGTTCGGGATAGAAATAGATATCGGCGTGAGGGACTTTCACGCTTATCGCCGGTTTGCCGGCTGGTTTAGCTGCAGGTTTGAGTTTTGGCGGTGTTTCCATCGCAATTTCCGAAATATCATCGACCATTGCATTAGGGAATATCTCCGGGGGATACACCTTTACCGGAACGGGAAGAAAGTCGTGTATCATCTCGAATAGTTCCTGTGCCTTATCCTCGGCAGTCCCGCCAAACCGCAGAAGGCAGGGAAGCGGGGTTGCTGTTTCGCGAAGGGCCTTCCAGACGGCCGCTGCAATATAATGCTGGTTCTGAAATGCCATGCCCGAGCCCGTCAGCAGAAGTACCTGAGCGTCTTCCTGTGCGAGGATGACTCTCAGTATTCGATAACTTTTGAAGGCGGATAATCCGCCTGAAGTATCTGATTCATTCATCGTATAAATGTCTGTACGGGAGCCCGTAGTCATCTCCCAGAGCATCTTTCCGCCGCCGCCGCACAGGTTGGTTGCCACGCGCATGGCGCCATCGGGAACAGGTTCTCTGTTCAGACGGAAGAATCCCGTGCCTGAAGGGTCATTGCTGTTTATCACTTCAACTGTTTTCTCCAGTCCCAAAAGTTCGCTGCCGGACGATTTTCCGGGGGGGAAGAAGAAATCTTTATTTGCCTTTGTTACAGCGGACTTTTCGAATTCAGCCCTACAGTCGATTGCAAGGAGCGAACCGTCCTTTAAAACTCCAATCGGATTCGTCTCTATCACCAGTAGTTTCGACTCGATGAATACAGAAGCGAGTTTACTTAGGAACGAGCCAACATTCTCTGCATTATCGATGCCTTTTATATGCGGAAGTATCTGTGCAGGTGAGGGCTTTTCAAGAAGTGAAAAGGGGATGCGTATAAGAGTAGACGAGCGTTCTTCTACACCTGACCCGCCTTCGACTGAAAAGAGTACTACACCACCTGGGGCGGAATGTTCACTCCCGAAATCCAGAATGCAGGCGGCATAATATTCACCCGTAAGTTCGACACCCTGAGCGATGAGAATACCTTCGAGTTTTCCGCCGGTATCTAGTGCGAACAATTCTTCGAGGTTATCGGAAAGGTCGGTTGAGTTATCTATCTTCCTGACAAGTCCCTGTCTCTTGCGGCTTGTTGCCCCTGGTATCTGGGCTTTGATGAAAACAGGGAATTCAAATTCGGTGACAGGCAATTCGGACAGAGATGTAATGAAGGTACCGGGAACGAGAGGAACATTTCCGTTCTCGATCAGCATTCTGGTTCTGTATTCGGGGAGTCCGGGCATCGGTATCTCGCTTTCTATTTCTTTGAATTGAGTGACTTTTCCTTCATCATCCGGTCCGTCTCCTTGACGGCCTTATTCCATTGGAGTGCCACACCAGGCCGCAGGCTGTAGAGATAGTTGTATTCGGTGTAACAGCTTGCAGTGCATGCCTGACAGGGCAGTTCGAAAGTATTGTCGAAAGCAGTCTTGAAGCTGACTTCGAGTGCATTCAATGAGTCGGGATAAAGTCCGATAAGGAGGGAGCAGGGATAGACTTTACCGTCTGCATCTATGTTGCAGTACATCTTCCCGGCTCTGCAGGGAACACCGTGAAATCCTTCATTCACACGGGTGACAGAGTAGTCCTTCCAGTCGGCAAGACTTTTCAGATAACGCGTGGAGTTTGCAACCGGTGCTCCGCTCTTTTTCATTTCAAGCAGTCTTCGGTAAACATCCCTGTACTCATCTGCTGAAGGCATCATGTCAGATGTGTCGCCGCCTAGTTTGGCATTATGATGAAGGGTTTGAAAGGTCGTTTGAAAACCGTATTTCAGAGCAGTATCCATTATGTATCCGAGTTGATTCATATTGTTGCGGGTCAGGACTGTAATAGTCCAGAGACGGGTTTTCCCGGAAGCGAGTTCCATCGCTTTCATTACCTTGGAATGACTGTCCTTTTCACGGTTGCAGTCGTGTGCTTCTTCAGGACCGTCGAATGCGAGAACAAGATGGTCGATATTATCGAGTATTTCAACGCGGTTGGGGAGAAGGTAACCGTTGGAATCAAGACTTACATACATTCCCTGTTCTCTCGCATAAGCACAGAGTTCGACGATGTCCTTCCGCATGAGCGGTTCACCACCCCAGACACCGATGCGTTTTGTACCCGCTTCTGCCATCTGACGAAAAAGGTCTTTCCACTGATCGGTAGTCAGGTCGGGTCTTCCCTGTTCGGGTATCTGACAGTAACTGCACCGGCTGCAACATCGGTCGGTAACAGAGACCATTACATTCACAGGTCTTCTTCTGCCCAGCAGTCCGAAAACTGCATCTATTCCCATGCTTATCTGACCGCTTAATTTCACTCGCAGTCTCCTTCCGCAATTCCATCCCACTGTGGGCCGTATTTATTTTCTTTTATCCAGCGGCGGGCTTCTCTGTTCTGCCCGAGCAGGTAATATGCATGATTGTACCATCTTTTTGCTCCCTGTTTCATAACAGGGATGAGGAAGCCGTCTGAGCCGGGAGAAGTCTGTTTTTTGTTTCCCCGTATTCTGCTTTCGACCTTTGCCACAAAATTCGGTTCCGGCTTCACAAAATCGAATTGGGGAACATTCGAGAGAGGAGGGATGCAGACTTCTTCAAGTTCCTGATACGACCCGATGGAACCGTTACCGGCTACAGTCGAAGGAACGGAAAGCGGGTCGATTCCCATGACTCCTGCCATCGAATAATCCATTGCAATCCTGTCCTTTGAGCAGGCGACAAAATCGGTTTGTTTCGGAATGCCCGGTTTCGGACCGTTGCCTTCGAGGGAAACAGTTCCGTCTGCGAGAGTGAATAGCACAGGAATGACAGAATTGACTGCAGTTATGTAATCCGTGAGTCGATAATGGTAATTGTGCCTGTTGTCATCAAGGCAACCATAGAGGTGTTTCATAGCAACTGATATCACCGAGCGGTAGTGCGTCTTTACAACCGGAATCGAGATGACCGGCATTCGAAGGCAGATTTCGGGAACGCTGAACTCGAGATCTCCGACCTTCTGCGGGACCCATTCATTCTCCGTGAAATTATGCCAGATGAGCCCCTGTCTTTCAGCGACATCTTTCATGCGGGTTACTTCGAAAGCACGAGTAGCATTCACAAGTATCTGACTGGACTCCCCAAGGTATATTCTTCCTACATGAGACGATACCTTTTCAACAAACGCTTCGACCACCCAGGGGGATGTGTCCACACCCGGACGGATGTAATCCCAGGTGAGATTTATCTTGACGAGTATGTCTTCACCGGCAGGAAGAATCGATTTCCACTCAATCGCATCCAAAATTGCATACACTGCATTCCGGACGCTGTCTTCAGTAGATGCGTAATAAACTTCCATGTTTTCCTTTCAAGATGGATAATATAAGCAGGCTTGCCAAATTCTCAATAGTTGTTTAGATAACTGTATAGAATTAAAGGAGGTACTTTAATGAGAAACACTTTGCTTTTTCTAATGCTTGGAGTAGTAGCAGCCTTTGCAACTGCTCCTGCATTTGGTCCTTTCACCTGGATAGAAGATTCGGGAACAAGAATCGACGTCGGCTACTATGGTGCTCCTTGCGTTGTGGATTGGGACGGAGACGGCCTAAAGGATCTTGTTCTGGGTCAATTCACAGGTGGGAATATCAGATTCTATCAGAATACCGATTCGAATGATTCCCCCGTTTTTGTTGGTTACAGGTACATTCAGTCCGACGGGACGAACATCACTCTCCCATCCGGTTGATGCACCGGCGCTACAAATCCGCAGGTTGTGGATTTCAATGACGACGGGATTCTCGATATCATCGTTGGTGACAGAGGCGGTTATGTAAACTACTTCAGGGGAACAGGAACAACTCAGTTAACCACTGAGGACAGAATTACTGCAAACGGGGTAGAAATAGTTTGCGACAGTAATTCAGCTCCAGTTATTGTCGACTGGAATGAAGACGGCCTTCTCGATATGCTGCTCGGCCAGGAGGTTCATTCAACCGGAAGTATTCGTCTGTATCTGAACAGCGGTACACCGGAGGAGCATCAATTCACCACATACACCTGGCTTCAGAGCGGCGGGACGAACATAAAATGGTACCGTTCCTGCCCGCAGGTAGCAGATATGAACGGTGACGGCAAGAAGGACCTGATAATCGGCGGTGACAACGGGAAGATCATGTATTACGAGAATGTGGGGACAAATGCTTCCCCATCCTTCAACGGATATGAATACCTTGAATCTGACGGGTCAGATATCGACCTTTACATCGGAACCAGACTCTGGATAAATGACTGGAATGAAGACGGTATTCTCGATATACTCGTCAGCGACTTCGACGGCTGGGTGTATCTTTACCTAGGATATGAAACAGGAATTGCCGATGATGTGAGCCAGTCGCTTTCTTCGAGACTTGATATTTCGGTACTCGATAATCCATCCATCGGTTCGTTTTCCGTTCAACTGACTCTTCCGATTGCGGGAGATCCGACAGTTGCCATCTATTCACTCGACGGCAGGATAATTGAAACCCGCGCCCTGAGCGGTCTCGGAACCGGAATGCACAATCTCGTATTCGACATATCCGGTCAGGCAGCAGGAACCTATTTCGTGCAGGTCGAGCAAAACGGACTTACCGCAACCGACAAGCTGGCACTTCTGCGCTGAGCAGGCTAACCAATTCGATTAGAAGGCGGTTTCCGATAGGAGACCGCCCTTGTTTAATCTATGACTATTACTTTCCGGGATGCCGTCTCACTTCCTGATGTCAGTTTAGCAAAGTAGATTCCCGGTGGGAGTTCGGTGGTATTGATGTTGAATAAACCATTTGGCGGGAGTTCACCACTTCTCTGAATATGCAGCCTTCCGCTTATGTCATATATCTCGAGAGACCAGGATACTTCAGGATTTACAGTTATCGGAATAGAGAAGCTACCTGTTGCCGGATTGGGGCGAGGACAACCCAGTTCGAAACTTGTTTCGGGAGTTATCTCTTCGATGGATGTGCTTCCTATGTATGCACCATCTATGGTTATATCGTCAATGAAGAAACCGCCGGCGACATCGCCGGCATCAGATACGAAATTGAATTCGACCTTTACCGCAGTACCGGCTTCGAACCGGGAGAGGTCGTAGGAATAGGGAACCCATCCGGTTCCTATGCCTTTTCCTCCACCAAGGGCACCGCCGGAGCCGATATAGTCCAGTACATATGCTTCTGAGTCGGAGAGGTTAAAGACCGTTACATACATCCCGTCGCAGCCATAGATTGTTACATCGAATGATGCCCAGAATTCAAGTGTTGCATCTGGAGCAAGTATCATTTCAGGGCTGAGAAGGCTACAATCCATATTGTTCAGATATTCACCGCTTTGACCGCAGTACCAGGAGTGTGTGGGAGAATGACTGTCGGTGGTTGAAATGTTCCAGAGGTCATTCGCCCCGTAGTGTGTCCATCCTGCAGCTCCGTCTTCGACGTCATTGGAGATTCCTGTTTCTCCAACTGTCAGGCGAAGGCTGTCGGTTGTTGTGTATTCAGATGTGGCGGATGAGATGTCCAGGAATAACCAGGGGAATGAAGGTGACGGTGCCGCTGCATCCAGTTCACACTCGAAGGTGAAAGATTCTGTCATATCTGGTGGGATGGCCGGAACTGAATACGAACCCGTGCTGCAGGTGAACCAGTCAGGCATGTCTGTAATAGAAGTACTGACAGTATCCGCGTTCAGGAGCCCGAAGTTGGCTATGTCGAGAATAAGACTGAAGGTCTCACCTGGGTCGGGTATGCCGTCGTTGTTACCTGAGTCGGAATCGTCCACTTCATAGGTGGTGAAATAGAGACCCGGGGCATAGACAATCATGGGAATCAATACTTCCCAGGTTCCTTCATTCGAGACAATACTCCCGGATAGTGTGACTACATTCCCGTAAACAGCTTCGGAATTCACATTGAGGGAAAGTGCGGGGGAGCCTGTTGCCAAACTTCCTGCAGAAATATCTCCGAAAGAAGAAGAACTTTGTGTGAGTACAGCGGGGCCTGATATATCAGATATGTTGAGTGTTACGTTAGTCAAACCTTCATTACCCTGATTCAGGATAGTAATGTTTAGGTCAGAACTTGCTCCGGGGGAGAGATGCCCGAATTCTGCTTCATCATCTATCTCGATTTCAGACAGCACAGGGTCGGGACCTGTTGCCTGAGTGATTTCGATGCAGGTTCTGCGGACTCCGGCACCTGTCACTGTTACTTTTACATTACCGGTAACTGCAGATGTGAATTCGAAGAGTGAATATCCTGTTGCGTTCAGTTCGGTAACGAGCCAATTGTCACCTTCATCCCGCACACATACGGTCAAGCCATCCGCGGGATAGCCGGTTATGTAAACCGGAAAGTGTGTTGTATTCTCTGTGATAAGTTCGGGACAGTCTATTTCAATTTCGACTGGAGTTCTGCGGTAGGGACGGAGTGCAGGGTCACCGAGGAGATTTACATCGTACTGATGCCACCTGTACACATTCGCCCATCTGCTGTAGGGAATGAAGAATACTTTTACCTGTCCCAGAAGTTCGCCGAGTGTTCCTGACCAGTCGCTGTACAGATAATCGAAAAAGACATGGTCGAGAGCATCTGAGTATCCGTAACACGGGTTGCCGGGAGACCCCCAGCCGTAACTTGAATTACCGATGAAACCGACACCGCATCCATCCGGATTAGTGAGGAAATGTTCAGCGATGGCATCGAAGTCGAATGCTGCTCCCCAGCATCCTATTGAATACATCACTGAGGAGAATATCCCTGTAGATGTGATGGCATCCATGTCATCAATGGACATGTAGTCATCTCCTACACCGAGGGTTGAGTACCATGCGTGCCCGTCGTGGTTTATGAAGTTTTGTCCGGAGTTCATTGCAGTCATTGTGGTGCTGAGATTCTCATTGCCGTCTGCCTGGTAAAGCTTTGTAATGTTCATGTAGTCCGGAAGGAAGTTCTCGTCGATATAGTCCTTGCTTTCCCCTGAGTTTGTGTAGGGGTTCTGCCACAAGACTTCAGCTAGGAAGAGTACGCTCTCGAAAGTATCTGATTCAATACAGTCTTCATAAACTGCGATCTTGTTTATGAAGGATTCGGTTTCAGTTACATTCTCGACTGTCGCTCTGCCAACATAAATATCCGGATAAAGGTCGACATCATCATCCACTTCACCGAAAATGTCATTGCCGTTTGCATCCCAGGTGCCGTCGAGGTCTGAGAAGTACAGATCGCAGGGGAGGTCATTCTCCCTTGAGTGATAACCGGCTTCGCAGTCCATTGCGAAGGCAAATCTGAATGGTACAAGATCGGTATCCCCACCGAGTAGGAGATAGTCCAGCCCGTTCGATGTGTAATAATCAATTACATAGTTGCGGAGTTTCTCGGCATTGTCCCTTCCCGAAGAAGAAGAATAAACTGTGGACATCGAAATGACTTCTGTGAGTATCCCCTGATCAGTCCGTCTCTCTGCAAGCTCTTCGAAAGTGGTTAGAAGCGATTCGTCAGTCACTATCAGCATTCTTTCGAAATCCGTTTCTTTGCCCGGTTCGATGCTCTGAATTCCAGAAAACTCAGTTTCTATGTCGAAAGTCAAGGAAGTGAGTTTCTGAAGCACTCTCGTTACCGGATTGTACCGAAAAGGTGTAATCAGATATTCTGCCTGCCGTACGCCGATGCTGTTCCTACTTCCGGACAATTCCACAGGAGACGCGGGGTAGAATTCATCGAGAAGGTAGACTGAAGAGGGGGAAGGCTGAAAACTCGAGGTGAGAATAAGCGGTACCGGTGCAGGGAGGGGAGCTATCGAGATATCCTGCGAAACTGTTTCCCATTCCGCTTTAATATTGGTAATTCGGACAGCTTCGGTTCCAGCAGGGATTTCTAATGCTGCAGCGTATTTAGGCAGAAGAGGGAAGCCTGCTTCAGTGTCGGCATACGCCCGTGTTAAGGCAATCAGAGTCGTTCCATTATTAGTCGAATATTCAGCTAGATCGAGAGCAGAACAGTCGAAGTCGACAGGGATGGAAGATGCGGATGTGAGAACATAGAGAAGTATTAATAGCATCATTTGGGTACACCAATTTCTTGTTAGAAGTTAACTTGTATTTCTTTTGAATTCATTTGTATATTATAACATTATAGTGTATGAAGTGGTTCCGTTAACTATTACCTAACTGATACCAAGGAGGTATAGAATGAAATTGTCAGTAATACTCATGCTTGTGGGGTTTGCAATCTCCTCATTTGCAGGTTCGATTACTATTGAGAATAATCTAGATGGATGGGATATCTACTACATCTACATAAGTTCTTCAGACAGTGATTCGTGGGGCGACGACTGGCTCGGGGGAGAGGAAATCCTGTGTGACGGAGATTCGAAAACCTTCAGCGTTTCCGATGGAATATATGATATCTGTCTTTATGACGAAGATGATGATGAATACATCCAGTACTTTGTTGATGTCTCCGGTGGTTACACTTGGATAGTGACACTTGCAGACCTTGGAGAAGTCTATATGGATGAAGATGTCGGTTCAGCTCCGATAACCATTTACAACGACACGGGAGATTACGACATCTGGTATATCTATGCCAATCCTTCCACATATTCAGACTGGGGTGCAGACAGACTGGAGTCCGGACTTCTCTACACCGGTGATGAATACACATTCTATGTCGAGGGTGGACAGGAATATGATATCTATTGCGAGGATGTCGACGGTGACACATATACATTCTGGAACATGTGGGTCGGGAATGACGGACTCTACATATCGGTAGACATGGGTGACTTAGACTAGAATCTAGGCTCTTGAATGAAAGCCCCGCTGAAAGGCGGGGCTTCTTCGTTTCGTCAGACTCCTCTTTTTGGACAGAATTCGGAAAATTTGCATTTAGTACATTTCGGCTTTCGGGAAAGGCATACCTGTCTTCCGTGGAATCCAAGAAAGTGGCTGAAAGCCGTACACTTCTCAGGCGGGATCAGTTTTCTTAAATCCTGCTCTATTATCTCAGGGTTGGTATTCCGCGTAAGGTCGAGTCTGAGTGAAAGCCGCCGGAAATGAGTATCGACCGTTATTGCAGGTATGCCGAATATTTCACCGATGACGACATTGGCAGTTTTCCTTCCAACACCCGGTATTGTCGTAAGTTCTTCGATTGTGTCCGGTACGGTTTTGTCATTTTCGACTAGCCATGCAGCAGCTCCCTTAATCGACCGCGTTTTTGCCCGAAAGAACCCGAGTGGATGGAGTATGTTCTCCAGTATCTCACTATCTGCCTCTGCAATATCTTCGAGAGTCGGGAACGCTTCCCAGATGAGCGGTGTTACCAGGTTTACTGCATTGTCTGTAGTTCTTGCCGACAGGATAGTGGCAAGAAGCAGTTTTGCGGGATCTCCGCTGTAATTCAGCAGGCAGTGTGCATCGGGATACATATCAGGTAGTAGTTTCAAAAGCGTGCTGATTCGCTCTTTCCTTGTCATAACTCCCCTTTCGGACAATGCACAATCTATTCAATCTCATTATATTTGCAAGCGTTGAAAGGTGGTATATGAAGTTCAGGAAATGCGCGATAGATGGCTTACTGATATGTGAACTCAAGGCATTCGAAGATTCACGCGGGTTGTTTCGGGAGATTTTCAGGACTGAGTGGTTCGAGGAACTGTTTGAACATAAAATTCAGATGAATTGCACTGTTTCCGCCGAAGGCTCCCTCCGCGGTCTGCATTATCACAAAAAGCAGACAGACATCTGGATTCCGATAACCGGAAGAATGACAGCAGGATTTGCCGATGCAAGAGAAGATTCAGAGACTTTTGGTAAGTCGCTTATCCTGCCAATCGATCCAGGGAAGACCGAATGTGTGATAATTCCGCCCGGCATTGCCCACGGATACTATGCAGAAGTCGAGTCCATGCTAATCTATGTTGTGAACAAGTATTATGACGGAACAGATGAATATGGGATCGCCTGGGATGATCCTGTATTGGCACTGGACTGGAATGCTGCGGAGCCAATCCTGTCTGACAGGGACAGGCAGAATAAACCTTTCAACTGGTGGTAACATACCCAGTACCGTACGTCACTTCTTCCACTTAGTTGTCGGGTTTAATATAAATGACAACATATAAAATTTTCTCTATGTTATTTATTGCCTTATACAGGACGTTAGGTGTCGTAAATAGTGGAAGAAGTGATATACGGTACTTGTGCTGCAATGGTGGTGCCGAAGGGGGGATTTGAACCCCCACAAGGAAAAACCTTACCAGGTCCTGAACCTGGCGCGTCTGCCAATTCCGCCACTTCGGCACTAATTCGGACAAAGCTGAACCGCAATTCTAAGAACTTATTGTTGATTAGTCAATAATGCGGGTTACACAAAATCATTAATGAGAATATATTTGAGAGTTACCGGAGGTGGCTTTGAGCGATAAGAAAATAGTTGCAAGGAACCGTAAGGCATGGCATGACTATAGTGTTCATAAGTCGATAGAGACCGGGCTGGTGCTTCTTGGAACAGAGATAAAATCCATAAGAGCAGGAAGAGTCAGCCTTAAAGGGTCCTATGCTGCTTTCGATGACAATGCTGAGCTGTGGGTGCATCACATGCACATTGCCGAATATGACAAGGCACGGGAGAATCACGATCCCTACAGGCGCAGGAAACTCCTTGCTCATACTGCTCAGCTTCGCCGGCTACAGAGGGATGTAATGGAGAAGGGTTTCACTCTTATTCCCCTGGACATTCATCTGGCGGGTGGAAGGGCAAAACTCGAACTTGGGCTTTGCAAAGGGAAAAGGCAGTATGACAAAAGGCGCGCAATTGCTGAAAAAGATGCAAAAAGAGCAGCTGAAGTGCAGTTAAGAAATCGGAATAAGTCTGATGAATACTAAACTGTATCTCGCATTGGTGTTACTAGCGGGGATTGTTCACTCCGGGGAGGTGCGTGTAATGCCCAGGCTCGATGGCGTGTTGTTCGAGTTCAATTCCGATGTACCAATGACCCCGTCTGTTTCAACAAACGGTTACGAAGTCGCGGTGCTGACAAGTACGAAATTGACCTTTTCCAATGACGAGATACCATTCTGGATATTGGACTGGCATCTCTCAGAAGACTCTACCGATTTTCTAGTGACTGCTGTCGAATTCATAGACTCTCTCGAATATGCGCTTTCATCTGATTCGTGTAAATTTCTTTTATTTCTCCGTACTTCCGAGCCACTTGAATTCCCCGGATTTTCGTGGAACGGACCGCCCGAAGAATATGTTGAACCAATTATTCCCTATCTTTCAGATACTGTGGCGTATAACGCATTGTCTTCGGGGCGAGAATCTCCATGGCTTCAGGAATTCGATAGAATTGTCATCGATCCCGGGCATGGGGGAAGAGATCCGGGAGCCGTTGGTCTGGATGGTACCTTTGAAAAGGACAGGAATCTTGAAATTGCTCTGCTTGTCCGTGATATACTGAACATTCTCTCACCTGACATTGAAGTGCTGCTTACAAGAGAAGTCGATGAATATGTTTCACTTGGCAGCAGGACGCGGTTTGCAAATGCGTCTCACGCTGATCTATTTGTGAGTATTCACTGCAATGCAAGCACAAGCAGAGATGCTAACGGTTTCGAGACTTTCTTTCTCTCAGAAGCAAGGAATAACGATGCCCGTGCAGTCGAACTTTTTGAGAATAGCGTGGCAGAATTGGACTCTGTTCAGACCGTGATAGACATTGCTGATGACCCGCTGGCGTTTCTTCTTGCTGATATTGCCCAGAATATCTATCTTGAACGCAGCAGCAATCTTGCTTCTGATATTCAGGAGAGCCTTGCGGAAACATTTGAAAACAATGAGAATAGAGGGGTGAAACAGGCGGGATTCTATGTCCTGCGGGGAGCCTTGATGCCTTCTGTACTGGTTGAAGTGGCGTTTATTTCGAATCCGGAGGAAGAGGATATGCTGGAAACAATCGATTTTCGCCTGAAGGCGGCCGAAGCAATAGTCGAAGCGATACTGATGTTCGCAACTGACGGGATTGATTATGAGTGAAGAGAACGGAAGCGATAAGAAGTTCATATTGATTAGGCTCGGAATTCTGTTTGCGGTCGCACTTTTCCTTAGTCTTGTTATTATCCTTGGCATGAAATGCATGAACAAGGGCATAGACGAAGATCCTGAAGAAAGTGTTTGTTCGGATACAACGGAGATGGATGCAGAATCATCAGTTGTTTCTCTGCAGTCTGCTTCCATATTATCTATACCGGAAGAGGATGTGGTTCTTCTCAGGGAAGACTCTTGGGAAGTCTCCGAAGTAATGATATATGTGAAACAGTATGAGGAACCTGTCGTTGATTACCTTCCCGAAGCACCAACTTTATCCGATCTGCCTTATGAAGCACTTCTGCTCGTTAAATTGTGGGCGGAATACAGCGGCGTCCCCGATACGCAAATAGAAGAAGTCTATGTATTCAACAGTCAGGACACTTTATATGCTGACCTGCCTGTCTCGGGGCTGGATTTCGAAGAGTTATGCCGGACTGTAGATGGAAGATTTGTATATTTCACGCGATTATATCCCCTTGTCTCCGGGAATATTATTGCAGGATTCGAAAATGGAATCCCCATCGACAGTGATGAGTGAGTATGATGAAGATGAATGAGAATATAGGTATCTTCGACTCCGGAGTTGGCGGACTGACTGTTGTCAGGGCTGTGAATAAGTTGCTTCCCGAAGAATCAGTTGTCTATTTTGGTGATACTGCACGGGTTCCGTACGGGTCGAAATCCCCAGATACCGTTATTCGTTTCGCACTTGAAAATACTCGATTTCTTCTGACAAAGAACATCAAAATGTTGGTTGTTGCATGCAATACTGCGTCATCTGTCAGCATTCCCGCTTTGAAGAATTTTACTGATATTGCAGTGACAGGAGTGATTCATCCCGGTGCCAAAGCAGCCGCGGAGAAGACCCGGAGCGGGATAGTTGGTGTTGTCGGTACACATGGAACTATTGCAAGCGGTGCATATCAGAAAGCCCTGAAAGGATTTCCTGCAGTTAAGAGAGTAATCGCTCAACCCTGCCCGCTTCTCGTACCACTTGTGGAGGAGGGGTGGATCAATCATAGAATAACCATATTGATTCTTGAAGAATATTTGAAACCGCTTCTCGATGAAGGCATTGATACACTTGTTCTCGGATGCACTCATTATCCGCTTTTAAAGGAGTGTATTTCAGGTATTGTGGGTGATTCGGTGAAACTGGTTGATTCAGCGGAAGCAACGGCAGAGGAAATCTCCCGCATAATCGCGAACTGTAATATTACCTCTGATGCGGGGTTCGGAACCAATAGTTTCTTCGTAAGTGACATTCCACTGAAATTCCAGGAAATAGCGCAGCGTTTTCTGGGAAGTTCAGTCCCGCTTGTCACACAGATAGAAGTCGATGAAAGAACTTAATTTTAGAAAGGTGTAGTATGCGTATCGACGGCCGGGAAAATTCAGAACTCAGAGAGATCGACATAGAAACGGGATATCAACAGTATCCAGACGGAAGCGTACTTATCACTTGGGGTGAAACAAGAGTACTGTGCTGCGCCACAGTCGACTACAAAGTACCGTTTTTCATGGCAGGTTCTGGAAACGGCTGGATTACCGCAGAATACGGCATGCTTCCCGGAAGCGGGAATAAGAGAATTCGCAGGGAGCGTGGTTCTGTCATTAAAGGCAGGACTCAGGAAATCCAGCGTCTCATCGGAAGAAGCCTGCGTCAGTCAGTCCATCTCGATAAATTGGGTGAAAGAACCATTACAATCGACTGCGATGTATTGACAGCTGACGGCGGAACGCGTGTAGCTTCGATTGTAGGGGGGATGGTAGCGCTTCGCCTTGCTCTGAAAAGACAGATGGCTGAAGACAAAATGAAACGCGACCCCTTTAAAGGTTTTGTTTCTGCACTCAGTCTTGGAATTGTCGGGGAAGATGTTATTCTGGACCTTTGCTATGAAGAGGATTCACAGGCTATCATTGACATGAATCTCGTGGCGTTGGAGAATGGGGAACTGGTTGAACTTCAGGCAACTGCTGAAGATGGGACAGTCCCGCTTGATACAGTGACCGCAATGAGTGCACTTGCTCTGGACATCATTCTAAAAGAGATAATCCCACTTCAGCGGGATGCTGCGGGAGACTGATTTGCAGAAGCTCATTCTGGCTTCGGGAAATCCCCACAAACTGATTGAACTTCGACAGTTATGCGGAAATCTAAACGTCGAAGTAGTTTCGATCATAGAAGTTCTTCCTGATTGGGATGTGGAGGAAACGGGAGTCACTCTCACGGAGAATGCCCTACTGAAGGCATCTACAGCCTCAAAGGAAACCGGATTTCCCTGCATTGCAGATGACACTGGTCTTTTTGTTGATGTTCTGGGGGGTGCCCCCGGTGTCTATACAGCCCGGTTTGCAGGTGCTGGGTGTTCATATCGGGACAATGTTCAGAAGCTTCTCAGGGACATATATGGGGAATCGAACAGACTGGCGTATTTCAGGACATCAGCTGCATATGCAAACCCCAGGGGAATGAGGATTGCTGTGACGGGAGAAGTCGCCGGACTAATTACTCTTGAAGCCGAGGGTGAAAAAGGGTTCGGTTACGACCCGATATTCTATTCGAAGGAATTGGGGAAGACATTTGCTGAGTGTTCATCTTTCGAGAAAAACAGTGTAAGTCACAGGGCGCGTGCAATAACTCTTCTTATCGAAAAGATGAAGATCACTTCAGTGATTGACTGAAAGATCAATCACCGTCTTCTATGTTCTCCCTAATGTTCTCTATACCTTCTTTAACATCAGCAATTGTACTGTCGAGATCGAAATTCTCGATAGTTTCCCCAACCTGTTCTGAGACTTCGCCTGCTTTTTCGGTAATGACATCAATGACTTCATCGACATCTATGCTGTCCAGTTGTTCACCGATCTCATTTACTTTTTCGGTAACCACTTCGATAGCCTGGTCTATATCTGTATTCTCGATATGCTCTGTTGCATCCTCTTTGGAACAGCTCGGGAATATGACAATCGACAGCAATGCAAGGGGTATCAGTAATCTGAACATAACTCCTCCTTTAATGGAATCTCATCAATACCAATAAACATTACAAAAATTCCAGGTTCCTGCAACACTTGACATTTAATGACAAAACAAAAATATAAGTAGAGTGAAAGGTGAGTTTATGAGTGCTAATTATACAATGTTATTGGAACGCTTTAAACTCCTACTCACCGGTCTTGCAACAGGCGATTCGATTGGCTCCACAAGCGAGACAAAACATCACAGGGATATTCCGTATCTATATAAAGATGTATCACATACAGGCTGGCCATTCAAACAGGCCGGTAGGGGACCCTTTAATTTAAGACCCGGCAGTATGACGGATGAAACCGGTATGGCACTCTGTTTTCTGGAGTCTTTCAGGGAATTATATAGATTTGAACCTGAGGATGTTTCGCGGAGACTTATCAAATGGAAGCGTTCGAATCCGCTGGGACTCAAATCTCAGGAAGTGTCGACACTTTCCTGGATTGCCTGCGGAAATGAATGGTATGAAGGCGGAATGAATGAATTCCGGAAACACCCGGAACATTGTGGTAATGGTGCACTTGTTCGCAATGGAGTCATTCCCGGAATGACCGCAACCCTGAATGAACTGTTTAAATATTCCACTCAGCAATGCATCATGACACTTTATCCGCCAATAGCAGTAATCTGTTGCTGTGCACATTCATATCTCATACTAAACCTTCTCAGCGGCGGAATCGTAACACCGGACTGGCGTAACAATTTTCTTCTGATGTTCCGAATGTGGTTAATGGGTGAAAAGGACAAAGGTGTGAATGTATGGCGGGACACAGTTGGCACTCTTCTCGAATATGACCTTAAGAGATTCATGGAGGTCAATCTTGACAAGAAAGCATGGAATCCGCTTGACAGGGACTGGAGTGAAAAAGCAGACTGTGCATTGCTTACATTCAGGATTGCATACTGGGCACTGATGTGGTCTCTCTCCAGTGAGGAATTCGATATTCCGCACACATTTCTGCCGGAGAGAGTGTTCAGGATGCGCGGTCCTTATGTTTTGGGATGGGTAGCCTTAATAGGTCATCATTCAGACACTTATTGTGCTGTCGCCGGTACTTTAATGGCAGCGGCACATGGAGGGCTCCCACCCGGAATGACTCGTGGCTTGAAAGTTCTGGATAAAATATATGAAGCTTGAACCGTGTCGTACGGTATGGTCACAAAAGACAAATATCATCTCCATGTATTATCATCACTTGCATCACGGAGGAAGTTGCTCCTATACTCATAGTGATGTGATATTCTTCGGTGATTGAGCCGGAGTGAATCGTTTCCAAACTCGACATTCAGCATTAAGCATGCATTTGCTTCATTCCATGAGTCGATGATGTCTCCGTTTTTACGTCTGAGGAGGGTTAGATAATTCCAGATTGCATTCTCAGTATCAGAGTGTAAAAGATAATTGGTTACCCACAGGACTGTAGCATATTCCCAGAGCAGTTTCGGATCGTTTGGATTCTGGAAGAGTCCTTCCCGGAATAATTCGATTCCTTCGGCAGGCATGTCGAGATTCACGGCGAGTTGATATCCACCTGTATAGTATGCTTGAGTATAGTCAGGATCGAGTTTGATGATCATCCATAGCTGTGGAAGATAGTCTGTTGCTGTAGTCCAGGCATTTCCCTGATACATCCAGATATGATGGTAGCGGTCGAGTTGAAGCCATAAGACATTTGCCAGAAATGTACGGAGTTGACTAAAACTGCTAGAAACAGCGATTTCTCCCGCTGAAGCATCTCCGAGGGTTGTTGCTCTGATATTACTTCCTATTACAATAGTTATCACGAAGAACAGGAGCGCTAATATCAATGGAGTGATGATTCGTTTCATCTTCTGCGCCTTGCTGCATAGCGTGATGCAAACAGTACGATTACACCGAGGACTAATAGTATTACTGAATTCAACAGCATCTTTCCCCAGATGAAAGAAGAGTGCCAGGGCTGGTTGAAGAACCATTCTGTCCCATGATTCTCGACACCTTGATCGTGCTGGTGTAATTCTACAGTCGAGAGGTCTACCTTTTCAGGGTCTGCAATCCCGTCTTCATGTTCATCATCATCTTCGTGAACTATATCGCATTCAGGGAATATATCTTCGTCATGGTCGTGTTCATGCTCGTCTTCGTGAACTATATCGCATTCAGGGAATATATCTTCGTCATGGTCGTGTTCATGCTCGTCTTCGTGAACTATATCGCATTCAGGGCATACATCCTCATCATGGTCGTGTTCATGCTCGTCTTCGTGAACGATGCTGCATTCAGGGCATACATCCCCGTCATGGTCTCCAGTTGTTGACTCCGATTCCAGCACTTCCTCGATGTCATAGTCCACCTTGTCTAAACAGCCAAGTCCGACGAATATCATCGAGACGATGGTAAACAGGAGAATTGACAGTGTCTTGGTTTTCATTTCATATCCCTTGACCTAAATACTGCAAGAGCAACCGATAACATGAAGAACATATACGCGAGACCGTACACTGATGCCAGCAGAAAATACACTAACTGTATGTCGACACCGTGTGCAATGGGGTCTTTTATGTGAAATGAATCCATGTGTGGCAGAAGAAGTCTTATTGTTCTCATGAATCCTGCCATAGATGGTGGAAGAAGTCCGACGAAGTTAGTAACTGACATCTGGGTACCAATGAAAAGCAATATGGTGAGTGGAGCATTGAGTGGGGGGGATGTCCAGAAACTGAAGAAGAAAACAACGGCGAGGAGGAACCAACCTTCGACGAGAAGCAGCAGTATTGCGGGTATCATTGTTCCAGGAATCGGATGTCCGTGAATGAGGAGGATCAACATTAGCCCGAGGCATCCAACGATCATTGACAGAGCCTGAACAATTGCCGCACCAAGGAATCTTCCCAATAGATATTGAATTCTTGAGAGCGGAACAGCAAGTAGTGGCATGACAGTTTTCTGCTCTTTATCCCGGGGATAAATGTTTGCTGCAAGACCGATAGCAAGAAGGAGTGCACCTATCTCAAGGCCAAAGAGGCCGAAATCAATGATAAACCGGCCTTCGTTTGCAACACTGAAAGAAGGTACTTGACCTATGCCGATGAGAGCCAGAAGAATGACTATACTGATTCCGTAGATAGTTCGCCTGCGCAGCAGACTACGTAGAGTCATTGATGCAAATGTCAGTATGGCTCTCATTTCTCACCTCCCGTAACGGCGAGGAAGACATCTTCGAGATTCATGTAAATCGGATGGATGTTCAGTATTTCTGCTCGTTCTTTTCTAAGTTTATCGATTGTAGTTTGGAGTTCAGTCTCATGAACCACAATCGTCTCCTTACCATTCGCATCCGGACGGAAAAATTCTATGCTGAATTTGTGCTCGGTAGTCAGCAGTTCATCCAAAGAGCCTTCAGAGACTATCTTCCCTTTGGATAGAATCACTGCACGGTCGCAGATCGTTTCGACTTCGGAAAGGAGGTGGGAAGAGAGGAATATGGATGCACCTCTGTCCCGTTCTTCGAGTATGATATCACGGAACTCCTTACGGGCAATCGGGTCGAGTCCGCCTGTCGGTTCATCGAGAATGTACAGATCGGGTTTGGACTGAAGTGCCAGAGCAAGGCTCATCCGCTGCCGCATTCCCTTCGAGAAGTTGCGGATGCGGGTGTTTTCCCATCCGGGGATACCTACCCGTTCGAGCAAATACAGCATTCCCTTTTCGGTCATATCCAGTTTACGCATCGATGAATATGCTCTCAGGAACTCCATTGGAGTAAAGGCATCTTCATAATCCGGATTCTCCGGTATGTACCCAATCCGTTTTCTGACTGATGGGGAAGCAGGAAGCGAGCCGAGAATAGCGGCTGTGCCTGAAGTAGGGAAGAGAAGACCAAGAATGCACTTTATGGCAGTTGTTTTCCCGGCTCCATTAGGACCGAGAAACCCCAGTATTTCACCTTGTACCAACTTAAAAGAAATGCTGTCGACTGCCTTGAAACCGGGTTTCATGAATTTTCGGAAGACCTTTGTCAAATCATTCACTTCAATATGTGTTACTTTGTTCATAACGCAACCTTTCGTTTATATAAGTATAAAAAATATTCTGTGTTTATCAATACAGCATATCTGATATCAAAAGTGGCAGATGGTGAAGTCTCTATATTGGTGTAAATAGGTTTCAGGCGCAAGTTTCTTTCATT
>CAYRQP010000012.1:16422-62150 GCA_964426545.1 uncultured bacterium | reverse complement strand
CCATCGTGTCCCGTTGTTCTGTATTGCCCATCGTGTCCCGTTGTTCTGTATTGCCCATCGTGTCCCGTTGTTCTGTATTGCCCATCATGTCCCGAAAATCGCACCGCCTTTTGTTAAAATAGAAGTGAAAAAGTGACATCGGTACTTTTGCTATTGACAAATAGCGGTCTTATCACATAGATTTGTGCTCTATTTACACATATACGCTGAAGTTCAGTGTTTGGCTGCCAGAGTGCAGTACATCGGCGGGTGTCGTTGTAATCACTGAGCCGGTTGACGAAGCGTAGAAAAGGAGGCGCGAAAGCATGGCACGTTACAGAGGACCAAAATTCCGCAAAATCAGATCACTCGGCAGTCCGTTGCCCGGACTCACAAAAAGGGAACCTGCAAACCAGAATCCCCCCGGGGAGCACGGCGGAAAGTGGCGCAGAGGAAGATCTTCTACTTACAAGCTACAACTCATGGAAAAGCAGAAGATTCGTTTCAATTACGGTCTTACCGAGAAAAAGCTCCGCATGTACTACAGTAAAGCTGCAAGAATGGTGGGAGCCACAGGTCAGAATCTTCTTCAGTTGATAGAGCAGAGACTCGATAATATTGTCGCCAGGGGCGGATTCGCAGTATCGATTCCTGCAGCGAGACAACTAGTCTCACACGGTCATATTACCGTGAACGGCAGGAAAGTCGATATTCCTTCTTATTCCGTAAGGGTTGGAGATGTTATCTCTCTGAAGGAAAAAAGCAAAAAAATGAAGATAATCGAAGAAAACCTTACAGAAGGCTCAACTATAGGTATTGCTTCTTATCTCGAAGTTGACCCGGCAAAAAAGAAAATAGTTATGAAAACCCTGCCTGCCCGTGAAGATGTTCTTATCGAAGTCGATGAACGGATGGTTGTCGAGTTTTACTCTAAGTAGAAATAGTGCGAATCATTTTATTCGGCTCCGGTATCGTCCGGGGCCGTTTTTTCATCATCGGTTCCTGCAGCAATGATGTCATCCACGGAGATCCCGGTTCCCTCCAGAGCAGTCTCATAGGTTGCCCTGAACTGTTGTTCGAGGTCTAGTTTCCAGATATCATCCTCTTTTTTGAAGACAAATGTTTTCGACCCGGAAGAACCTGATGCAGTAAGGTTCATCATACGGTCATTTTCAAGAATGACAGAAACATCGGGAGAAAGATTGTGCAACCCTGTGGTTTCTGCGGATTCGGAAAGAAGATCGAGTCCGCTTGAATATCCGTAGAGCCCAGTTGAAGTGAGTCCTGCTGCAAAATCATCGAGAAATGTACATGTATTAACAGAGAAGCAATCGAAGAAAGCAGTCCAGTCCTCCGCAGTAATCAGATTCAGAATGTTGTCATACTGATCGGCAACGTCCTTCTGCGAACCGCTCCACCCGCATCCTGCAGACATGATACACACCAAAACTATTATGCCGAATTTTGTTTTTATCATCCAATCCTCCATCAATGAATAATTCCATCAATTCCACTTCAAGTCAAGGTTTTCGGCTAGTACCGTACTTCATCTTATTCCATCTTTAGTCCTGACTGGTTTGCCAACAACCTAAAGTGGGAGAAGTGAAGTACGACACTTTTGCTGAGAAGGTTCAGTACCATACAGACTAATTCCCTTACTGCTACCTTATCACCACGCAGGACTGGGTTTCAACACCATTCGGTGTGGAAAGACGGTAGAGGTAAACACCGCCCGGTACAGATGTTCCATTCGCATCGGTACCGTCCCATGTGACAGTATGTACACCGGCTGTGTGGTCACCGTCTGTCAAATCACAGACCGTTCTCCCCGAAATGTCGAAAACGCTGAGAGAAGCATTACAGGAAACAGGAAGCGAATAAGTGAATACAGCCGAACTGCTTATAGGGTTCGGATAAGGGCGGTCAAGAGACAGCACTCCCGAAATCCCTGATTGCCCGCTGTTGATTCCAGTTATCACCTGAGCGGTTCCAACATAGGGATACCCATTATGATTGGTGCAGGTTACAGTAACATCGTCAAGTGTCGGGATAGTACCAATCGTAAACGAGACTACACCTGATGCATCGGTAAATCCGCCAGCAAGAAGAGTCGTGTCCTGCACGATGCCCACATGTGCTCCTGCGACCGGATAGCCTCCTGCTGTAACCGTTACGCTGTAACTACCTGCAGAAATGTATGCGTCATGAGTACCGCTTAAGTAAACAAGTGGTGAAGTATCTGTGAAAATATCGAACTCCGGACATCCAAATATCATATGCATATCGCTATTGCCACTGTCCCCGGTATAGAGATACGCCTTTATCTTGCCGTAGTCGAATGCAGCGCCCATGTGATATATCTCTTCCTGGAAATAACCTCTAAACTGATACATTGCCAGAGAATCAGTGGGTCCCACAGGACTATTCGTTGTTGCACCCATGAAGCCGACTGCACCTTTGGGGTTTGCTATAGTTCCCTCTGCCATCCAGGCTTCACCGAAGCAGTAATTGCCTTCGAAATTGGCATTCTGGCAGGCAATGGAACTTATCCATGGAAGTTTTCTGCCGTTTGTCAAAGCAGCGACATTGCCGTTGCTGAAACCGGTCGTAACCCAATATGTGACATCACCGTGTCCGATATAACTGACAAGTGAAGTACCATCATTGAATTCCGCCGAAAGGTTCGTAATACTGGGCGGGACTCCACCATAAGAACCGCTGTTACAGTAAAGTGCAGCTGTCATTTCATGTGTTCTCATAACCTGTGCATACCGGTACGACATCCATGGATCCTGAAAGTCAGTTGAGCCGATGCTCACGCCTTCCTGAAACCAGCTTGAAGCGGGTTGATATGGATCGTTTTCATAACTTTGTATCTTCCAAGTCTGATATGTAAGATTGTCTGTATCACCGCCGCAGATTCTTCCCACATGAATACTCGGATCATATCCTGAACCAATTACGCCATAGCGATTGTCTGATGTAGTTCCGCTTCCCTGAGGAGCGGGAACTACGTCTTCACCGCCGATTATCAGAATCCACTCGGGTGGATTCGACCAGGTGTTGAAGGCGTTGTCGATATAGGATTCGATTGCCGATACCGTCGAACCGATATCTGGAACTCTTCCGAAATGAACTTCTAAACCGGTCTGCCGTTTCCAGTCAATAAGATCCTGTGCGTATTCATATCCCTCCTGTGAAGAGATAACGAGATATGAACCGGTTGTAGTGTCTCTATTGTCATCGAAACCGAGTACTTCCTCATAGATTGGCATGTAACTACTTGTATATGCAGTCACATTCCTGAGAAGTTCGTTCTCTCCGGAACCTTCATTGACAAGACGGATTGTGACAGATGTCGTAATAATTGTCTCTCCTGTTACAGGATTGACTCTGACGGGATTGAAAACAACACGTGCAACCCTGATATCACGAAGGATTTCGACCGCTTCGAGTTGTACACAGGCGGACGGGTAGAATGCTGAAGTTGAATAAACCGTTTCATCGATTTTCCATGCCTGAGTCTCACCGTTTCTCGATGGATATCCCTGGAAAGGGGCAACGGAATAAAGACCAAGAACGGTAGTTTCGTCTGATACTATTTCTACTCTTATTCCGCCTGTAGCCGGAATCTGCACAAGTTTCCGCAGAATCGGCAGGTCAGGTCTTCCTATATCATTCGAACCGCATTCTTCGGGAATGCTGAATTCCGTACCACTTCCGAAACCGTTAGTGAATATCTCTTTGGCATCCAGTGCCTGAAGATTGAATTCGATGAGAACGTCACTGCCGTCAGCTCCGAGCCATATAGCGTTTTCGACAGATTCGCTGTTTTTGTAAACTGCATCAGCAGATGCAAACGAAGCAACAAGAACAAGAACGATTAACATTCGATACATAATTTCCTCTTCTTTCTCTAACATCAGTATCGTAACTTCATATCATCATGCTATGGACATGATTTCTTCGTGTCCCGAAAGTCACACCGCCATTCGTAAAAATGAAACGGAATAAATATACAAAGTCTAGTACTTGGTCTCTTAACAGAACACGACTAAGCACCCTTTAAACGGGACACGAAAAAATCATGTCCCTACTACAATTTACCCCTTGATGGTCGGAAATATATCAAAAAAGAATAAAAATACCAGTGCCGTACTTCATCTTATTCCTCTTTTGTCAAAAGTGGGGGAAGTGAAGGGTGGTGCGATAACGGGACACGAAGAAATCATGTCCCTACTATCAGCAACCCCTTCGCCAGCATCACCAACGGGTTGAAGGTCGCGAAGTCTGCCTGGTGAATCAGGACTGTTTCTATTCGCTGCGGGCGACCGTCACCCTCTTTCGCATGACATCCGATGATGTTTACAATCTCCAACGGCATATCATGTTTCGATGCAAGGATAGCCCCCGATATAGGGTGCCTGGCACATTTGCCGTGATGGCTCTTTCTATATCCGCCTTCATACTTCTCAATCTCAAGCAGTTTTCCGACATCATGTAAAAGTCCGCCGGCAGCAAGCAGGTCATGGTCTATCTCATAAGGAGTTTCACTTGCATCTTCTATTGCCGCTGCAAGCCGAAGTGCACCATCTGTCACAGCAATCGTATGCTGAATCAGGTTGATTCCGTATGTCTCGGTAAGAAGCGTGAAAGGAATACTCTCGAGTTCATCCGGCTTCCAACCACCTTCGACTGCGGCTTCAGTCCATACATCGACTGTCTTCTTGCACAGAACCGGATCGTAAATATCAATTAGTTGGGCTTCAAATAGTTCTTCTATTTTCTCTCTCAACGTTAACTCCTCTCCAGTGCTTCAATAATCGCATCTGCCATTTCCGCCGTTCCTGCGGCTCCATTATCCAGAGCACTTTGTGAACCCTTCATTTTCATCATGTCATAGGTGCGCACTTTGCCCTCATCTATCACAGTTTCAACTGCGGTGCGTATGTTCTTTGCCATCTCTTTTTCGCCAATGTGGTCGAGCATCATACAGGCGGAAAGAACCATCGCTATGGGATTGACTATGGAGCGTTCGTAATCCGCATATTTGGGAGCTGAGCCGTGCGTGGGTTCGAATACTGCAACTTCTTCACCGATGTTTGCACTGCAGGCAAAACCAAGTCCACCCACAAGCCCCGCAAATCCATCGGAAACAATGTCACCGAACATATTACCCGAGACGATGCATCCATAATCTTCGGGGTTCTTCGTGAGCCACATCATCTGAGCGTCGATGTTTGTCTCCCAGAGGTCGATGTCGGGATACTTTTCAGATATCTTCCGTCCTTCTTCCCGCATCATTCCGCTTGTCTCGCGAATGACATTGGGCTTTTCACAGATTGTGACATTGCTGTAGCCGAATTCCTTTGCATACTCGAATGCAGATTCGAGTATTCTCCTGCATGCGTTTCTTGAAAATATTCGTGTCGAGACAGCGAGGTCTTTCTTTGGCACATGCGAGAAATTCTTTTCGAATTTCTTGTGTGTCATGAGAGTGTCATATACATTATCAGGCGGGTTTGTCCACTCTACACCGCCGTAAAGACCTTCGGTATTCTGACGAAAAATCACGGTATCCACAGCCGGTTCTTCAATTGTGTCTCCGGCTCCCCTGCGGATGAAATTCAGCGGATTCCCCTTGAATGCCTTGCAGGGACGCATACAGATATCGAGATTGAAATGCTGTCTCATGGCTACGATAGGGCTGTAGTAAACAAGTCCTTTTCTGCGTAGTTCAGGTGCCAGTTCGGCATCTGCGAGGTCTTTGGGTTTCGATGTTATTGCACCGAAGAGTGCAAGTTTGTGCTTTGCGAGAATATCGATTGTTCTCTGTGGAAGCGGGTTGCCTTCGCTTTTCCAGAATTCCCATCCGATGTCGGCATGAACATAATCAGCTTCGAAACCGGCTGCTTCCAGCACTCTCCGCGTTTCTTCGAGAACCACACCGCCTATGCCGTCACCCGGCATTGTCACAACAGTTCGTTTCACAGAATCTCCTCCTTTTCATTTGTGTTTCCGGTACAGGTGAAATATAAACTATAATTGATTCAATGTAAGTCTTTCATCTACTGCTTTTCACAGCATGAACAAGAAACCGCGGGGACATTTCCTCATCCCACTCCGAAAGGTCATAATCTCCCCAAACATCAACTATCTGCATTCCTGAACTTTCAGTGTCAGCCAGCAGTTCTTCTCTTGAGATTATCTGCAAAGTCATCTCGATGCAGGCGCATTCGCTGCTTTTCACTTCCCCTCCCGAATATGTCATATAGAACGTAATAGTCCCTTTTTCATTGTCTCTTTCGATTGTCTCTGTCAGTTTCAGGGAAGTCTCATTCCAGTGATGGTCATATCTGACAACATCGGTTTCTTCCTGTCTCCTGTTGAACGCAGGGCATGCTTCCATAAGAAATACTCCCCCGGGTTTCAGGACCCTGAAGGACTCCCGCAGCACTTTCTGTCTTTCGAAGCGGAGCGGAATGCAGTGAATTCCATTATAGGGAAATATCACAGTATCTACACTATTCTCTGCAAGCGGGATATTCTGAGCAAGCGACTGCACCCGGAACGAGTCAGTCTGATCTTCTTCTCTCCAAAGGGAAAGCATGGTTTCGGAAGAATCGAGTCCAATGAAGATGCCTTTTGTCTTCAGACACTGCCTTAATCTGCCGTGGCCGGCACCGAGTTCCACACAGTCCACCGTATGTACTTCCGTGAAGTCCCTGTAGAACTTATCTTCGGATAAGTCTCTTGAGAAAACAATGTCCTCTTCCGTTACAAAGAACCTGCCGTAATCATCCCAGAGAGAAATCTCGTCTTTCATTCGACCGGCTCCACGGCAAAGCCGTTTCGAATGAGAGAAGCAGCAGTCACTCCGGGAGTTCCTTTCCCATTGTATACCCCGCATGACGGGCTTCTCTCTTTGAGATAGATCTTCGGTGGCTGGATTATCCTCGCAAGCCGTAGTGCAGCTTCAGCCCCTTTGATGAATTCTGCAGAGACATCGCCATCGATATCCCTGTAAATGACTCCCGCTTCACCATCGAGAACTGAGAACCCGTCACCTGAACTGATAACTGCAGGCGGCCGCGGTGTAGTAAGCCCCCCCAGTACTTCCGGGCAGAATGGGATACAGTCGTCTTTTTCAAGCAGAATGCGGAATCTCTCACGGCAGGAGGAATCTCCGTCATACCGGCAGGAAACTCCGCAGAGACACGCACTCACCATGATTCTACGTGCAGATTTCTCATTGGTTTCGATTTTAACCTGCATATGTGGCGTTGTAGTAGATGGGTGCTGGTATGTGCGAATTAGAATGCAGATTCATTCGGTCCGGCCCGTATTATGAAATCTTCAGGATCTACCTGGTAGTCGTCGATTAATACCTCATAATGCAGATGTGGTGCTACACTTCTTCCCGTGCTACCTATTTTGGCAATCAGGTCTCCCCTTTTGACATCCTGTCCTACAACTGTACAGATTTCATTGCAGTGTGCATATCTTGTGGAGAGGCTCTCTGTATGGCGGATTACTACATTCCTGCCCCAGCCGCCTGTCCAGCCTGCAAAGATCACTTCACCGTCAGCGGGAGCGTAAATAGGTGTGCCCCTGGATGCAGCTATGTCAATTCCCTTATGGTAGCGAACTGCACCTGTGAATGGGTCTATCCTTGCACCGAAATCACTGACGAAATTACCGTCAGCCGGCCAAATGGAAGGAATGTGAGCAAGCTCCTCACGGGAATCGACAAACAAAGTAAGAAGAGAATCATATGAGAGCAGCTCTGCTTCAACGAGTCTCTCTGCCAGAAGCAGTTTCAACTCGATATCATCGATATAACAGAAGAGTTCTTCGCCCGGTGGTTGGACATTACCGCTTTCGAAGGGAATCAGGTGTGAGAAATCGATATTTAAACCTGCTCCCGCTACAAGTACCTGTTCCTCACGCTCTGCAACATCAACCAGATTCCTCGAGAGGTCATCGACTCTCTGGAGCAGTTGAAAGTACTCACCCTGCATAATGGTCAATTCCCCGCTCAGTACAGCATTGCGGTCGGAATTGCTTATTCGGTACCCGATGATAAACGATACAGCAATCAATCCTGCAAGAAGAATTGCCAGAAGAAACAACACGATCCTAAGTTTGTGTCTGGTGACCTTAATCGGTTTACGGTTTTTCCCGGGTCTTGAAGGAATCCAGTGCAATGTACCCAATGGCATATATTCACCTATTTTTGAGGTAAAGAAGGAGGAGTTCGTCGCTATTCTTTTCGTTCAGTTTTGCTATTGCTCTGTTTTTAAGCTGCCTGACACGTTCCCTGCTGATTCCCATTGTTCTTCCGATCTCAGCTAGTGTATGCCGGCGGTCTGTGTTTATTCCGAAAAATAGCTGAATGATGGTCCGTTCCCGCTGATCCAGAATCTCAAGCATGACTTCAACACTTGACTCCATCGCTGTCTTTGCAACTGCCTCATCAGGCTGAACTTCATCTTCATTTGATATCATTTCCTGAAATGTTTTGTCGCTGCCTTCATAGACCGGGCTGTCGAGTGAAAGGTGTGTACTGTGAATGGACATCATCGCTTCGACTTCTCCGCGTGAGGCATCGAGTTCGTCGGCAATTTCATTGGTGGTAGGTCTGCGTCCGAGTTCATGTCCCAGTTCCCTGGCAGCTCTGCCCATCTTATAGAGTTCTCCGACACGGTTCAGAGGAAGCCGAACAATTCTCGACTGCTCTGCAAGAGCCTGCAGGATTGCCTGACGAATCCACCAGACTGCATAAGTGATGAACCTGCATCCTTTCTTCTCATCGAATCCCTTTGCAGCTCGGATAAGCCCGACATTGCCTTCGTTGATAAGGTCTTCGAGTGCAACACCCTGATTCGCATACTGCTTTGCGATACTCACCACAAACCGCAGATTTGCTTCTGTGAGTTCATTCAGTGCTTCCTGATTGCCCTCTCTTATCAGTTTGGCAAGTTCTGCCTCTTTTGCTGATGTAAGAGTTTCCTTGGTTCCAATCTCTCTGAGATACAATTCCAGAGATCTTCCTTCTGTTCTTTTTGTTGCCAAACTGTCATCCTTCCGACTTACGAGACATATATACTTGTGCTTGTTATATTGCTGAAGAAAGTGCCGATTCCAATATTATTATTTAAAATCGGCAGTAACACTCAAATCTGTCAAGGGCTTGACAAATGTCAACCCCCCTCTAAATACTGCATTTGCAGGGATTCAGGGGGATGGACTTGACAGACAGTGTTATTTTCCTCCAAAAAGCGCGTGTTGTCAAGGGGGAGGTTTTAGTGAAATGAAAGTAAACATAAGGGAGTGCCGTGGACTGGAAAAACTTCCCGCGTGAAGAAGTTGACTGTATTCTGTGCAGGTCGGATGATGCAGTACTTCTGAGTACGATAAGAAGCTGGCCTGTAGTACGATGCAGAAACTGCGGGCTCGTTTATCTCCGGGAAAGACCAGCTGAAGATGCTCTCACAGAGATGTATGCAAAATCCTACTACGATGACGGTGATGTCGGATATAGCGGATACGAGGAGCTGTTTCTCAAATATAAGACAACTTTCATGAGAATATTCCAAAGGCGACACAGAGACCTCCTGAAGCATTCTGCCGGACTCAATCTTCTGGAAGTTGGCTGTGCACACGGTTTTCTTCTCGATTATCTTTCGAAAAAAGACTGGAAGGTGACCGGGGTCGAAGTAAGCCCGTTGTCCTCTGCTTATGCCAGAGACACTCTCAATCTCAATGTGCACACAGGCACGGTAAAATCTGCTGATTTCCCCGAAAACAGCTTCGATGTCGTCCTGCTCCTCGATGTCCTCGAACATCTTCACCGCCCTTTCGACACCTTGCATGAAATCAGCAGAATACTGTCTCCTGGAGGTACTCTTGTCGTTCAGTGCCCCTGGGAACTTTACCATTGGGAGGAGATCTTCGAAGCGCTTCTGCAAGGCATGAAAGCTGGAACAATAGAACCGGATGCCGTACCGGCACATCTGTATTTCTTCCAGCCGAAGACACTTGAATCTGTACTTAAAAAGGGCGGATTCAGAATTACAGCAAGACAATCAGGCAATTACGGAGCGATTCGTAATCTCGAATCCCCGCCTGCAATCAAGGGTAATTTCATTGAAAAGGCATTCCGTTTCCTCTACTTCAGGTGCGGAACTCGACATCTACTGTATAAACTGGCGAAGTTCACGGGACAAGGCAACGGTATTATCAGATACTCTACACCGAAGGGTAAACAGTGAAGGCTATCATTCTATGCGCGGGATACGGCACCCGCCTGCGCCCCCTGACTGACAGGATACCAAAACCCCTTATCAGCATTGCAGGTGTAACTCTTCTCGATGACATACTCGGACATCTCTCAACTCAAGGAATTACATCGGTTGTCATCAATGGTTCCTACCGCTCTGAAACACTCAGGAGACACATCGATTCGCTTGAAATACCCATGGAAATTCACTTTCAGGATGAACCGGAACCTCTCGGTACCGCCGGAGCGGTAAGGAAAGCTCTTCCTCTTCTGGGTGACGAATTCTGTGTTATATACGGAGACAATATCACAAGGCAGCCGCTTTCTCCCCTTCTTTCTCTTCACAGGGAATCCGGGGCAGAAGTTACAATTGCTCTCTCTCCTACTGGACACCCCGAAAGAAAAGGACTTGTGATAACCAACCCCAGCGGTATCATCAAAGCATTCGATGAGAAGCCGCCACCGGAACTCTGCCGCACTAACCTGGCAAATTCAGGTATCTATGCATGCAGGAGTTCGGCTGTTGAAAATCTCAAAGTCGACATGCCTGCTGATTTCGGACTGGATGTGTTTCCCGGTCTCCTTGCAGAGAATAGAATTATGGCAGCAGAGGTTATCGTTGGTTACACACGAGACTGCGGAACGCTGGAGGATTACCTGCTTGCATGCCATGACATGCTGGACGGCACCATTACACCTACGATTTCTCCGCCTTTCGATTCCTGCGTATTTCTGCAGGGAAAACCGCTTCCGCAGGACACAGAGGTGGAAGGTACATTATGGACTGAACAGAATACTTCCATAGAACCCGGGACTTCCCTTGAAAACTGTGTTATACTGAAAGGTGCAGAGATTGGAATCGGAAGCCGATTGAAGAATACACTTGTTCTTCCCGGTACACGTGTGCCTGAAAGAACAATTTTAGATGACAAATACATAAAGATCCTGGGATTGGAGGTCTGAAATCAATGATTGAAAATATTCAGACATATCTGGATCAGGTAAGCAAACTGGTTATGAATATTCCCCCCGAAAAGATAAGCAGAATAACAGAGATTATCCTCGCCTGCTACAGGAGTGGAAACACCGTCTTCGTGTTTGGCAATGGAGGTGGTTCATCCACTGCAAGTCATTTTGTGTGTGACCTTGCAAAAGGTACTGCAACCCCGGGAATGCCAAGGCTCAAAGCCTTGTCGCTTGCAGAGAACATGCCGCTTCTGACTGCCTGGGCCAATGACACGGATTATACGAACACCTTCGGAGAACAGTTAATAAACTTCGTGCAGAAAGGAGATGTGGTAATCGGGTTATCAGGAAGCGGAATGAGTCCGAATGTCATCAATGCATTTCATATTGCAAACAATGCAGATGCAGTTTCAATTCTCTTTTCCGGATTCAGCGGAGGAGATGCTGCAGCGATTGTCAAAGAAGCTATTGTAGTACCCTCTAATGATATGCAGCAGATAGAAGATATTCACATGATGCTGTCACATGTCATCTTTCGGTGCATTCGTGATGAAATAAGAAAAGGGCGTTAACGGATTATCGGGGCGGCTGCCAGTCGTCGAAGAGATCTTCTCCGTCAGCGATAAAATAGTTCAGGGCATCTCTGAAAATTCTCGGGGCTTTTCTGCTCCATAATGGATATTTATTCCTCCATAACTCCCATGAGCGGGCAATCTCATCTTCCATGACTTCGGACAGATTTCCTTCTTTTCTTCCCAGTTCGATAATGTCTTTATTGTATTCGAACATGTCACTCGCAAGAACCCGTGCAAAACGGGAGGAAGCTTCCTTTTTCGCTATATCAGGTGTCTCTGACGAACCCGGACTTTCCTCTACTGATTGCCCCCTGCTCGGCCTGATGATAATCATTTCATCGCACCTCTTGCATCTGAACCTCTTAGTAGTCTCACCTATTTTTTCATCAGGTATATTGTACTTACTGCCGCATCCGGAACACTCAACAATCATCTCCTACCTCCCGCAATAGAACTCTTCGAATTTCTTCATGCCGTTCTCAATATCCTCGAGAGATGCGGCAAATGAGATTCGCACAAATTTCAAGGCTCCAAAAGCACTTCCGGGAATGACTGCTACTCCCGTTTCATATAGAAGTTTACTGCAAAATGCCACCGTGTCAAGACCTTCTTCCAAATCGGTAAGTTCGGCGAACACATAGAACGCCCCGGATGGTCTTTCAAATTCCACGCCTTCCATCTTGGAGAGGATGGAACAGATTGCATCTCGTCTTTCATGGAATGCTTGAAGCATGACCTTCCTCTCGGCTTCTGCACTGCCTTCGACAGCAGCAAGTGCCGCCCATTGAGATATCGAGCATGGGTTTGAAGTCGAATGCGCCTGAAGGGTTGAAGCAATCCGTGCCCATTCTTCGTTCAGAAGCGTATATCCTATTCGCCATCCTGTCATCGCCCAGGTTTTCGAAACACCCGACACCACCGCAACCCTGTCCGCAAGATGCGGACGGTTATCAAGTATGTGCGGTACGCTTTCTGAGTCATAAACAAGATATTCATAGATGTCATCGGATACGACCCATATCCCAGTCTCTTCAACTGCTGCTCCAATGTCATCAATTTCATCGGCAGTATAGACCTTACCTGACGGGTTGGAAGGTGAATTGAAGATCAATCCAACCGCACCCCCGGCAACCGCCTTTCGTATGGAATCTCCGTCAATATCACTATCCGGTAGAATGGGTATCCCACCCGCGGACTTTACTATTTCAGGGTAACTCACCCAGTAGGGTTTGGGAATAAGAACCTTATCACCTTCATCGACGCGTGCAGAAATCAGTCCGAAGATAGAGTGTTTGGCACCGCATGAAACAACTACATTTGCAGGAGAATATTCTACATTGCGTCTTTTCGAGTATAGTTCTGCAAGTACATTCTTCAGTTCAGGAATACCGCTGCTTGGAGTATAACCCGTCTTGCCGGCTTTGATTGCTGCTATCGCAGCATCGCAAATAGGCTTCGGCGTCGGAAAGTCTGGCTGACCTGCTGAAAGTGAGATGATATTTCTTCCTTCTGCAGAGAGTTTTTTGGCAAGTGCACTTATCTGAAGTGTTGCAGACGGGTATAATCCTGATGTGACTTTCGAATACTCCATACTAATACCTCCCTATATTTCCGGAATGAGCTTCGAGTGCTTCTATGACACAGGGGGAAGTCAGTTCGGTGAGATCCCCCCCGAACATTGCTATTTCACAGACCAAAGTGGAAGAGAGATACATCCTGTTCGCTGAAGGCATGAGATACAAACCGTTAATTTCGGGGGCAAATCGCCTGTTCATCAGCTGCATTTGGAATTCGTACTCGAAATCAGAATTTGCACGCAGTCCGCGCAGAAAAATCCTGAAATCATTCTTCTTCATGTATTCTACAAGGAGAGAGTCGAAGGAATCGACCTCCACTCCATTTATGTTCTGTTCTTCAAGTGAACGCTTTACAAGTTCGACTCGTTTTTCCGTTGAAAACAACAGTTCTTTACTGCTTTTTTCTACGACTGCAATACGGAGTTCACCGAATATTTCACAGGACCTCCTGATAATGTCGATATGTCCGAAAGTAATGGGATCGAATGTGCCGGGATATACAACTTTCATTTATCTGTCCTTTTCATCCAAAATAAGACTGTGTCCCCGTATTTTCTACAAGTCCATCCGGGTAACTCGCGTCCGGTACCGGCTTCGAGAAATACTATTCCATCCGGAGCCAGTGTGTTAAGCCAGTCAACCTCTGCTACCCAATTATACAATGTTTCAGCATCATAAGGGGGGTCGATATATACAAAGGAAGGTTTCTCCACGGAAGGCGGAAACACCTTTCGGAGATCACCGCATATGACAGAAGCCCTGTCCCCGCAATCGAACTCGTCAATGACACTTCTGATGAAACCTGCAGCCTTTCTGTTCCTTTCCACGAATATGCATTTAGAAGCCCCCCAGCTCAGTGTTTCCAGACCAATAGCCCCTGAACCCGAGCAGATGTCCCATGTAACGCAGTCTTTAATCCTGGAGTGTCCCGCTATGTTCATCACGGCTGTTCTGACCATCGATTTGGTTGGGCGGCATTTCAATGCAGAAGGATGGAGAACACGGTTATTCCATGTTCCCCGTCCTATTCTGATCAAGGTGCTATTAGTAGGGTCTGATTATATGCGGTGTAACGAATATCACGAGTTCGGTGCGGTCAAGTCTGTCAGAATTATAGGAGAAGAGCAGATCGCCTATGAACGGAATAGAACCAAGCAACGGTATCTGTTTTCGTACAACAGTATGCCTGCTTCTCATAATACCGCCTATTACCGCTGTATCACCGTCATTTATCATAAGAGTTGTTGAAGCGTTCTGAGTAAGAATAATGGGCTGCCCCGATGCACTCGCTTCACCTGACAATTCACTCACGACCGGTCTTATTGTCAGAGTCACATTGTTATCGGCATTGATATGCGGTGTAACTGTAAGTGAAACCCCAATCTGATACATCGAAATGTATGAATTACCGCTCGGGTCGAGTAATGTAAGCGGAATCTGTTTACCGGAAACCACACTTCCTGTCATGTTGTCGATTATCGCTATTCTCGGCTCGGAGAGAATCTCGGCGTGGTTTTCCTGCTCCAGCATGGTGATTGTGGAACTGATATCCAGAAAATCGGTTATTGTACCGAATTGAAGTTTGAATGTTTCACCACCGGCAAGAAGACCGTTTGTGTTTACTCCGTACTGAAACAGTTCATTCGAGCGACCGAGATTACCCATCGACCAGTCTACGCCAAGTTCCTGCGCATAGTTGGCATCAATTTCCACAAGTTTGGCTTCTATCATTACCTGTGCGGTGGGGCTGTCGAGTATAGGAAGCAGCCGGGCGACTTCTTCGAGTTTCCTGGGAATGTCTGTGATTATCAGTGAGTTGGTTCGTGTATCCACTGATATAGTTCCGCGTTGCGACATTGCAGAGCCCAAAGCTCCAGATATGCTTGCCGCAGTTGCGTATCTTATCACAAACACCTGCGTCTGGGTTTCCTGGAAGTTCTCCCTGTCATGCTGTGAAGATGCTGTTATGTTGATTTCCGAATAGAAATCACCCCGGGACATGACGCGGAGTACACCTGTGTTCTCCTGCAGTGTAGCGACGAGTCCAATAGAGTTAAGGATTGCGGTTAAGCCGTCTCGCCATCCCACATCCTGGAGTCGGCAGGTAACAAATGTATTGAAACCCTGCGGAAGCATTATATTGTACCCGCTTATATCTGATATTGCCCGCAGAATGGTCCTGAGATCAGCATCCACAACATCGATTGTGATTTTTCTACCGCCGGTCCCCTCCCAGATTGTGGGGAGCCCGTCATCTATCTCTTCAACAGGAATGCTTATCTGTATCCCGCGTGAATCATAGGTTTCCGAACCCTGGCTTTCTGTCGAAACACCGCTTACCGTAGGTGCTGAAGAAAGCGGAGCCACATTACCGTGAGTCAGCGACGGTTCTACATATTGAGACGATGCCGACCACGCTGTAAATGGAAGTCCGGACGGATCTATCTGGAGAACAACATTGAGTCTATCCCCATCGACATTGACATCATAGTTCATGAGTTCACCATCGATATCGATTATTATTCGAACTATCCCGTCAGGAGGTGCCTTGTACTGACTTGTTCTAATAGACGCAATACCACCTCTATAGATTGAGAAATCAGTGGAAGGAAGAGAATGTACAGCTCCCTCGATATCAAGAACAATCCTCATGGGATCGGTTAAAAGGAACTTTTCATAAGTTACAGGACCATCAGCTATAATCGAAAGTTGTGTCATGCTTGTACCGGGGACCACAGTGATGTCGGTCACCCTGTACGCCAAGGCAGGCACAACCAATAGCAGGAGACAGAAATAAGTTACTATACGCATCACAGACCACCCTCTTCATGAAGACGCATGGAGTAAATCGTCGGTATTGTAGTTTCTCCTCCACTTGCCGGACCATAATCAACAATCACATCTTGTATGATAATTACCTCGTTACTAGTAATTTCCGCTACTCGGGAATTATTGGCAAGTTCTGTTCCTTCATAGAGTATGTAGGAAACACCCAGACCGTCAACCGTCATAGCAAGATCTCCTCCGACAGGGTCGAGTGTAATGCCAACCAGTCGAAGTTCCTCAACAGAAATATCTTCAATCAACCTTCTTATATCTCTACTCGTAACATCGAATTCAGTAAACGGATCCGGACGGGTAGAGACAGATTCATATATCCTAAATGCACCGCTTGCTGCAAATATCATGTCTTCGACCGTTGCGACAGCAGCACTGTCTTCCTGTACAACCTGCTGTCCTGCAAGTGAACGGGAAACCTGATGGGTTTCATAGTCCGGTGGACTTGCCTGAACAGTGCCACGCCGGGCATAGACTATTACCCCCGCATCATCCATAGCCCACAGGGGCTCTGTGTTACCAGCCATTGAACAGATATGCAGCGGATTTATGGATGGAGCCTCCGCCAGAACCCTGGCAGGTTCTTCTATAGAGACCAGACCTGTTTCATTCAGCACGATTCCGCTTGAATAAAGCGTTCCTGTACAATGATAAGTCCATTGTACATGTCCTTCGGATGTTAACCCCATAACGAAAATACTGTCAGAATAAGAAACATAAACATTCTCATTTAAAGAGAATATTCGCGAAGCGTCAAAAGGAATCTCGATAAAACGCCAGAGGTTAACGGATGGGTCAGCTAAAGCAAAGCGACCATCATTAAGCGGGAATACCCAATCCCGACCGCAGGCAGTAATAGTGCCTGCAGGAGACAAGGTTTCGCCTGGAACTGATATCTCAAACGAGTCCCCGCTCTGAACAGCTATCTCTCCCCCTGAACCGAGAATAACAAAACTGTCAGCTCCCGTACCGAATGAGACAGCATGAAAACCGGCAGGCAGGGATGACTCAAAATAACTGTTGTTCAAAAGGTCGAAAGTAATCAGATTATTCGAAGTTACCGCTATTGGTTCATCTCCGTAAACTATGAAATCAACTATATCACCGACATCTTCGACCGAATATGAATGCCATACATTTTCAGCCACATCGAAAGAAAGTATACCTGCACCTTCAAAGTAGAGCCAGGCGCTCTGATCTCTGGTGTCGATGAAATCCGGAACCGCTCCCGAGAGTAGTAATTCAATCCAGCCACTGGTCTCAGTCCGTTCTACATACTGTATCGATGGAGTTTCTTCCAATTGTATTGAGTTATCAGCAGATTCATCTGCACCGAAATTAAGCATGAGAATGAGAATTGAGCAGGCAAGTACAGCAATCAGCAGGTATTTCATGTTCATTCCCCCCCTGCTTCAGTACTGTCAGGTGCGAAGGATGTTCCAGCGCCTTCATGAACGTAGGCACCAATGTTGAAACTGGCAGTCATGTTTATAAAACTGCCTTCTGATGATTTAACCTGCTGGATCATTACACCCGAAACTGTTGTCATCAGCATTTGCTGAGTCAACTGGTCGAAAAATACCCCCAGCCTGTGAAACTGCCCGGAGACTTCCACCATCCAGGGATAGACATTGTATTGTCCGTCACGACTCGGTGGATTAGGAACGAGAGTAAGTATGGTCAAACCGCTGTTCTCTGCCTTTTCAGTGAGCATGGCGAGGAAATCATCTCTATTGTAAGTTCTCGGAATAAAGCGATTGAGTTCATCGAGCTGCTGTGCATAATCATCCATTCTCTGTTCGATCAGTGCCATGTTTTCGGGACTGCTGCCCTGAAGCGACGCCAGGAGCATCTGTTTATAAGACAAACTGTCCTGCGCCTGTGCAAGTTCGGCAGATGCTTCATTTCCGTACTTCTTTGGATAAATAACCATAATACCGACAATAAGGATAATGCCGACAATGAGTATATATATTCTGGGCTCTTTTAAATCTATAGTCATTTAGTCCGGTTCCTCAGCGGAGAATAAATAGTTTAGTTTTATCATACATTTACTCCTGTATTGTATTCTACTTCGGTACAGAAGAGCCGCCTGCACCGGCCTGATCTTTGAACATCGATAAATTAACATCATACAGATTAAGAGTGTCACCCTGCGTGATTGTAAAGGAACCTCCGGTACCTCCATAAATATATTCTTTAGTACCGTTTATTGCCTTAACTCCGAAAGTGATAATACCTCCGGAGGTGCCATCGCTTCCCAGATGACCGCCACCACTGCCGCCTGAAGCCTCCGGATATAACTGAATCTCAAATTCAAAGTAACCTGTTGCATTGGTTGAAACCAAAATAGTCTCGGTTGTCCCGGTTGTCATTACCGCTACTCCCTCAACCCCTATCGCATAAGTCGAATCGAAATAGATGGTTCCGTCCACATATACTTTCGTACTGGACATTCCAAATGGATTACAACTGATTATCATTAGTAGCAGCATCATTACAATTCCGGCGGAAATATGAAACTTTTTCATAATTATCTCTCCTAATCGTCCTGCGCTTCTGTGGAGTCTGCTCCCACAACACTCGAAGACATTTCTGTTATTTCGATCTGCGCTGCAACACCGGCAAATTCATTGACAAGTGTCGCAAGTGCAGTTGTATTTATTTCCAGTTGAATCTCAAATCTATACATATCCGTAAGATTCGATTCTCCGGATAGCATATAAGCCTGTCCGAAATCAGTAAGTATGAAGAGCTGATTCTCTCCATCCGGTTTTATGTCGGAAAGTCTCCTTTGGAACTCTATGATATCGCCCCAGGTGCGTGCTACTCCGGAAATGCTGATATTTCTTCGGGTTACGTTCAGCATTGTTAAATATACATTCTTGCTGTCTTCAATAACCGGAGTTGCCTGAACAGGATACAGAGCCCTGCAGAAATACTCAAGGAGATACACCGTTGCCTTCTGTTTCATGGCAAGATTATTGATCTCAAGCTGCTTCTCTATTACCTGTGACTCCAGAGCCGCCATCTGCTCCTGCTGATTAATTTGTGCATCCATCTGTGTAATAAGCAGATCAATAGACTCAGATTGAGCATTGACATTTTCGATTTCATTTTTAATGCCTTTATATGTATTGACATTCATGTATGCCAGTGCTCCGGCGACAAGAAATGGGATGATTGCAACTATGGTCAATATAGGAGAAATCTGTTTGGCCGGTCTCCTGGCCTTCTTCTTTTTCTTACTTCCTGTCTTACCTTTCCCGCCGGTTTCATCCATACCGAGAATATTGATATCTATCAGACCGGTTTCATAACCTCTGATGGCAAGTCCTGTAGAAACAGATAAGACTGCTTCCAGAACTTCTCTTTCATCAAGCGGGATTATATCTTCGGGAATTGTCATGTTGCGGAACGGTGCAAAATGCTCAACCGGGAGTCCGTGCTGTTCACTCAGTATATCGGTAAGTCCGTCAATGAGAGAACAACCTCCGCTTATGAACATCCTGTCAATCCGTGTATCTTCACCGGATGCCTGATATGTTATGAAAGAACGCCTGATACTGGTTGAAAGTTCGTCGATAACCCGCACAATCGTAGAGTGTACCTCTTCCTCAGAAACATCCGAAGGGACATTACCTTTGAGTATCTCATCGGCTATCTCATACTCGACGCCGATAGCACGCTGGAGTGCTTCAATAAATCTCGAGCCCCCGATGGACAGGTCGCGTGTGAAACTGGGAAGACCGTTGCGCACAATCACCATATTTGTGACTTCAGCACCTATGTTAAGAATAGTAACACATTCACTCACTTCTTCATGCTCAGCATAGGCAGAAAGATAAGCCCTCTGCAGAGAGAATTGCTCGAGTTCGACTGATGCAGGTGTCAATCCGGCTTCTTCGATAATCCCGCGATGCAGATCTACAACATCTTTCTTAGCTGCAACCAGAAGTACTTCCATCTGCCCCGGAGAGATTTCCGGGTTTATGATCTTGAAATCGAGACTTACTTCATCGATCCTGAAAGGAATATGCTGTTCAGCTTCCCATTGGATGGCCTGGCTTGCTTCTTCTACAGACATCTGCTCCATCGGAATGCGCCTGACTATGACACTTCTACCTGAAACTGCACTGTAAATATGCCTGTTCCCGGATTTTACTCCTACCTGATTAATCACGTCTTTTATAGCACTGACAACAGCATCGCGATTCACTATATCGCCATCGACTATCACACCGGGATCCAGCTCTCGAATAGCAAAATTCAGGAGTTTATGGGAATCCCCCGAACTCTCGAGAACGACGGCTTTGACAGAATGGCTTCCAATATCAAGACCAACGCTGCCTTTTCCGCTTCGATTGAAAAAATCAAACATCTTCACCCTTTCAGGCATTGTTCATTTCGCAACCAGTCAAGCACTATTATACAAGTTCTGTAATATTACGACACTAAACATTAAATGCAACTTTAAGTTATTGTAGAAGTTTTATGCATAGAAAAAGTCTAATCCTCTTTTGCAGAATAATCACAGACAACTTTTACCCACTTCCAATTTTTAATAGTACCTAGAAAGAGAAACAGAAATGTACTTTCGTAAGAACATTATGAAAAAAACAGATACTGTCAATACCCTAATTTCATAACTATGGAATTTCATACATCGCTTGACTTTATATTCGTTGAGAGTTATGTTTCGACCGGAGGTATTTATATATAATGTCAATGAAGAAAACAAAGAGTCTCCTTTCGAACATCTCCGACATAAAGGAAGCAGCTGAACCGACTGTCAGACTCACTGTTCCGGTTACTCGCGAGCAGGAGGAGATTCTTACAAGAATTGCACGAACCATCACGCAGAGCCGCGATAAAGCACATAGAAGCCAACGAATAACAAAGGCGGCAATCATCAGGGCATATATCGATGCGATGTCAACTATCTCTTTCGATTCACGGAATATAAGCAACGAAAGTCTGCTTCTCGAGAGAATACTTGAAGCAATACATCAGATCGGATAACCAAAAAACGGTGATTTAAGTACCCATATTATGTACTATAGTTTGAACAGAAAATAAGGCGGGCTAGTGATGACCGGTTCTATTTCTGAAATAAATTCCCGCCAGACTTCAATCTGCGTCTCATTCAATTCCGGGACAAGATTGTAGGATGTATTCATCATTTCGACCGCCAGATATTCAGCACCTGTACTTACGAGATAATCTTTAATCTCAGAAGCGTTCATTCCTGTCCAAAACTTTTCAAGCAATTCAAGAGGAATTATTCTGGGTGAATAAATTACATATCCCGGATAGTAGAACGGACGCCGCATGTTGATGAAATATGTTGTATCGGTTGCTGCCACAACTTCATCACACAATTCGAAGAATGTGTAATATGTGGTTGAAGTCTCCAGGTAAGTCTGCTCATCAGGAAAATCCAGCGGATCTTCGAGAAGATAGAGTTCTGTTACTTTCTCACCCGAATAGAAAAGACATATTCCAAACAGACAGATGATCACAGTCCTCTTCAGTCCTTTTCTGCGGAGAAGTTCGGCTATCGTCACCGATGCGGGAATAGCCATCATCACAAGTGCAGGGAGCAGATATCTCGTACGGCATCCGCTGAAGATCAGAGCAACTGCAATGAAGCAAATCGGTAATGCCAGTTTCCGAATCCGCTGTCTGCCAAGAAACAGAAAAAAGAGCAGACCGGCAAAAAGAAGCGGCCCGCTTGAGCCGTCATAAAGAGCAGCATTGCTCCACTCCCCAAATAACGACATTCTGATTGGAAGAAGAAAGTAATCGACTATTCCGTTAAGGGATGATGAAAAGGCATGTACTTCGAGGTATTCCATTCCCCTGCTGCTAACCTCAACAGCGGGACCAAAGATGCTCCGCAGTAGCGGATACACAGGATTTCCCCATTGAATGACATTTGGCACCGCCCACCAGCCGGTAGTCAAAACGGCGGCACAACCTATCCCCGCACACGTACGCCATTTCATTCCTTTGAAATAAAACGGAAGCATGACCAAAACAACAGCAAGAACGACAAGCCCGTTGTATTTGCAGCAACTCGCTCCACCTGCCCATATAACCGCCATAACAGGGTTTCCATTTTCTTTCATGAACTCGAGATATGCAAGCAGTGAAAAGAAGATCAGCCATGTATCCGAGTAACTCCACGTCCCGTTTCGAAATAATTCGGGAATGCTCAGCAAAATAACTAAACCTATAGTCCCTGTAAGTTTGTCCTTTTTCTCAGCGAAGAATTCCAGTACAGCAGCACCTATTGCGAAAAATCCGAGAAGACTGACCATTCTTGAGACAGAAAATCCGAATGTCCCCCCTGCCAATGTGTACAAAGATTCTACAAGGGAAGGATAACTGAAAAAGTCACACCACTCGGTCTGCGGGATGCCGCCGTACTCCAACCAGATTCGAGCCTGATAGAGATGATGCGTTACTGCATCCCTCGAAATCGGCGGAAGCAGAGCAAGCGGAACAAGGAATGCTATGAATCCAAGAAGATAACCCCACCGGAACGGCAGTCCGAGTTTTCCCGGATAAATCCACAATCCCAATCCGATAAACAGGACTGAAAACAGCAATGGGGTACTTAACAGTCCGGCATGACCTGCCGACTGAATGAAGATAAAGACGAGAAGTACTCCGCCCCCGACTCTTCTTGCCCAGCTCTTCTCACGGGGCAGGACTAGAGTTCCCCACCCATAAAAGGCGAAGCCCGCAACGGCAAAGAACAAAAGCGACATAATAATATTCATGTGAGAAAGAGAATAAATAACTGACTTTTTTGCAACCCCCGTCATTGGGGACGGAGGAGTATTTTACGTAACATGCTCCTCCGTCCCCTTTTTGCTACTCCCTTCAGCAAAAGTGTCGTACTTCACTTTTCCCAACTCCCCCGTCCCTAATTGCAGATAGCGGGTGTATTCTGTATTTTATGTATTATGAAAAAGAAGTTATTGATTTCGATACCGGCCTACAACGAAGCGGTGACTATTGCTGATGTCATAGAAGCCATTCCTCGGAACTTTGCCGGGGTGGACAGTGTTGACATTCTAGTGGTCGATGACGGTTCGGGGGATGATACTGCCGAAATAGCCACCCGTTCGGGTACGTTGGTAATCAGTCACGGCAGGAATCTAGGACTTGGTGCAGCATTCCGCACAGCACTCTCCCATGCGAGAAAACATGGGTATCACTTCTTAGCCACACTCGACGCAGATGGTCAGTTCAATCCTGTGCACCTGAGTACTCTACTCACACCTGTGATTAACGATAAGATAGATCTTGTCACCGCCAGCAGGTTTGCAGACCCGGAACTCATTCCCGAAATGCCGCGGATTAAAATCTGGGGAAACAGAAGAGTTGCCAAACTCGTCAGTAGACTCTCAGGTATCAGAATCAAGGATGCTACCTGCGGCTTCCGGGTATACGGACCCGCAGCATTGGAAAGACTCTCGACTTTCAGCAAATTCACCTATACCCAGGAAGTCATCATCGACCTTGCAAGCAAGGGACTGCGGATAAAGGAAGTACCGGTAAAGATCCGTGGCGAAAGAGCAGTAGGTAAATCAAGGGTCGCCGGAAATCTCTGGCGTTATGCCATTCTCTCTCTCGCCGCAATGTACTCGACTGCACACGATCACAAACCCTGGCACTTCTATGGCATTCCAGCTTTAATCCTGATGGTAATCGGATTTTCCGCCGACATCTTTGTATTCTTCCGCTGGTTGATTACCGGATCTGTTACCCCATTTGCCGGAGTCGCAATTGCCGGATTGTTCTTCATCACATTCGGGATTCTTCTCCTGCTTGTCGCATCTCTCGCAGACACTGCATCGCACAACCGCCATCTCATCGAAGAGGTCAATGCGGAAATAATAAGGAGAAACAGAACCTCACAGTTAAAATAATCAGGAACATAGCCAGTATAAATCAACTCTTGAAATTCAAGGTGTCCCCGAAACTGCTTGTTTCGGGATAGTTAAGTATACTGTCTGATGCATCAGGCATTGCATTGCTTTTTCAGTTCTTCAAACGAGTTTGGGGAATGTCCCCGGATCTATTGGATCTCGCTGGTACCGCCGGGCAGGTCTTTAACCGTATAGCCTGCGTCTTCAAGTTTTTCGCGCATACTGTCCGCTTCTTCGAAGAGTCTGTTCGAGCGGAGAATTCCGCGCAGGATACCCAGAAGTTCGCGGAGAATTGCTTCGTTCCTGCCTGTACTTCCAATGGACTTAACGCTGATTCCCAGTATCTCACCTGTAAACTCATCGAAGGTTTCAGCTGTAAGCATTTTATCTGCGTCGGATGGTTGGCTGTCGAGTAGAGCATTGCCGCTTCTAACCATGTCGAATATCACAGCAAGTGCCCGCGGGGTGTTCAGGTCATCATCCATCGCTTCGAAGAATACACTGCGGGTGGTTTTCACAATTTTAATTACCTGTTCTGACGGTTCTTCCTCTGCCCCGGACTCCGTTTTCAAACGATTGCGGAAGGTGGTAAGCCGTTCCAATGCACTCTTCGCTGACTCAAGTCCTTCATCGGAAAAATCCAGCGGGCTTCTGTAATGGCTTCTGAGGATATACAGTCTTACAACTATCGGGGAATATTTTTCGAAAATGTCTTTCAGAAGAGTGAAGTTGCCGAGGCTCTTCCCCATCTTCTGACCATCGACCGTGACCATATTGTTATGGAGCCAGTATTTGGCAAATGTCTCTCCGGTTGCACCTTCGCTCTGGGCGATTTCAGATTCGTGATGCGGGAAGATATTTTCCAGACCGCCGCCGTGAATGTCGATGCTTTCACCAAGATAGCGGATTGCCATGGCAGAGCACTCGATGTGCCACCCTGGATAGCCCCATCCCCATGGGGAGTTCCATTTGAGTATGTGTCCCTTGTCGGCTTTCTTCCAGAGTGCAAAATCGAGCGGGTCTCTCTTGCTTTCATCTACCGCCACTCTCACACCGCTTTTCAGTTCGTCTATCTTTCTTCCGGACAGTTTCCCGTAACCCGGGAAACTTCTCACGGAATAATTTACCGTACCATCGACTTCATAGGCGTGACCATCCTGTATCAACTTCTTGATAAGTTCGATCTGTTCCGGGATATGACCCGAAGCCCTCGGTGAAATATCGGGACGGAGAAGGCCGAGTGCATCCATATCTTCGAAGTACGAATGAATGTACTTCTCTGCGATCTCCATCGGCTCGAGTTTCTCGGCTTTTGCCTGCTTCTCTATCTTATCTACGCCGGAATCTGCATCATCAGTCAGGTGACCTACATCGGTCAGGTTCTGAACATATCTTACATTATAACCCTGGTTTAGGAGATATCTGTAAAGCACATCGAATGAGATATAACTTTTCCCGTGTCCGAGATGACTGTGCCCGTAAACAGTGGGACCGCATATATACATACCGACAAAGGGTGGATTGATAGGTTTAAATTCTTCCTTTTCTCTTGTAAGACTGTTATATAGTTGCATCATTCACCTGCCCGATCGGTCTTGAAGTAGTCTATTTGCATTGCTTCACGTACAAGTTCCATCGTTTTCGCACCTTCCCTGATTGCCACTTCCGTCCCGGCGCACAAAATATCTTCGATCAGGCCGGGTTTATCGAACTGTGCTCTTCGCTCCCTGAGCGGTTCGAGAAGATTATCGAGGATGTTAATCAGATTCTTCTTGCAGGCAACGCAACCGATTTCACCTTTGATACAGCTCTCTTCGATATTTCCCGATTCCTCAGCATTGAAGGCACACTGATATGCAAATATTGTACAGATATCCGGATGTCCCGGGTCGTCTTTATGTATTCTTGCCGGGTCGGTAACAGCAGACATCACCTTCCTGCGGATATCTTCGGGAGTATCCTTGAGGTAGATACAGTTGCCGAGAGATTTAGACATTTTCGCTTTACCGTCAAGCCCAACAAGGCGGGCAGTCTCCCCTACTCTCCCCTCAGGTTCGGGGAATACCGTACCATAAAGTTCGTTGAATCTGCGTGCTACGAACCTGGCAACTTCCACGACAGGCATCTGGTCTTCCCCTACGGGAACAAGGTCCGCTCTGCAGAAGAGGATGTCGGCAGCCTGACTCACTGGGTATCCGAGGAATCCGTATGTCATGTTCTCACCGAAACCGTGCTGATCAGATTCCGTTTTTATCGTCGGGTTATGCCGAAGACGGTTCACGGTCACGAACATCGAAAAGAATACCGTGAGTTCCGCTACCTGTGGAACCATGCTCTGAAGGTAAATATTGACTTTTTCAGGATCGAGTCCTGCAGAAAGATTATCAAGTACAACTTCCCGCACATCTTTCTTCAGGTGTCCCGGGTCTTCGAAATTGGTGGAAAGTGTCTGTACATCCGCAATGATGATGAAAGTGTCAAATTCATCCTGCAGTTTCACCCTGTTCTGAAGGGATCCCACATAATGACCGAGGTGCAGTGGCCCCGTCGGCCTATCTCCCGTTAACATTCTTTTCATCTTGTTTTCCATTCGACTATTTTTGCCTTATCTCAACTATATCGCTCTCTCGGAAATTCCAAAGGTCTATCTCCCCCGAATATCCTTCGAGTATTCTGTATATCTCTCCGACAAAATCTTTCAGCATAGGACAGAGCCTTGCATAATCCTCCAGATACCTGAAAGTCCGCGGAAGGTGATTCAGGTATGAAGGGTCATCCTTCGCCCTGTACATATATGCAAATGTTCCCACAGCCTTCAGATTTCTCTGAAACGCACACAGCACAACTTGAAATATATTCGAATCTCCGCGGGAAACCACGAATTTCATTGCAAGTTCCTCCCAGTACGGTCCGATGTCGAAATAACTGTCTCTAAGCAGGCTTGCCATGTCATATTCAGGCGGACCGAATCTGGCATCCTGCCAGTCCACCATATAAATCTGTTCTTTATGCATCATGAGATTGGCACTGTGAAAATCCCTGTGTGTAAATACCGATACCCCTTTCATGGAATTCACCAGTTCACGCATCTTTGCCTGTATCTTCAGAAGTTCATCGTGCGGTACATTCAGAAGGCGGAAAAACAGGTTTTCAAGGGTTTGTTCGAGTTCAGCCATAAAAAACGACGGTGTGAATTTCCGCTTCCCTGCAATGGAATTCTCACATCTGACCGGAGTTAGTTCACGCTGCATTCGAAACATCAATTCGATTGCTTCTTCGATTCTTGCTGTATATTCTTTTTTGGGAAGATCAAGTACACGGATGCTGCCGAGGTCCTCCTGTATTGTCCACCCGTACTGCTTACTGCATTCGATGATCTCCGGAACGCGAAATCCGGCGGAACGAAGCAGAGCGTGGATATCCAGCCACGGCCACAAGGCAACTGAACCGGTATCCATGACAATGTATGAATCCTGCCCTGTGATAACTCTCCAGAATACTCTTTCGGAAGCATCCCCCCTGAGACGTTCCATCTGAATCCTTCTTACTCCGAGCGTATTCTTAATCCACTTCTTGAGTTTGGGATCAGGTTTCTTCATTTTCATCGATTTATCCGATCTCCCTTCCCTCATTCCATACAAGCACTGTATTCACCAGGTTCCCGGGACCATACACAGAACCTGCCAGCATTACACTGTTCTTCACCAAAGTCCCGGATGCAATTCGGCATCCTGAACCAATATTATATCGACCCTCGAATATTACATCTGAAGATAACTCAGCAAGCGGATGAATGAAACTCCCGCCTTCCAGGATATTATGGGGTAATAAACCGTAGTCACCAAAGTCCAGCCATCTGTCTAAACCATCTTCTTTGAATACCTGTAACAGGAGTCCGGCAGAATGACAGGCAGGAGCAAGAGTCCCGAAAAGACTGCCTGAAATATTATCACCAACGGAAACAGCTGATACTGCGGGTTCCATAATGGAGATTCCCCAGTAGTGCTGCTCAGTGGCTTTTCCACCGGTACCGAAACTACCATCATTGTTGACTCCAAGCGACCCATAATTGCCCTTTTCGGGGAAAGCACCTGTCATCACTGTCCAATCAGCGCCGCATTCATTGTGGAAACCGACAATCACCGCCGGGTTCAACTCGCGTATCACCATATCTGTATTCACGACCATCCAGGTTCCCCCCGAAAGTATCTCAGACATTCTCGACAGAGTGACTGAAGCACCAAGCGGTTGCTTTTCGATAAACGGGATACACTCTATATCGGGATATATTTTTTCGAGTTCTTCCTGTATCAGGGACGGGCATCTGTACGCATTGAATGCAATTTTCTTTGGAGACAATGCGGATAACTGTTCTGCGAGATTGCCGAGTACGGTTGTGCAGCCCCAGGGAAGCAGGGCTTTGGGCTTTACACGAGAAAGGGGCTCCATCCTCCTGCCATAACCGGCTGTGAGGAAGAGAACCCCTTCAATGGTCATGTTATTTTCTTTTATCCGTAAACTTCGGCTCTGTTGCAGTCGCACACCTTGAGTCTGCGGCGCTGCGGACGCCAGTTCCCCTCATCACTATAGAGGGCTTTGTAGAATACAACAGGAACCTTTTCCTGCCCGCATACATCACATTCATGCTTATGAAGTTTTCTTGCTTCATGTGCCAGTTTTGCAGCAAAGGTCTTCTCTTTTTTCGGCATTAATCCGTATCCTCTCCGGTTATTACCGGAATACTGCACGCGGCTGTCATCACCCGATCCATCATGGAGCGGTCACCTTTATCGGCATATACAGCCTCAGCTGTTTCCAGAATAAGTTCTAAACCACGGCGAACCTGTGCGGCATCGAAATGCCCTGCAGAAGCCCACCAGAACGGACACGAGTATAACATTTTATCGGCTAAAATACCAGCCCTCTCAGATTTGCACTCCCGCACCCACCCCCGAACAATTTTCAACAGATCCCAAAGCGGTTTGTGAACGGGATTATCACGGTCATCCCACAGCGGCCATGGTTTCCCTGAATCGAGATCAGCTTCGGTAGTCGACCAGCTTCCGGACGGTACCGTACATTCCTTCCCGGGGAACATTGACGCTATCTCACTCAAAGCAGAAAGACGGGAATCAGGATTCTCGTCCAGTCTTTCGATAAACGGACGAAGAAAATTATGAATCATTCCTTTTCTGTGGTGCCCGTAGGTTTCGCCGTCCATTGCAATAATAAGATAGGTATCTTCGTCGTGCCCGGCCCAGCTGTTCAATCCCCTGAGTATTTCATCCGCCATCACCTTGCCGTCATCCCCGTGAAAAGAAATTCTGTTGCTCCACATGTTGCTCCTGAGAAATATCTTCAAGCCATTCATTTGAGGGATTGTCCTGCACGGTACTTCATTGCTTTTCCACATCCAGGGGATATCATCGGTAATTGTCCACTCATACCCCAGCGAGAGAAGCGTATCTGCAATTCCGGGGTGCCACGCCATCTCAGGCGGGAAAAAACCAATCGGTGAATAGTCCACTCCGAGAATTGCTGCATTCCCGCTCCTGTTGAGTTTCGCCTGCCTGACTACATCATCTGTATCTATCAGCGGAAGGATGGGATGATATGCTCCTGAATCCGTAAACTCGATTCCCGCTGCAGAGGTCAGATACTCCAAAGAAGGAGATGAATAGGATGCAAGTTGTTCTGTCAAAGAGTAGTTAATGTTGACAGTCACCCGGGCTGAAGTCTTACTCAGAAGTCTGAACAGCGGTGTATAACACTCATCATCGATTCGCCTTACAATGGCAATGTCCTGTGTCGGCGGCTGATAGAAGTGCAGAAGTAATCCGATATGTTTCATTAAAACCTCTCAGTTTAAACTGATGTAATATACTTCTGCAAAACATAGACAATGCACATGTGCGTCTATGAGCAAACGATATAGTCTGTCATCTCAATTAGTCCCCTACCGTTCAGAAATTCCCGGATATTCTTTCTAGCCCCCGAAGCTCTCGATGCCGCTACAATTGGAGTACCCGCGAAATCACCCATCCCGGTGATGCCGATTATCGGCTTTCCCCGAAGGGATTCCCCGGCTCTTCCATCCGATGGGTCGATAAATGCAATTATCTGAAATCCTTCATCTTCGAGACATTTAGCAAGCCTTCGCGCAGTCTGTCCGCTTCCTGCAATCACAACCTTTTTCCCGGTCATGCAAGGGGCTTTCGCAAGATAGCGTGCCTTTAGTTTGTAGAATGATGTGAGTGAGTATTTCGAACTAACTCTCGAAAATCGGTCATCTGTATCACGCCATCGCAGGAGCACTTCGGGTATTCTCTGAAATTCAAATCCAAGACTCCATAAACGCAACCACAGCTCATAATCTTCAGGTAGTACCCTTTCTGTGTACCCACCTGATTCGAGAACTGCCTTTCGGTTATAGAACGCACTCGGGTGTGGAATCGGGCTTTCAACAAAAATATTCTTCTCTATTTCCACGGACTCGATAAGACCGTTTAGCCACGCATCATACGCAGCATATCCATCAGACAGACCGCTTTCTCGAAAGCTTTCTACCATACATGAAACCACAGTCTTCTCTCCGCACTTCTCAGCAAGTACAAACTGTTTTGAAAACCGCTCCGGCATGCAGACATCATCGCAGTCCATCCGAGATATCCACTCCCCTTTTGCCTGACTGAGACCGGTGTTCAATGCATCGACGAGTCCCGAACCCGAATTCTCAATCAACTTGAAACGATTATCAGTATCCGCGTACTTTACAGCGATTACGACAGAATTGTCAGTCGACCCGTCATTTATAAGAAGTACTTCGAAATCCCTGAAACTCTGGGAAACAAGAGAATCCAGTGCTTCGGCAAAGTACTTTTCACCATTGCGGAAAGGGAGGACAACTGATATTACAGGCATGGGTCAATCCGTATGCAGGTTAGTCGAGAAGCTGGCGTATGTATTCGTCGAGTTCCTGCGGTGTGTGAGCCGGTCTTCCACAGGCTAAACCAACGCAGGGCTGGGCATAAGGGTATTCGCCTTGCGGGAGATAAAGAGAATCGATGGCAATGCTGTCTGCAGGTACCGACGGGTCATAGAAATCCACCCCTTCATCACCGGCAAGTTCGATAGCTCTTTCAAGCAGAACTACAGTAGTTGAATCATTCGGGAATCCCACGACATTGATGTGTACTTCGCCATCTGAAGTCTCGACTTCATTGACTATATCATCCCCGCTCATTGCACTGACAAGAGCAGAATGAAAGAACTCACGGCTGCGTACCCCGGCAACCGTCAGCACTTCTTTACCCCCTGAGTCAAGTATTCTCGTTACGGGTACTACATCAGGCAGGTCCCATTCAGTCCGCAGTTCATCGACTTCTGTGAGAGAAAGCCAGATTACGGGCATCGCAAGCGGAGTTTTCTCCCTGAAGTACAGCAGTTCGTCGAGGTTTTCATCTATGCTTACTGCAGCAATGGTAACACTGTCCCCCATCGATAGATACAGTTCGTCTATTTCGGGAAGTTCCCCCACGCACGGACTGCACCAGGTCGCCCAGAAGTTAACAAGCACCGGGCGTCCCTCCGACTCGATAATAAGACTGTCGAGTGCATCTCTGCCTGAAAGAAGCTGACCCTGGACTGCTGACACTTCAATGCAGTCTTTCGACGAATAGATGAAGACAGGAATAAGAAACACCGCAATGAACAGAATCCAGAGATAATCCATAGGCTTATTGTACAGTTTCATCAGTCACCGCCCGTATCGTGATGAATGGCTTTCACCGGACATATTTTAATACACTCGCCGCATCTGACACATTCAGCTGATTTTTGTTCCCTGTAGATAGCAATATCGACAGCGCACACTGTTTTACACTGTCCGCACTTCACACATTTATTATCGACACGCATCTTGAATACTGAAGCTTTTCCGACAACTCCCCAGAATGCACCCAATGGACAAATTACTCTGCAGAAGGGACGCTTCGATATCATCGCCCACAGCAGAATCAGCACAAGAACAGCAGTCTTCCATGTAAACAGAAAACCGGGGTTCAGCATTTCACCTCCGTCATACAGAACCAGCGGAATACCTGCCGTGAGTGTTCCTGACGGACATATTGCCTTGCAGAACCACGGATCCCCGCCGGCTCCGGGTGTCAACTTTAATGTCATGGGAAGCAGAAAGACAAACAATACAAGAACAACATACTTTGCATGTCTCCAAGCCGTCGCTATTTTCTTCTTGGGAAACGGAATCTTATAAAGCATCTCCTGCAGCAATCCGAACGGACAGACCCATCCACAGGCGATTCTTCCGGCAACAAAACCGATAGCCAGAAGAAACCCCAATACTCCGAGAACAATTATCGAATCAGGATTCCCGGTTGTAATACCTGCCAGAAAACCATTGGTACTGACAATACTTTGAAGTGAACCAACGGGACACGCTAGAACACTCGAAGGACAGGAGTAACAATGAAGTCCGGGCACACAGAACATCTTCGACTGCCCCGTGAAGATGGTCCCGCTTATCCAGCCCTGATAATACAGGTTTGTCCCAATCAGTGAGATACTCTGGATTATACGCCGAAGCATACGGTACCTTTTGAGTCGGGACGGTACTGGAAGACCTCGCCCAAACATCAGCCGATACCAATGCATTCGAGACAGACATTGGTGGCTTTCTGCCAAATGGACAGTGGGTCACCATATACATAACCGGATATACAGCTGATAACTGCGAGAAAAACAAGTAGAATACTGATTAGTGTTTTTTTCTTCATTATATCTTCCCGAAAGGTTGGAGGCGGCGATCGGATTTGAACCGATGCATGGTGGATTTGCAGTCCACTGCCTTCCCACTTGGCTACGCCGCCCTAAACGGAGTTGAATAATACACATTTACAAATATAACCGCAAGCGTAATTATATGTCACTCGAAAATGTATGCGGGATACTTTTTTGCTCTCAAATCGGCGCAAAGCATCGTATAGATTGTATCTTCGAAAAGTATCCTGCATACTTATTTATTGCAAAGGCGGTGGATGGCTTCGACGAGTTTGCCGAACCTGACGGGTTTGGTGAAGTACTCGGTGGCACCGGCTTCAAGGCACTTCTCCATGTCAGAATCCATTGCAAGGGCTGTGAGTGCAATGATGGGAAGGTTTGTCAGTCCTCTCTCTTCGCGGATTATGCGCGTTGCTTCGAGTCCGTCCATCTCTGGCATGAAAACATCCATAAGGATTAGGTCCGGTATTACACTGTCGAGGACTTTCAGAGCCTTGATTCCATTGGTTGTCACAGACACTCTTATTCCGGTCGATTCGAGATAGTCTTTGATTGTCTGGATATTATCTTCGTTATCTTCGACGAGGAGTACATGAAGTGAGTCGGGATCGGGAGTTATTGTTTCTTTAATTTCTTCTTCTGTTTCCTCGGGTTCATCTTCCGGTTCTTCCCACGGCAGGTTTAGGGTAAAGGCACTCCCCTCCCCAACAACACTTTCGACGGTGATGTCTCCGCCGTGAAGTTCTGCCAGTCTCTTAGAAATATCGAGACCGAGCCCGGTTCCTTCGTACTTTCTCGAAATACTGCTATCGATTTGCTCGAACGGTACGAAAAGTATGTCCATATCATCTTCGGATATACCGATTCCGGTATCTCTTACAGTGATATACACCATTTCCTCTGAACGGTCTCCCTTAATCTCGAGTGATATCTCACCCTTCTCTTCCGTGAACTTCACAGCATTGCTCAGGAGGTTCACTATAATCTGCTTTACCCTTCTTTCGTCAGCAACTACACGGATTGTCTCATCGACATCCAGTGACAATGTCTGTTCCTTCTTTTCGACTATGTGCTGAACGAGATGTAGAGAACTCTCCGCAGTCTTTGCAAGGAAAAATGCACTTTTCAAAAGAGAAAACTTATCAGTCTGCATCTTCGAGAAATCAAGGACATCATTTATGAGTGCAAGCAGATCCTTTCCGCTTGTGGCAATTTTCTTGATTATAGGGGTTTGTCTATCTGTCAGAGGTCCATACACATCATGCTGAAGCGATTCTGAGAATCCCATTATTGCATTCAGCGGTGTCCGAAGTTCGTGACTCATTCTTGCTAGAAATTTGTCCTTTGTCTCCATTGCATTGAACAACTGTTCATTTGCAGTGCTGAGTTCTTCAGTCCGCTCCAACACGCGTATTTCCAGCACTCCTCTTTCGTGTTCAAGCGCCGCCTGAGCGTTCACTCTCTCTGAAATGTCAGTACCGTAAACAGAGACATAATTGTCAATAGGTACCGGGGCGAGAGTCAGCTGAACGGTCTTATCTCCATAGTTCAATTCTGTAACGCTCACTTCATTCACATCGATGGTTCGATTTATAAGATACTTCATAAACTCGGGGACCGGTTTTTCCGCTTCAGTCTTCCAATCATCGAGAATGTCGGAACTCGCCTTATTGGCATACAGAAGGATTCCGTCTCCGGATATTCTCATCATGGGATTCGGATTGTCTGTTGCAAACTGCGCAAGACTTCTGACTTCACGGGTTCTTTCTTTTACCTTTTCTTCGAGATATGTGCGTGCGCTCCTAAGTTCTTTGAGCATATCTGCATTCCGTATTGCCTGCGCTGCCAGCACTGAGAGGTTTTGAGCAAAATCAGCATCTTCGCGGGAGAAACTGCCGTGTTTCGAACCGGTACAGATAAGGATGCCGGTTCTGTGTGAAAGACCGAGCGGGATGTGGAGGGCGGAAACACAGGTCGATAATAATTCGGCAGGCTGTCCCTGCCACTCAGGAATAAGAGAAGTATCGAATACAGCTATCGCCCTTCCTTCTTCTAGGCGTTTGAAAAACTCTCCCTGTGTCCATTCCAGTTCTATGAACATTTCATCAGAGTGAAAATTAGTCGTACATTTTCCATCATCATCCAGAAACAGAAGAAAGATGTGTTCATAATGCAGGAATTCCTTCATGATTGTCATAAGACCTTCTATAGGATCCCCTGAATCAAGTGAACTGTTAAGCACTTTAACACCGTACAACAGAGCTTCTGCTTCTTTAAGTTTGGTTTCGCTGTACTTTCGAAGCTGAATAAGATCCAGGTTGGTTGCATACTGCTGCTCCTCAGCCGTTCTGGATTTCCTCAGTGCTGCTTCCAGGTCGGATGTTCTGTCTCTGACTCTCTCCCCGAGTTCATCTACTTCCCTGTTCTTGTTGAGGAGCATCTGCTTGATGTCCTCCCGCAGAACTTTCATCGCTGCATAAAGGTCTGTCCAGGAATCATCTTCTCCCAGTTCTTCGGGCAACTGCAGATCCATATTCCCCAGCCAAACGAGATTCCCGATATACCCGAGAAGATTTGTGAGTTTTTTGTTACTTTCAGACGGGACTGTCGCTTCTTCTGAAACAACTTCCAATGGAGAAACGCCTTTAGAACACTGTTCCGTGAGCTCGAGTGCTTCCTCCAAACCCTTAGCTATCCATACCCATTTACCGAAAGACGGTTGAAGGCTCATCCTGAAGCGAATCGATGTCTCGACTTTTGTATCCGGGTTGTTGAATATCAGGAGTTTGAAATGTTCCACCTGGTCTATTAACCACTTCCCGAATATCTGCCTTGCAGACAGGGTCAATTCAGAAACTTCGGTAGTATCCTCAATGACGATGCATTCATTCATTGCCAGACCGAGTTCTGCGATGACGGTTTCAAGCAGTTTAATTCGCTGATGTATTTCCGCGGTATCGATTCTACCCGATGTCGAAATAAGTAGTATCGACTCTCCAAGCAGGAAAATACGGGTACTGAATTCACTCTCATTTAGAGTCCAGTGCGGTTCCGTCCTTATCTCCAGTTTGGTCAGAGAAGCAACTTGTTCCAAATTCATTCTACAATGCCTTTTCGAGAATAGACACGAGGGTACTGTCCGGTAGTTTGACAGGATTGCCTTTCATACTGCTCGATTCTCGTGATTTCGAAACGATTTCATCTATATCACTCGAAGATACACCAAATGATGCTAATCCGGGTATAGTCAGTTTCCGTGTGAGTTCATTGACCCACTGCACACCGTCAAGCGGAGATACATTCAAATCTCCGGTAAGTATCCGGCTTATCTCTTCATATCTTCCCAGAACCGAATTGGAAGCGTCTCTGGCTTCAAGATACCTGATATTCTCTTCCATCACATAAGGGAGTAGGCATCCGCAGACAGCACCATGCGGTGCATCGAACATACCACCGATAACTCCTGCACACCCGTGAACTGCTCCAAGTCCCGAATTAGCGAGAGCCAGCCCTCCATGAAGACTTGCGACTGACATCCCTACCCTATGCTGAAGCGAATCACCGTCCGTATATGCGGGATAAAGATGCAATGCGGCTTCCTTCAGTCCCCGGTGGGCAATCGCTTCACTTAGCGGGTTTGATTTCAGGGATACAAAGGGCTCTATGTTCTGTACCAGTGCGTCCATTCCCGTCCATGCAGTAACATCAGAAGGAAGGCTGAGTGTGAGTTCCGGGTCAACTATAGCAACAGTCGGGAACATCAAGGGGCTTCGAAGGCTTATTTTGACTCTATGCTGCCGTGATTTCAGAACCGCGTTCTTTGTCACTTCACTCCCTGTTCCGGAAGTTGTAGGAAGTGCAATGTAAGGAAGCGGAGCTTCTGTCAGTTTTTCGCCCCGTCCGATTACTTCAAGGTAATCCAGGGGGTTGCCGGTATTTGGGATGAGTGCCGAGGCAGCCTTCCCCGCATCTATCACACTCCCACCCCCTACTCCAATCACGACATCACATTTACTTCCCCGTGCAAGTATTGTGATTCTATCGATAAGTTCGATATCCGGTTCTCCGGGAACTGAGAAGATTGTATAGTCCAGCTCTGCGGAATCGAGAATGCTGATAAGCCACTTGGCGCGGTTTGCATCCTTCCCCGTAATAACAAGAGGGTGCTCTCCGTATTCGGTCGTGATCTCAGCAATGCGGGAAGATACCCCGCAACCAAAGAGAATTCTCCCTACTGTCGTGAACGAGAAGTCCATTCTACCTACTCTGCATCAACCGATGTATACCAGACTCCTTTTCTTGGTTCTGCCATCATATCGGCAACGGTTTCGCGCCATTTCAAATAATGTGTGGTTTTCTTGTGTTCTGCCGGCGCTTCCTCATACTTATATACTTCAGTAAGCACGAATTTTTGCGGATTATCGCTGCTTTGCATAAGTTCGAACTCGGCAATTCCCTTTTCTTTCCTGCTGTTTTCCGCGTTTTCGAGGGATGCCTTCATGAACTCACTCTCATATCCGCTTTTTACTGTCACATAAACCAATACTGTTTTAGTCATTTAACCTGTCCTTCCTGTCTGTCCTATTTCTCGAAAACAACCACTGATATCATCAGGTTGCCGTGATTATTCTCTCCGCCGATAAAGCAGCCCTGTTCACCAAATGTAAATGCACCAAGGAAAGGGCTCCCTCCAATGGCATCTTTTACCAAAGCAGCAGCTTCATTCATATCATCCATAACTGCAAGCATGCATCCGGCACAGTACACGACAAGTGCACCTGCTATGTCATCCTGCTTAACTCCCCCGAAAGTTATTGCAGATTGAGCAACCCTTCCTGCTCTCCTGACCAGGCTTTCCCTGGAACCTCTCATCAGAATTATCTCATCACCCTCCTCCATGTTACTAAAGAGCATCATGGAACCATCGGGAAGTACCTTCTCGGGATGAGACAATTTGTAATAACTGATATTCTGTTCAGAACCTACAATCCGTCCCAGCGGATTCATTGTGGTATTACTGAGGACATTGCCACCTTCCTCCAGAAATTCAGAGATACTTCCCTTTGTCCAAGCGTTATACACTTCAGTGGCAGGAAGTCCATCAATCTCGTAAAGAGTCCTTCCATCTGCTTTTGTGACTGTACCTGTAATTTCCGTGGGTGAATAACCGCTGTGGAAGGCAAAATGCAGGCCTCTTGACGGATAGAGTGCAGTAACAACAACCGCATCGCTGAAAACACCATCCAGGGTGAACTGCTGCCACTTTCCTTCAATTGTATTGTCACCTGTGCTGCCGCCGGCAATGGGGACACTGTTTCCAAGAACATCCATTATGCCGAGTAGTACAAGTTCTTCTGTTCCCGGAGCACCGTTCATCCAGAGCATCTCGGGGAGTTCTCCCATCCGCCCTGCATTGGCGATTGCCTTTTGAACGGCTTCCGCTCCCGCTTCCCTTGGGTTGTCTCCAATCTGATGACATCCAACACCGTAGTTTCCATCAGGATCAGATATTCCCAGAATTCCAAATCCGGTTCCGTCTGCACTGCAGAATCCTTCGTCACTCATCACACCAACACAGGAAGTACCCCCATGCACCTGTATACCGGGAGCGAGTTCCTTGAGTATTTCCATAATTTCAACACCATCGTGAGTTATGGATGAATAAACCACCATCAAGTCCGGAGAACCGTCGAGCTCCCGCCTCACTTTCTTATAAGTCTCGGTAACTGCTTCCTTCGTAACTCCTGACGTACTACAATTTGAAGCTATTTTCATACTAATTCTCCATTTCTCTCTACCACAGTTACTTCAATCAATATCTAACAGCATATTATAATAGATTTACAAAATCAGTACCGTACTTCACCTTATTCATCCTTAGTCCCTCTCTTTTTATAAAAGAGGGACACCTTCCCCCCGAAAATTAAAAGGGACAGTCCCTCTTTAAAGGTAGTAAATAAAATGTATGTCCAATAAGTTTCCGGTCAATTCAGTGCCGTACCTCACCTTATTCCATCTATTTTTGCTTTCATAAATGGCGGTGCGATTTTCGGGACACGCACAGAGCTGCATGTCCCTGAGCATGACGATGTATAAAAATATAATATCAGTGTCGTACTACACTTGATCTATGTTGTGGAGCGGGAGACGGGACTCTACCCAAATTCAATTGCCAATACCCGAAAAGCATTGCAGAGCCCCGTCGTCCAATATAGCCAGTAATGGAGCGGGAGACGGGACTTGAACCCGCGACAGCTACCTTGGCAAGGTAGGGCTCTACCAACTGAGCTACTCCCGCAATATTGAGAGAGCATATATCGCAAATTAGAAGTAATCTGTCAAGGTCAGGGTTCTCTTGTGGTCACCCAGGCATCTGCATATCCGAGATTGATAAGAGAGTTACAGCATGCTTCTGCATCCCCTCTCTCTTCGAATGCACCCACGCGAACTTTCCAGTATTGGTTAACCCTGTCGATAAACACCGGATAATCGGTATCGGACTCGAGAATTGCAGCAATTCTCTCTGCAGAACTCTCTTCAGTTGCAGCTGTTACCTGCACTGAATAATGAGAAGTTTCCGGAATTTCAATGGGAATTTCTTCCTGAAGTTCTTCTTCTGCTGAATAACTGCTTTCTTCTGATACAATTTCTTCTGCATTGACATTCGATGGAATGCTCAAACCGGTAACAACAGGAAAACCCTCGAAAGGATTTTCATCGTACTCCTGCGAATCAGCATAAGGATCTATTAGAAGTAATTCTACCCCTGATTCAGCTTCTGGATCGGTGATGGTCTGTGTGGAACTCCCGCAGGAGAATCCCATGACTGCTACAAACAGTACAGTGGATATTCTTAAAATCTTTCTCATTTTGCCTCCTCCGCATCTATGAACAGGTCGAGAAGGGGAAGCATTAACTCATGATGTCCTGTTATCATTACAGAACTTCCGCCAAGAGCCTTCACAGGCCTCTCAATGACATTGTGCATCGACCTGTACTGCTTCTGCATATCGAATCCGGCTGCAGTGATATTACTGATTTCATTTCCGAGATTCACAGCGCTTGTAAGGAGTTTCAAGAATACTTCCGGCATCACAACCGCCGAACCAACATTCATGATGACGCCATCCTTCAAACCGGCTATCCTGCTTCCGAACAGATCGAAATCGTGCTCAGCAACCGATCCCATTTTACTCCAGTCGAGAGCCGGGTGGGGATGCACTATGTCGCACCCGAGTGAGATATGTACCGATACCGGAATACCTAACTCATATGCAGTCGCCAGCGGGCTTCCCGAAGGGTCTCCCCCGCGTTCGATAATCTCCAGTCCCAGAGCCGCTCCGAGACAGATTTCATCATCATAAGCCCTTGATACTGCTTCTGCATATATCTCTCCGGTTTCTTTCCACATCCCAAAACTGCCATCTGCAATTCCGGCTTTCACATCTTCTGAAGTTTCACCAAAGAGGGCAAGTTCTATGTCGTGGATTGTACCTGCCCCATTGGTTGCAAAACAGGAGATCCTGCCTGATTCAAGCCACTTCACCAGAAGCGGGCCAAGCCCGCATTTCAAAACGTGTCCGCCGTACATCATTATCCGAGCATTGTCTTTGTTCTTTGCCCTGAGAATTGCCTTTGCCAGTGTTCTCATTTCATGCACCGCCAGTAAATCAGGTAGAGAATCAATGAAATCCGCTGCAGAAGCATTCTTGTTCAGGATTCTAACATTCAAATCTGAAGTTACCTTGTTCGCTCTTTCTGTAAGGCTCTTCAGTTTCAGTTTCTTTCTGTCGAAGTTCTCGTTTCTACTCACGGATACCTCACTTTCAGAAGTACAAGACCCTTTGCAGGCAGTGATTCCCCTGCCCGTGTTCTATCATCACTTTCGAGGAGACGGGTAATCAATCCAGGACTATCAGCACCCGAACCAATCTTAACAAGGGTTCCCGACCAGATTCTGACAAGCCCTCTCAGAAACCTGTTTGCCGTGATTGTAAATGTCCACCCTGATTCATCTTCCTCGATTTCAGCACTGTGAACATCCACAATCCAGTCGTGGTTGGAACTTCCCTCCTTTGCCATTGCCTTCCAGCTGTACTCGCCAATTGAGAGTGTACATGCCTGTTTCATGGCAACCACATCAAGTTCTCTGTTCAGAATATAACTGTATCTGCTTCGAAGCGGGTGCTTTCCCCGAATGATGCTGTATCGATATGTTCGGGCCGTCGCGGAAAATCTTGCGTGGAATTCATCACTTACCTGAATCACTTCCGTGATCGCAATATCATCCGGAATCAGAGATGGAAGTCCGTCCTGCAATCTCTTTATTTCATCCTGAAAAACATCTATGTGAGCTACCTGCCCCAGTGCATGAACCCCTGCATCTGTTCTTCCCGAACCGTTAACTCTGATTTCTCTTCCGCAGAGTTCTGCTATCTTCTGCTCTATAACTCCCTGAACAGTGCGTGCTTCCAGCTGAAACTGCCAACCGCTGAATTCTGTGCCGTCATACTCGATAGAGAGTTTCAGCCTTACTGTGTTCATGCCGGGACACCTGCAATCCCAGATAAAAACAAACACCATGCGAAACACGAAATAATCAATGGTCTTACTTTCATCCGGTGAGTGGAGTGCACAGATGAAATATCCGTATCCAAAGTTTCAATTCCGGAAAGCACTTTAGGAATAGCTTCGAATAAACTTATTCTCTTCTGCCGGAGTCCACTCAGTTTTTCGCGTATGGATTTGGAGAATGGTCCCGCAAGAGCGGCCAGTAGGGCAAGACTTTCCAAAAAGTTCTTTCCAAATTTGACCCTTTCAGATAACCTGTTAAGAAGGTAGGCAGCGCGTGACATACCAAGTTCAGACGCAAGTGTAACCCCTGCACAAAGAGATGCAAGCCACCTCAATGATCTCAGCAGAATAGTCTGATCACCTGTATATGCTCCCCAGGCGATACCGAGTAGGGGTGCAGCTGCAAGCATGGCAAATCTTTGAACAATGGGCTTTCCTGAAGTCAGGATACCCAATACGGAAAAGATAAGAAAAACGGGTAGAAGTGCAGGTGCAACCAGAAACGCCGAAGCCGGACCGGCCAGCAGACAGACGAAAAGGAATATGGATATGGTAACGCTATTCATTCTCATCTCTTTCGAGACGCTTCCGCACCAGTGAATACTCCAGCGGCGGTGCAGCATTAAACTCCATCTCCTCACCCGTTTTGGGGTGAATGAACCCAAGTGTCTCGGCATGAAGCATCTGGTGTTGCGCCAGTTTCAGCACATCCTCCACGAGTTTGTTATTCCTGACTGTAGATGAGATACTCTTCGGTGTCATTCCGCCATAAGTCTCATCGGCTATGATCGGGCAGCCTTTTTCACTCGACATGTGAACTCTGATCTGATGTGTGCGCCCTGTCTCGAGACGGCACTCCACTTCGCTTGCTAATCTGTACTGCTGCAATACTGCATAATTCGTCACGGCTCTCTTTCCGCTTTGCTCGACTGCCATCTTCTGTCTATGAACAGGGTCCCGTCCTATAGGTGCATCAATTTCCCCGGTCAGTCGGTCAGGATGGTGCCATACAAGAGCAATATATCTTCTCTTCACAGTCTTTGCGGATAACTGTGATGAGAGTTCTCTGTGTGTGAAGTTCTCTTTTGCCGCCATCATCAATCCAGTAGTATCCTTATCCAGGCGGTGTACAATTCCGGGGCGTAATTCGCCGGAGATACCCGACAGGTTCCTGCAGTGATAAAGAAGTGCATTCACCAGGGTACCGTTTGGACAACTGGCAGCAGGATGAATAACAAGTCCCGCCTGCTTGTTGATGACAAGGAGATATTCATCTTCATATACTATGTCCAGTTCAATTGGTTCGGGCATGAGGGAGATAGGTTCGGGATCAGGCACAATCAGAGTGACGACCTGACCCGAATCAACACGTGACGAAGGCTTATCTACAGGTTCTCCATTGATTTGAACATAGCCGTTCTTTATCAGTGTGTTTATATAAGTTCTGCTTTCAGCTACCTCTTCAAGAGAAGCAAGATAGAGGTCGAGTCTGAGTCCCTTTGCGTCTTCGGTAACCGTAAAACTGAAAGTCTCCAATTCAAGTCCTTATTTCGTTCTCTCGATAATGTGAAATCCGAATTGGGTTTCCACTACCTGTGATATCTCTTGCAGTTCTAGATTCAGTACTGCATCTTCGAAAGTTGGAACCATAGCTCCTTCCGTGAAATTAGGAAGCACTCCACCGCTTTCCGCAGTAGAGCAATCCGAGTACCTTTTGGCAGCATCCTCGAATGTAACATCACCGCTTATTATGCTGTTCCTGACATTACCAGCCAAAGCTGAAGCATCTGCCTTGTCTCTCAAGACGCCGGAAACTCCGGAACCCGTGTAGGCTACTAAAATATGATTGGCACCCATTACTCCCTGAATAGTCGGATTGGGAGGAGGTTCCGGTACCGGATCCGGTTCTATTTCAACATGTATTTCTTCTGCAACTTCACCACTCACATCTTCCTGTATGGGTTCATTTCTGTCACCGCAGGAGACAGGTAAAGTAATTACCATTGTCAGAATAACTATCAGCAAAATGTTTCTTTTCATTTCAACTCCTCTTATACCATTAATACTATTCGTACAATTATAATCAATATACAAATTTTCGTTGCACTCGAATAAATATAATCGATACAGCTCTTGGCAAATTCACGTAAATTAGGTAATATTTAGATGTCATTTTCAAGCAACCGACATTAACGGAATGGAGAAATCATGAATAGGGACAAGTACTTTTCCGACCGGGCAATCGGAATGAAACGGTCTGTAATCAGAGAACTTCTCAAACTCACGGCGAAACCCGGTATCATATCATTTGCCGGCGGACTTCCTGCACCTTCCACTTTCCGGGTGGATTATGTGAAAGACGCTTTTGAACTGGTAATGGAGAATGAATCTGACAAAGCCCTACAGTACGGGCCCACCGAAGGTGACGGCAGGCTCCGGGCTGACCTTGCGGAACTGATGACAAAGGACGGCATTCCGGCTGAAGCAGATAATATCCTGATTACCACAGCTTCACAACAAGGGCTCGATCTCGTTGGTAAAATATTTTTCAATCCCGGAGATACCTGCATAACAGGCTCACCTACATATTTGGGAGCTCTGCAGGCATTCAAGAGCTATCAGGGTGTTCCTGTCGGTGTAGAACTTGATGAAAACGGCATGATACCCGAAAAACTCGCCGAAACAATCGTCCGGCTGGAGAATGATGGTAAACCACCCCGTTTTATCTACCTTGTTCCGGATTTTCAGAATCCCGGCGGTGTTACTATTCCGGATTCGAGAAGAAAGAAGATTCTCGAGATAGCAAAACAGGGCAACTATCTTATTATCGAGGATACGCCCTACAGACAACTCAGATACACGGGAGAACATCAACAAACATTCCAATCGATGGCAAAGGATATAGTAATCTCACTTTATACCTTCTCTAAGATACTGCTTCCGGGCTTCCGGCTCGGATGGGCTTGCGGTCCCAAATGGATAATCGACAAGATGGTGATGGCAAAACAGGCGGTAGACCTATGCACTCCGCCCTTCAATCAGGCAATTACACATGCTATGCTTCAGGCAGGAGCACTCGAAGTCGGACTCAAAACCACAATTGCTCTTTATGACGGACGCAGAAAACTTATGCTGGAACACCTTGAAATCGAACTTGGAAACACACCCGGAATTACCTGGACAAAACCTGAAGGCGGTCTTTTCCTATGGTTGACCCTCCCGGAAGGCATGAGTGCCGATGACCTTTTCCAGAAGGCAGTCGACCGCAATGTAGCCTATGTTCCCGGAAGTGCATTCTATCCAAATAACGATAACATACGAAGCATGCGCCTGAACTTCAGCTATGCCAATGAAGAACAGATAGTCGAAGGCGTAAAACGCCTTGCAGCAGTGATAAAAGAAAACATGTAAACATTGGGGACGGAGGAGCAGTTTACGTAACATGCTCCTCCGTCCCCAATGTTCTATTCTGTTCTTTGAATTATGTGATACCCGAATTCGGTTTCGACAATATCTGAAATCTCACCCGGTTCGAGGGAGAAAGCGGCATCTGCAAATTCCTTGACCATATTTCCTTCACCAAAACTACCTAAATCCCCGCCATCTTCGGACGACGGGCAATCGGAGTTGTTATATGCGGCTTTACCGAAAACTATGAGCCCTGCATCGAGACTGTCTGCTATGAGGGTTATAGCTTCTAACGCTTCTTCCTTAGTTCTTGTAACCGTTGGATCCTGTACCATCGAACCTGCATAACTCAACAGGATGTGGCTGGCTCGAATTGTAAATGGTTCAGGGTCCCGTCTTACGATATGAAAGCCGAAATTTGTTTGGAACACATCGGATGTTTCACCGACTGCAAGATTGAAAGCAGTTTCCTCAAACTCAGGAACCATCGCCCCCCTTGGGAATCCGCCGAGAGAACCGCCGCCCTGACCGGATGGGCAAGAAGAGTGCCTTGCAGCTGCAGTTTCGAAATCGAGTTCGCCCGCGGTAATGCTATCAGCGATTGTGTGAAGAAAGGCTTCTGCTTCCTCCATGCTGATTGTGGAAGAAGAACTTGCCGCCCCTGCAAATGGTATCAGAATGTGACTTGCGTAGACCATATCAGGTTCAATGTCTCCCATAGCTTCAGTATCTGTTGCTTCAGTATCTGTTGCTTCAGTTTCTGCGATGACTTCTTCATCAGTCTGACTTG
>CAYRQP010000012.1:0-16322 GCA_964426545.1 uncultured bacterium | reverse complement strand
GCTTCAGTATCTGTTGCTTCAGTTTCTGCGATGACTTCTTCATCAGTCTGACTTGTATATGTGTCAGATGTATTCCCGCAACTGAGAATGAAGAGTAGTATTCCCGCGAAAACAAGTGTCTTTAATCTCATATTTCCCTTTCAGTACTTTCGTTAGATATTCTACATTCTTTCAATGATAGCTTCGCCAAAACCGGAGCAGGAGACTTCAGTGACATCTTCCCTGCCCTCCCGCTTCATCAGGCGTGCAAGGTCATATGTCACATATCCATCGATGATAGATTGTTCCATACCTTTTACAATCAATTCTGCAGCTTCACCCCAGTTCATGTACTCAAGCATCATTACGGCAGAGAGTATCAGCGACCCAGGATTGACCTTATCCATACCGGTGTACTTCGGAGCAGTGCCGTGTGTTGCTTCGAACAGCGCAACTTCATCCGACATGTTTGCCCCCGGACCTAGTCCAAGTCCGCCGACTAAGGCAATCGCGGCATCAGAGAGATAGTCGCCGTTCAGATTTGGAAGTGCCATGACTGAATATTCATCCGGACGGGTCTGTATCTGCTGGAATATGGAGTCAGCGATTCTGTCCTTGATGAGAATCTTTCCTTCCGGTATCTTGCCGTCGAATTCATCCCAGAGTCTCTTTTCACTTATGGTCACATCCCCGAATTCCCGCTCAGCAAGTTCGTAACCCCATTTTGCGAATGATCCTTCCGTGAATTTCATAATGTTACCCTTATGAACAAGTGTGACCGATGGAAGGTTGTGGTCGACAGCCCACTGAATCGCCTTTCGGACAAGCCTTTCTGTACCGAAAACGGATATCGGTTTTACGCCTATTCCCGAGTCTTTGCGGATCTGTCTCCCTGTTTTCTCTTTGATGAGTTGGATTATTGCAAGTGCCGTGTCGCTTCCCTTTTCGAAGTCGAAACCTGCGTATACATCTTCGGTATTCTCGCGGAACAGAATGAAATCAACCTTGTCGGCATACTTATTGGGGGATGGTACGTCCTTGAAATACCGTACGGGGCGGACACAAGCAAAGAGGTCGAGATGCTGGCGAAATCTCACATTAATGGAGCGAAATCTCTCACAGACCCCGTCTTCTTTCCCGCATTTGCTGCATTTCCCCGGATGGTACTGCTGGTTGGCACAATACAGGCATACATGGGTCTCTTCACCTATTGGAGTTGTATAGGGTCCCTTAATGGCAATTTTAAGGAATTCTATTGCATCAACTGTCTCCTGCGGAAACTCACTGCCATAGTGTTTCAAACCCTGAAGACCTGCATACAGAGAGCACCATGCGATTTTCTTTGTTCCGCCATACGCATGGCTCACGGCTTCATCCACGACACTCTGCATGACCGGTGTAATATCGAGACCGATTCCATCACCACGCAGGTATCCGATTATTGGATTATCGCCAATTACCGGCTTCCCATTCTCTATTTTAACAAGATTACCTTCCGGTATGTTCACTTTTTCGAATTTTGACACTGCAACCTCCTTGTATTCTGTAAACAATAAGTGTGAAATATATCGCATCGTATTGCTTTACTGCAAACGCACCATAATCGGATTATTCAGTAAATTTACTGTAATGACGGATGATTTTCAGCACTTGCATTTATATTTTTTCATAATATTTTTGTTATTCGTAAAATGTACTTAATGTAACCGAAAAACCAAGGAGGAAAAATGCCAAGACTGAGGAAGATTCTTCGCACCAAGATACCGGAGTGGCGAGAAGAATTACGTACACTGGTTACCGAGCATGGTGAACAATCTGTCTCTGATGTGAAACTGCGACAGGTGTATGGCGGACTTCGTGGAGTGAAAGGACTGCTTTGCAACACATCACTCGTCGAACCTGACAAGGGACTCATCGTCCGCGGAATACCCGTGCTTGAACTGACGGACAAGATTCCCGAAGAAATATTTTTTCTTCTTCTGACAGGAGAACTTCCAGACGATGCGGCCCTTGCAAAACTTCAGGAGGAATACAACGAGCGGTCTGAAGTCCCTAACTATGTATGGGATGTCCTCGAAGCAATGCCGGACAATTCTCACCCGATGGCAATGTTCAACCTCGCAATCCTGTCGATGCAGCGCGAGTCGAGGTTCAAGATAGCCTATGATTCAGGTGTAAAGAAACCGAATTACTGGGAATCAACCCTCGAAGATGCTCTTATCATCCTTGCCAGACTTCCGGAAATCGCCGCGGGAATCTACCGCCTGAGATTCAACAAAGGTCCCCGCATCCCAAGAAATCCTAAACTCGACTGGGGCGGAAACTTCGCACACATGCTCGGATTGAGTGCAAATGACCCTGTTTTCGCTGATATGATGCGTCTTTACCTCGTTCTTCACTGCGACCATGAGGGTGGGAATGTCAGTGCTTTCTCATGCCATGTGGTCAATTCCGCTCTTTCAGACCTGTACTACTCTGTATCTGCAGGTTTGAACGGTCTTGCCGGTCCCCTTCACGGGCTTGCAAATCAGGAATGTCTGAAGTTTGTCCTCTGGGTACTCGACAGGTTCAGCGGTGTGCCTGATGACGAACAAATAAGAGAAGAGTGCTGGGAGACCCTCGAATCCGGAAGAGTTATCCCCGGTTACGGACATGCTGTTCTCAGAGTCACCGACCCCCGCTTCACTGCATTCCGTGAATTCGGGATGAAGCACTTCAAGGAAGACGAAGTTCTTCAACTTGTAGACAAACTGTTTAAAATCGTTCCGGAAGTTCTCAAGGAACATGGTAAAGCAAAGAACCCGTGGCCTAATGTAGATGCAGGTTCCGGAGCACTTCTGTATCACTACGGTCTGAATGAATTCGAATACTACACAGTACTCTTTGCAGTATCGAGAACTATGGGACTCTGCGCCCAGTCTGTTCTTTCGCGTGCCATGATGGAGCCGATTACGAGACCTAAATCCGTTGAAACGAGTTGGTTGAAAAACCAGGTTTAATCAGTAGGCGAAAAGTGATGTGACAATGGAGCCCCGGTCTTGCCGGGGCTCTTCATGTATAAACTCACCTGGAGGAAAATATGGGGCTTACTGTTGCAGAAAAGATTATAAGAGAACATATAGTTGAAGGTAAACTCAAGCCCGGTGAGCGAATCGCTATCAGAATAGACCAGACTCTCACCCAGGATGCCACCGGCACAATGGCATATCTTCAGTTAGAAGCAATGGGAGTGAAAGAGATAAAAACAGATCTATCTCTCTCCTACGTAGACCACAATATGGTGCAGAGCGGTTTTGAAAATGCTGATGACCACAGATATCTGCAGTCCATAGCAAGAAAGTACGGCATTCGATTTTCCAGACCCGGCAACGGCATCTGCCACCAAGTGCATTTCGAGCGTTTTGGCATTCCCGGAAAAACACTTCTTGGCTCAGACAGCCACACCCCTACGGCAGGTGGAATGGGGATGTTCGCCATGGGTGCCGGCGGCCTTGATGTAGCCTGTGCAATAGCCGGAGAACCATTCCGGATTACCTATCCGCGTATAACCGGTATAAAACTTACCGGGAAACTTCCTGATTTTGTCTCTGCCAAGGATATAGTTCTCAAGGTGCTCTCAATTCTTTCCACAAAAGGGAATGTAGGCACGGTAAATGAGTATTTCGGTCCCGGACTCTCCTGCCTGACTGCTCAGGACAGAGCGACAATCACAAACATGGGAGCGGAAACCGGTGCAACTACATCTGTATTCCCCTCAGATAACATCACCCGTGAATTTTTGAAGGCACAGGGTCGGGAAGATGTATGGATACCTCTTTCTGCTGACCCGAACTGTAATTATGACAGAGTAATCGAAATCGACCTGTCTGAAGTCGTACCAATGGCTTCCACTCCCCATTCTCCCGGGAATGTTACGACAGTATCTGAACTGGAAGGGATGCCGGTCGACCAGGTGTGCATCGGTTCCTGTACGAATTCATCATTCAGGGATCTGGCAATGGCGGCGGAGATTCTGCGTGGAAAAACAGTTGCTGAAAACACCTGTTTAGTCATCGGTCCGGGTTCGAGACAGGTGCTATCCATGATTGCTGGTTCGGGTCATCTTGCTTCGCTTATCGAGTCAGGAGCGCGCATTGCTGAAAGTACATGCGGATTCTGCATAGGCAATGGAATGGCACCAAGGACTGATGCTGTTTCACTGCGGACGGCAAACAGGAATTTCGAATGCAGGTCAGGTACGGCGAGTGCACAGGTGTATCTTGTAAGTCCTGAAGTCGCTGCAACCGCAGCTGTAACCGGGAAATTCACAGACCCTCGGGAACTTGGAATATCATACCCATCCATTTCGATTCCTAAAACCTTCCCCGCTGATGACAGCATGGTCATCGACGAGTTAGACCCGGATACCGTTCCGGTACGCGGACCCAACATTGGTCCCCCGCCTGACAATAAACCGCTTCCTGAAACACTGGCAGGAATCGTTCAGTTGAAAGTCGATGACAAGATTACGACCGATCATATTATGCCGGCAGGAAAACGGCTTATCTACCGATCGAATATCGAGAAATATTCTGACTGCGTTTTCGAAGGGGTTGATTCGACATTCCCGGGAAGATGCAGAGATAATTCTGATGAAGGTTCATTCAACTTCATAGTTGCAGGGGAAAGTTACGGGCAGGGGTCGAGCCGTGAACATGCAGCAATCTGCCCTATGCATCTCGGCGTGAAAGCTGTCTTTGCTCTCTCTTTCGAGCGCATTCATACTGCAAATCTCGTGAATTTCGGTATACTGCCGCTCTGTTTCGAAAATCGTGCTGATTACGACAGTATTGAACAGGAGCATGAACTCGAGATACTGAATCCGAGAGATGAATTGGTTGAAGGAAAATCTCTGACTGTAAGGAACCGCACCACAGGAAAGACTTTTCAGGTAAGGCATACCCTTTCAGCACATGATATAGAAATGATACTTGAAGGCGGATTCCTTAACTGGTACCGCACCTTAAATAGATAGACCGGTTTGGAGGAGATAACTTGAAGATCAACATACCTTACGGAAAAGATGATCTGATTCCGCTCGAACTTCCCGATGATGCTGAAGTAGTTCACCCGAACAAAGTACCTGCGATGAATGAAGCTGAAATCCTCATGAACGCACTCGAAAATCCTGTCGGGGCTCCGAAATTCTCTGAATTTGTGAAGGACTGCCGGAACACACTTGTAATTGTGAATGACGGCACCCGCCCCACTCCCACCGCTAAAGTCTTATCGCTGATCTGGGAGGACCTAAAGAAGATTCCGCATAAGTTCATTGTTGCGACGGGTGTGCACCGCGCATCTACTGAGGACGAACTGATAATGATCTTCGGTGAACTCTATGATACAGTAAAAGGTAACATCATCATGCATGATGCCCGAATAGATGAGGATATGGTGCATATCGGTACTTCAGAAAACGGAACGGAGATGTATGTCAACAAGGCCGGTGTCGAAGCCGATGAAATTGTCATAATCGGATCAGTGGAACCGCATTACTTTGCAGGTTATACCGGGGGGCGGAAGGCATTTCTTCCGGGAATCGCTTCGTTTAAGACTATCGAACAGAATCACAAATACGCTCTCAAACCGAATTCTCACGCTCTCGCACTCGACGGCAATCCCGTACATGAGGACATGATAGATGCACTAAAAGTGATTGCAGAAAAACCCATCTTCGCCATTATGACTGTACTCGATGGTGACCACAATATCTATGCTTCATCTGCGGGACATATACATGAGAGTTTTTATGCGGCAATCGACAAAGCAAACGACATCTACTGTGTACCCGTTTCGCAGAAAGCGGATGTCGTAATAAGTGTTGCACCATATCCGATGGATATCGACCTGTATCAGTCCCAAAAAGCACTCGATAACGGAAAACTCGCTCTCAGGGACGGCGGAATCCTGATGCTTGTCTCGAAGTGCAGAATGGGTGTCGGTGAAGATGCCTTCGTGAAACTGCTGGCTCAATGTGACACACCGGAAGATACTCTGAGCAAATTGGGAGAAGGATATAAACTGGGATGGCACAAAGCCGGCAAGATGGCTGAAATTGCAGTCCGCGGGTCGATGTGGGGTATTACGGCTGTCGACGGGGATATACTGAATACATGCTTCATCACACCGAAGTCAGACCTGCAGGATGCTGTCGACGAGGCTATCGCCTTGAAAGGCGGGAATCCTTCTATCATCGTCCTGATGAGTGGCTCGATGTCGGTCCCGATAATCGAAGATAAGTGAGCATATCACTTATTTCAAGGAGGTATGATGGATAAGATTGAATGCTGTCCAGAGTTCGATCCCGAGCCCTGGTATGAACAGGAAATAGTCTGGGATAATAAGAAGTTCGTGACCGGCCGAGTCCGGAGTTTTCTCCATATTCCGCTCAATTTCGGGAAGGTCATTGCAGGCATTATGACGAAGATAGAATCATCAAATGCCGAATGCGGCGGAATAGTCCTTGCAGATGAAGATTCCCCATGGGGGTCAAACATCTTCGTAGATGTAACTGAGGATGTTGAGGAATGCAGCATGACTGCTATTTCAGGCACATTTCTCACAAAGGTCTTCGAAGGTCCTTTCAAGGAAATGAAAAACTGGATAGAGGATATGAACACCTTTGTAACTTCCAAAGGACACAAATCTCAAATGCTTTATTTCTATTACACTACTTGCCCGAAGTGCGCTAAGAAGTATGGTAAAAACTATGTGGTGCTACTTTCTAAGGTGAAGTGACTGCGGTACCGGTCCAATAGATACACAGGTAGCAGAATCGAGATGTATGCAGGGAAATCCCATGGGTCGAAAGTGGATTCATATAAGTTGAAATACTGAGCGGTTTCAATTCCAATGCAAACTGCAAGAAGAATGATAAAGGTTCTATTTGGAGTAAAAAAACGGATCCACGAGTTTACTGCATAGGATGTGAACAGACCCCTGAACAGGATGTAACTCCATGCAGGGCGACCATATCAAGTACATATCCCCGCCAGAAGGTTCCCCATCGATCCATACAGTAGAGATTCCGGTGCTGCAGAGAACTAACAGTGCCAGAGCCCAGAACAGAGTTGCGGCGTCATGTCTCTCCATTTTATAATTTATATTCTCTGCGGGAGCGTCCTGTTTCAACATCAGATTCTTTCAGCAATTCTGTCGATTATCCCCGGAAGTGCTCTTTCAACTTCCGGTGTGAATTCTTCGCTGAATTCTGTGTTGTTGCAGATTTCGACAGCATAGATTTCGACAATCTCCGGAAGGTTGTATTTCATTGCCCGTCCTGCTGCAAATAAGGATGGAAGCCCTGTTCCGTGGTTTGAGATTGATGCGGTAGCAGGTCCGAGATCATCGAGTGTAAGTTCATGGAGTTCACCCGGCTTTCCGCTTTTAGTCATTATCGAATCGATGAAGATTGCTCTGTCATGTCCCTGTATTTCATCGAGAATGGAAATGCCTGCGATTGCAGCCTGAATGACATCGGCTTCGGGAAATCTCTCACCGAGTTTCTCCGCAATATAAAGTCCCACCCTGTCATCTGACAGTATAGGATTGCCAATTCCGAATATCAAAGTGCCGGAGATAAGTGAGCAGGTCACTTAATTACTCTCCCGCATATACAGTGCTTCGCGGGCATAATAAGTGCGAGATAAGTGACCTGCTCACTTATTTATTTCCCCAGCGTCTTCAGGACTTTGCCGGAGCTGTTCATTACTTCGACTTCGAGGGGTGTTTCCCCCGGAAGTGAGTGTGTAGCACAGGCAAGACACGGGTCATAAGCCCTGAATGCCATTTCAACCATGTTCAGAAGAGCATCGGATACCACGCCGTTCTTGATAAGCCCATCAGCAGCTTTTGCGATAGACATGCTCATAGCGGCAGCGTTGTTCACCGTCGCCACAATGAGATTCACATCCTTTATCACGCCGCGCTTGTCAGTCCTGTAGTGATGAATGAGCGTTCCCCTCGGGGCTTCGACAATACCAATGCCTTCATCAGGATCGGCAGTCGGGATAGCCCTTACATTGGGGTCGAGTATTTCTTCATCCTGTGCAAGTTCGAGAAGACGCTCAGATGCATAAAGTAACTCTATCAGCCTTGCCCAGTGGTATGCAAGGGTGTTGTGGGCAGGCTTGCCGCCAAGTACCGAATACATCTTTTCATATTCAGCCTGAGCAAGCGGGGTTGCCATGCCGTCGGATGCATTCAGGCGTGCAAGGGGTGCTACGCGATAGATCCCACTTTCTGCGCCGTCAACAAATCCCTTCCATCCGACTTTCTTCAGATACGGGAATTTTATGTAACTCCAAGGCTCCACATGCTCGCAGATGTGGTCGAGATAGTCCCGTGGGTGGAATTTCGCACATTCTTCACCTGTGGGTGTAACGACCCTGACTTTCCCGTCGTAGAAATTGACTTTGTTGTTATCGTCGACAAGACCCATGTAATAGGTGTTGTGTTTGTAGATGTCCCCCACAATCAGGTCGACATAGTCCGGGTTTTCAAGTACAATCTTCGTGAAAGCACCCAGGGTGAACTGCGAGAATTCGATGGCATCTTTTGCAGTCTCGATGTATTCCTGTCTGTCTTCTGCACTTACGCCTTTCGATACTCCGCCAGGGAGATTGCATACGGGATGAATGACCCTTCCGCCCTGTTTTGTGATTATTTCACGGAGCCTTTTTCTAATCTGAATGACTTTCACGCCGGCTTCGAGACCGACTTTCTCTATGACACCGAGGATGTTTCTCTGTCCTGCGGGAGCATCAGGTCCGACTATGAAGTCAGGCCCGCCGAGGAAGAAAAAGTGAAGGGTGTGATCTTCTGCCATGAATGCAGAGTTTACAAGTTCCCTTATTTTCTTACCCGCTGAAGGCACTTCCACCTTATAAAGGTCATCGACCGCCTTGCCCGAAGCCATGTGATGTGTTGTTGGACAGACACCGCAGATCTTCGGCGTGATTCTGGGCATTTCTTCGGCAAGCCTTCCTTCGCAGAATTTCTCGAAACCGCGAAGTTCGGGTACCTGCAGAAATGCCTTGTCTACATTGCCGAGGTCATCGAGATAGATGCTGACTTTGCCGTGACCTTCGAGTCTTGTAATCGGATCTATTATAATTTCTTTTTTCATTATCGGCTCCTTCTAAGTTCTGACGAAGGCAGATTGTACATATAGAAGAGCCCTGCCGGGTCAGCGATGGCCTTCAGCAACTCCTCGATTTCCTCGACGCTCGTGTCTTCCTCATCATCGATTTCAATGAGTGATGCTATTGCCGAAAGTGCTTTTGCACCGAAGTCGTGTGCTCCGTCCACAGGACCGAAGCATCCCCTGCACGGCATGTTGGCATTGATACACCGCTCGCTACATCCGTTTCTCGTTGCCAGCCCAAGACAGAGAATCCCCTCTTCGAGAAGACATTTTTCAGGGTCAGCAAGAATTTCATGCGGTCTTTTCAGGTCTTTTATCTTAATCACTTCTGGTTTGGTGTCTGAACGGGGACAGGTGTCGCAGAGTGTTTTTGCCGGCGCGAGAACTGCACCCTTTTCAGGCAGATTACCTTCGAGTACAGCCATTACCGCATCCATGATAAGGTCTGGAGGTGGAGCACAGCCAGGAAGGTAGTAATCCACATCGATGACCTGGTCGAGTGTATGGACGGTATTCCAGAATTTTGGAAGAGTGAGTTGAATTCCGTCAATCTGCGTAACAGTTCTGGGAAGCACTTCACCGGGGTTCACGGTTGACTGGGTTGTCTTGTATGCCCGTTCGAATATGCTCTCTCTGTCATGGAAATTCGCAAGTCCTGGAATCCCGCCGAGATGGGCGCACGAGCCGAATGCAACGACAAGTCCGGATTTCCGTCTGAGCAGTTCGACCATCTCCTTCTGCTCATCCGTGCGGATGGCACCATTTATGAAAGTCAGTGCTAATGCACCGTCTTCCATTGCTTCGACATATGACTTTTTGAAGTCCATAGCGACAGGCCAGAATACGATGTCCACAGCCTCGACAACTTTCAGGATGTCTTCGGCAAGGTCGACGATTGCCTCCTCGCAGCCTCCGCAGGAGGCGCACCAGTAAAATGCTACTTTAGGTTTAGCCATTCTCTGTACCTCCTATCCCTGTTCCACGGTCATATCGATAGGACCGTATTCAGTTATTTTTGTTTTGAATCTATTCACGGCCTTCTCAAGTTTTGCAGCTTCTCCCGCCGAAAACCAGTCGAGGACTATTCTCTCAGAACAGATATTAAGTTGTGCTAGTGTGCTCTTCAGAAGAGTCATTCTGCGCCGCATATTGTAGTTGCCTTCATGGTCGCATTCACCGGGCGGGCAACCTGTGACCATCACTCCCCATGCTCCGTTTGCAAAGGCTTCAATAACAAGTTCGGGGCTTATTCTGCCCGAACACATCGTGACGATGTACTCCACCCCTGAATCATCTGCAAAGGAATCAAGAAGCTCCGATAACTGAAGTCCGGGATATACAGACCAGTTGCAGCAGAATACTATTATCTTCGGTTTGTCACTCATCATTCACCTCCTGTAAGCGAATCGAGCACGCCTTCACGCAGTTCTTCATCCTGAATTCCGAAATCGGATCTCTGAGTGATTGCACCTGAAGGGCAGGATGCCATGCAGGTTCCGCAACTTACACACTTTACTATATCGACGATGCGTTCTTTCTCATCGCCAATTGTAATGGCTTCAGCTTTGCAGACAGATGAACAGACACCGCAGTGTCCGCAGATATCATCATCGATCTGAGCTGCTGTACCTGTGAAGACAAACCCTGCATCGAGAAGGTCGGCTTTTGCGTCCTGTATGATTTCCGTTACCGGAACTTTTGCAGAACAGCTTCTCTCGCAGTTCTTGCAGTGGAAACACTCTGCAATTTTCTCGGCAATCTTATCCGTACATTCGAGCTGGCCGTTTAGTATGCGGTAGAGGATGATAAGTTTTGCCCGAGGTGTATCTATCTCCCAGAATTTGGACTTGAAAAGATGACACTTTTCGTAGCAGTAACCGCATCGGATGCAGATGTTCAGTTCGCTCCGCCATCTTTGTAATCTTTCGTATTTCGGCATTGTCATTCCTCCAATCCTGTGTCCATTTGCTGTTCGCACACCGAGTCGTGGGGGTATCTCAGATCAGTTGCTGTCACCCAGTCATCGGAAGCGTCCTGCATTTTGTGGGGATTTAGAATATTGTTTGGGTCGAATGCCCCCTTTACGGCACGGATAATATCGAGTGAATCAGCCTTCTCTATTTTCCAGGCAGGTGCCTTCGAAATCCCGATTCCGTGTTCGGCAGAAGTAGTCCCGCCTACTGAGCGAACAAATTCATACACCTCTCTGACAGCGTTTCTGGCATCATCCCACTGTGCATCTTTCGTGGGGTCCATCAGTATTTTAGTATGAATGCAGCCCGAGCCGCAATGACCGTATGCAGTCATGATTACATTATTACGCTTTGCAATTTCATGGATTTTCTCAGCTGTTTCAGCCATTTTCGAATAGGGTACCGCCATGTCGTCGGCAAGAGATGTGCATGAGAGTCCCTCCTGGTATCTCGACAGAGAAGCGAAGAGTTTCTTCCTCGCTGCAAAAAGTTTCGTTCTCTCTTTTGCATCATATGTCATTTTGACATCGAAAGCACCGTTCTTCTCGCAGATCTCCTTCATCTGTTTCATTTCGATATCGATCGGTGCTTTGATTTTCCCGTCTGCTTCGAAGAAAAGGAGTGCTTCGACCTTCGGAAGACCGAGTTCCATGGCTCTGTTGACCGCTGTAATTGCCACATCATCCATGAGTTCGAGAACTGATGGATTCGAACCTTCTGCAATTATCGCGGATATTGCATCTCCTGCCTGAGATAGTTTGTCGAAACAGGCGATTCCCATGCAGCGGAGTTTCGGGATAGGCACTACCTTCAGGGTTGCCTCGACAATAACGCCGAGAGTGCCTTCAGAACCAACCATCAACCTGTCAAGCTGATATCCTGTCGCTTCCACGCGCGTGGTTGCTCCGAGAGTTATCAAAGAACCATTGGCGAGTACAACTTTCATTCCAAGTACGGAATCTCTTGTTGCTCCGTATTTCACGGACCGGAGGCCACTGGCGTTGTTGGCAATCTCCCCGCCTATTGTGGCAATACGGCTCGATGCGGGTGTGGGCGGGTAGAAGAAACCGGTAGGTTTCAGTGCCCTGTTGAGGTCATCATCGACAACCCCCGCTTCCACACGAACATACGTGTCTTCTGTCCGTATCTCGAGAATCTTGTTGAGACACTTGATATCCAGCACAATGCCGCCACCGACCGGTACTGCCTGTCCTGACATTCCGCTGCCGGCTCCCCGTGTTGTGACGGGAATTTTGTTCTCGTTCGCGTAGCACAGGATATTTTGAACGTCCTTGACACTCTGAGCCCGTACCACAACCCAGGGCGGCGAAGAGTGTACAGAAGCATCAGACCCGTAGACGAACATGTCTGCAGGGTCACTTCTGACATTCTCATCTCCCACGATATGTGAAAGATGCTTTGCGAGTCCTTCCATTGTAACTCCATCCTTTCAGTGATTATTTATTCATACCAATTAATGTTTATATATACGTTTAATTTAACATTCATGCTTTAAATTAATCATAATAATTGAAGGTATATAATTATCATCTATTGACCGCATGTCCATAGTGAATTATCAGACGATTTTGGGAAATGCCGGTGACACCCAAAAAGTAGTGACAGTCCCGAATGTCACTACTTATTCAGCTTTTCCCTGCAGTATCTCGTGGTCAGAATCACAACAGAGAGAGATCCTCCTATGACGGCTATCACTGTGGCTATTGCCGCTCCAAAAGCATCATACTTCGGGATGAAAAGGAAATTCAGTGCAACATTCAAGGCTGCCGAGACCAGTAGACTGTAAAGCGGAAAGGACGGTTTCCCCATGGCGATGCACAGATTCGAGAATTGACTGCCGAAAACCCGCACGAAAGCAAGAAGGCTTAAAACAATGAGAATAGGTGCTGCAGCATCATATTTGCCTCCATACAGCAGATGCAGTGTCTGCCCTGGAAAACCGGCAAAGAAGATTACAACCGGGATCTGGATCAGAGAGATTAGTGTTACTGCACCCATTACTCTCTTTACAACATTTTCCCTGTTGCCACTGTTCCACATTCGTGAGAGAAGCGGAAGCATGACGATTTTCGATGCCAGGTTCAGGTTTATCATCAGTGCTGAGAGAGCCCTGCATGCAGCATAACCGGCTGTTTCGGTATCACCTGCCAGTTTTCCAAGAATCAGGATATCCGTTCTGCTGTAGATAATATTTGCCAGACCGGCACCCAGAAGAACCAGCGAAAAGCGGAACAGCATTGTCATGTGTTTCTTCTCATATCCGAGAGAGAGGTCCATATAATCCCGGGCAAAATAGAGATTGACCAGGAGAGCACAAACATTACCGACTATTATGGCTCCGAATATCTGAACCGAAGAATTAAGGGAATCTGTCAAAATGAATACAAGAATCACGATTATCCGAACAAATACAGATGCAATGTCAGAATACATGATCTGCTTTGTTTTGTGTCTCGCAACAAGAAAATTCCTCGGCAGGTTGAAAGCCGTGCTTGAAATTACAAGTAATGCCAGCGCGAGCGGGATGCCTGAAAGATCCACATCCGAATAGAATGACTGAATGAGTCCTCCGGAGGCAAAGAGAACAACAGCCACAATCCCCGCAATTGTCATGGACAGTATTATTCCCGCATTGGCAATCTTCTTCTCGCGCTCGGTGTCATTCTCTGATATGTACTTTATAATCCCCTGCATGATGAATGAGCCGCCGAACACAACGGCGAACATCTGAATACTGCGGGCTATTGCATATGCCGCGTAGGTTTCTTCCGGCAGAATCCTTATGATGAGGATTGTGAAGAAGCCCCAGAATACCATTACACCGCGGCTGATCAGGGCGGGCAGTCCGAGATTAAGTATCTTGTCGCGGTACTTGAGAATATCCTTTAGCATTACTCATTCCATAATCGGTTAGACATATTGGATGGATAATACAACCCGTTAAGATAAAATTCGTTTTTATACATCCACATATTTCTCAATGCCGCGAATGAAAATCCTCGACAGTGTCTTCCACTGAAACTCCTTTGCAACTCGTGCTCTACCGGCAGCACCAAGAGCATCAGCAAAATCTGAATCATCGAGAAGACGAGTCATTGCTTGAGAAAGTGGTTCGATAACGGGGGTATCCGTAAGAAGACCGGTTTTTTCGTGCAGTATTGCATCCGGAACCCCTCCGTTATTACCGCCGATTACTGCTTTGCCGTAACAATTCGCCTGTAAAAACACTATGCCGAAACCTTCAATATCCCCTTTAACAGGACGATTGGGCATAACATAGAATTCGCATTCCTGAAAAAGGACTTTCCGCTGCATGTCGGAGACCCTCCCCGTCATAATTATCCTCTCACTGAATTGCGACTTTTCAGCAGAAATCATAACTTTTCTGCTGTACTCACCCTCCCCCGCAATGACCAGACTTATGTCAGGATGATTTTCAGCTAGAAGATCAAAGACCTTTACCGCAAGGTCGAATCCTTTGCGGTAGACTACCCTACCCAGACAGAGTATGAATTTACCATCGATTCCCATGTTCTTCAATTCATCCGTTGCAGATTCAGCGGACACTACACCCATTCTATCCAGGTCAACACCGGGATTCATAACCAAAACAGGGCTTGCGCTGTTGGACATATCCCTGACTATCTCAGCCACCCGGCGGCTATCGGCAAAGACCAGCGCAGCACCAGCAAGGTCATTCTTTCTGCCTGAGCTTAAAGAAACAGAAAGTGGCCTGACCATCTCCAACCCGTAGGCAATAATTATGTATGGTATTCCAAATTCCCTGCATGCCCGGCACCATCCGTGGGCGTCTCTCGTCCAACGGGCAATCAGGATGACATCGGGGTTGTTTTCTTCAATAATCTCTTTGACAACAGCATGACTTCTACGCCGCTTTGCGGCCAGCCATAGCAAAGTATTGAACTTCCGGAATAGAACAAACTCGTCTCCAAAGTGCTGCCCCAAATTGCGGGGTGCGATAGAAAAGCGGTGAACTGGATATGAAAGGGACTGGTCGAATTCCGGAGAACCGGACACTGTCGTTCTTAGATCCCATTGAATCTCACCGACAGTTGAGGACATAAGACCATGAAGATAATCAGCTATACCACCAAGCAGTGGGGCCGAGTCTGTTGTCAGAACTGTAATATTCATCTTTTCTATCCAAAAGTAAGTTCCATCTATGAGGCCTGTTGGCTCTGATCACGTTATTTGTTTTTCATTCTTTCTGAGAATAATTATGAACTGATAAGCGTATTTCAAAGGCAGAAAATACCACACAAATTTAATAATGATTCTTTTAATCACTCCAAAAGGGTTACTTGATGATAATATCTTAATCTTTTTCATAAACCATTTGTCCTGATGGATTTTTACGATCTCCAGTCCATCTTTAGTAAGAATTTCTTTCCATTGCGCAGTGATAACAGATTTTCATTAATTTCCTGTTGTTCCGTACCTGTCGACCCTTTTCATTTCTTTGATTCCTTCTTCCATATCCAGAAAATGTTCCAGCGCTCCCAGGCATGTCACATAATCAAAGTACTTAGGGCTTCCTGAACAATTCAGATTCCCTTAAACGATTTTATAGTAGCATAATGTTCTCCGGTCAATAGCTTCCGTTTGATTTTCTCCAAATAGGATAAATAACCAGGAAGTGACTTTTGCAGCGCACGAAGCAGCCTCCTCTCTCAGGAGTTTCTGCAAATTCATCACAAGGAACACCAGACTGATTGTAGTTTCGCTTGTCGCTCGTAGTTTTGTTCTTATTCTATCCAATCCATATGCTAACTTGCCTTCAACAGCATTTCGGATTTAGGGGAAACTCTTTTGGCAATTCTTACCCCTTCTTCAGAGATATCCGTCCCAAAAGTCTGCAGTTCCCTTTGAGCGGCTGCTTTAAGCAGATAACCTGTTCCACTGCCAATATCCAGTAATTTTCTACCTGCTTCTACATTTAAATAATCTAAAAATACATCGTATGCTTCAAAAGGACGCCAGGCGTTCTCTCCAGAGGAAATATGCCTTTGTCATACCATTTCTTTATGTCTTTCTCACTTATCATAACTCCCCTTTTGATGAATCAAACATATCTCAACTTAATCAGGATATGGTGAAGTCTCTATATTGGTGTAAATAGGTTTCAGGCGCAAGTTTCTTTCATT
>CAYRQP010000011.1:35509-71356 GCA_964426545.1 uncultured bacterium | reverse complement strand
CATTGATGAAGAGAATTTCATCAACTTCGATACATTCGTGAATACATACTGAACCACCGGGTGTGAATTTGGTTGACATTTACCAGAGAAATAAAATATCTGTCCGTACAGTTGATGCAGTCAATTGACGAAGGGGGAACCGTGAAATTTCTGATTATTCTTTTATGTAGTGTAGCATTATTGCTGACAGGTTGTTTCGGCGGTGATTCACCGGCTGGTTCAAGCGGTTCTAATGACAATAATGTCGACTATCCTGCAGTTAGTGTAGGCACAATGGAGTTTCTTTCGTTGATGCCGGCCGGACATATCGCATATTTCGTTGTGAATACGGAGTATCTTGATATAGAGGATGCCTTCGATGAATTTGTGGTTCAACTGGATATACCGATAACCGATGATGTCGAAGATGCATTCGGTTTCGACCCTCTCAACTGGGATGAGTGGGAGGATGAATTGTCACTGTTTCCCGGGGAAATAGGGTTCATGTTTGTATCGGACGATTTCATGACCATGGAAACCTATGCCTTTGTCTTATTCCTTCCCACTACGGATGACGATGCAGTCGATGATCTACTCGATGATCTCGAGGACAGCAACGACAACCTGAGAACCGAATACCTTGATTACGGATCCTACCATACGGCGATGATACTCTGCCCGGACGGGGACAGGGGACTACTCAATTCAATCGAGGATGAACTGGAGGAGCCGGAACCGCTTAGCGACGATTCAGACTTCGCAAGACTTGCGGATGAAGTAGATTTCTCGATGGTTTATAACTGTGCATATCTGGACTTCGAACTTGGCGACGATTTTCCAATTATCAGCAGGGCTCGGATTCTCTCCGCAGTTACTGTTGATGACGGAATGATAAAAACAGTCCGGATAATCGATGAGAACAATTCGCTCATTACTCTGTTTGCCGGAAACTCGGAACTGCTTATGGGTCTGGCCTTCCAGCATGTCTCGAGTAGTGTACAGGATGAAGCTAAAGTAGCTGCCTGTCGTGCCCAGATGGGGAGTATAGCTACCGGTGAGGCTATGTACTACACCCGCCCGGGACACAACTACGCTACACTTGCCGGACTGAACAGTTCCAGGATACTCCAGGGCTGCGAAGAATGGAGATGCCCGGAAGCAGCATATGCACCTTATGAACTGACAGCCGATAACAGCATCTATAACGAAGAAACCTATCTGCTTCGCTGTCCGTTCCACGATAACGGTGAGACAAGCCCGCACGGGTGGATTCAGACAGGAGTCAAATCCTGGAGCAGTTGGGATTAAATTAAATCAGGGGCTGTCCTGGTAACTTGAGATAACGGCAGGTGCTTATAGGGGACACACCTCCTTCCGTAGGGACGTGATTTCTTCGTGTCCTGTTGGAGATTGCGGAGGAATGTCCACAAAGCGAAAACGAGGAAGGCGACTCCATAAATTTAGTAGAATTTGTGGAGTATGATTCCATGAATGTTGACATTCTCAATTAATTCTGTTATCATTCCGATGTTTAAAGAACGGAGGAAACGATGATAGAGCGGGTATACCAAGATTTTGGCTCACTTCTCGAAGAGGGCAAAGTACTTATTCTGTACGGTGCTCGTCAGGTTGGGAAGAGTACGCTGCTTGAAGCGTTTCTCGATAGAACTACCCTGAATTACCGGCTTGATTCGGGTGACAATCTGAGAATATGTGCACTCCTGAGTTCGGATGATTTTGATGCAATTCTTGAATATGCGGAATCTTATGACCTGATTGCAATTGATGAGGTCCAGGAGATTGAAGGTATTGGGAAAGCACTGAAGATTATTGTAGATCATTTTCCTCAAAAGAAAGTGATTGTTACCGGCTCTTCATCTTTTAGCCTGTCGCAAAAGGTAGGGGAACCGCTAACAGGCCGCAAAATAACAAAGAGACTTTATCCGCTTTCACAACAGGAACTTCTGAAAGGACATAACCGGTTTGAATTAAAGGAGGGGTTGGAGGAATATTTACTTTTCGGTTCGTACCCGGAAGTAATTATGTCTAAAGGTAAACGAGAGAAGATCCAACTCCTTAATGAATTGGTCGATTCTTATCTGCTGAAAGATATTCTGCAACATGAGAGGATCAAATCACCCAAACTCCTTTTGCAGCTTATGAAACTGCTTGCATTCCAAATAGGCAGCGAGGTGTCTTTAAATGAACTGAGTAGAGTGCTTGGAATAGACGTAAAGACAGTTTCCCGGTACATCGATCTTCTTGAGAAGAACTTCGTCATATACCCGCTTCGAGGATTCCGACGTAATCTACGCAAGGAAGTGACATCAAAACAGAAATACTATTTTCTCGATGTCGGGATTCGCAATGCTTTGATTTCTCAATTTAACTCCTTTGAAAACAGAGATGATAGAGGTGCATTGTTCGAGAATTTTTGTTTTATTGAACGAATCAAAAAACACGAATATGAGGGCTACTACGGAAATCACTATTTCTGGAGGACATATGATGGGAAGGAAATAGACTTTATCGAAGAGTGTGATGGAATTTTTTCTGCATTTGAGTGTAAATTTTCTATAGCAAAGAAACTCAGTGCTCCAAAACTCTGGACGAGTAGTTATGGAAACACTAATTTCAATGTTGTGAACAGAAAGAACTACCTAGATTTTGTTCTGTAGTCTAAAAGTGCCAGGCACTTTTTTGATTTAGGCTGGTGCTTATGGGGGACACTCCTCCTTGAAGGCAGGAACTCTTTCTGCGGAGGAATGTCCCCATTAGTCGAGAATTACCACCTTGCAGGTTTCGGTCATGCCCGGGGCGTCCATTCTGATGAAGTACATTCCACCCGGCATTGCTGTTCTGTCCCACTGCAATGTGTGTTCACCGGCTTCGACGAACCCGTTGGTGATGGTCTCTACACATCTTCCTGATATATCAAAAAGCGAGATGTTCACCTGTCCACCGCCTGCAGGTACTCCGAGTTCGATTGAGAGAATCTCGATAACGGGATTGGGGTAGGGAGTACCGATGCTGAATACAGCAGGAAGTCCATTTTCCTCTTCGACTCCTGTTGCAGGTTCCATGACAAGGCGGAAACTGTAGTCCCCGCCGGTGAAGTTAACCCAGCTGTTCTCCTTGTTATACCACCAGCATCTGCCGGCAACAGGATCGTCCATATCTGTTCCCACACCAAGTGCCTTTCCATCATACCATCTTGTGACAAACCAGATGTCTTGCGAGTCGAAACAGAATATGTCGAACGGGATATCAATCCAGCCGGGAGCTGTAGATGCACCAATGTCGTTGAATACCTGCAGGGGATTTTCGAAGTCTGGTCTTCCGCTTCCGTTATCAAGGCAAACCATTGCCCATTCGAAGGGATCGGTTGAATTGACATACAACCTTCCGCCTGTAACCATGTAAGCCGGATCGAGCAGGGGGGTGAAGCGAACGGCAAACATGTCATCAGATAAACTGCCTACCCAGTAATATGATTCCCATGAACCGTCATCATAGATGACTTCCCATGTGCTTTCGAATCCCATCGCCGTTACATTGTTGTCGGGGAAATAATCGTCAAGAAGCGTCACCTCGCAGAATGCTTCATAGTGCCTGACTTCCTCGGGAGCCCAGACGGGGAATTCGATGATTGCATGCTCACCCGGAGCAAGAAGGGGAGTGGTCAAAGTCTCTTCGAAATAGGTGACACCTTCATTGTGAATCACGAACATGGCTGCTATTTCATCTTCATAAGTACCGTTGTTGACTATCTCCACAGTTGGACGCAGTTCCATGTAGATGGTGTTCTCATCGTAGGGGCATAGGATTTCAGCTGCCAGGGCATCATGAAAAGCTCCGCAACCTGTCTGCAGAGTATCATTTTCAGGATGGACATCTCCTTCGAGTGCAGTGTACGCCTTGAATGTCCAGAAGCCGTATTCAGGGACAGTCCAGTCGAGGAAAGTGACTCTTGCATCGTCTCCCGAAACAAGGTTATCGAGTACGATGAAGTCATCCCAAAAGACGGCTCCTTCAGATTCGATCACTGCATGGACTTCGAAAGACTCGGTATTCTGTCCGAGATTGGATACAGTCACTTCAGGAACCACAACATCGCCGACCTGTAAATTCTGCTCCGGCGAATGAACAGCGGTAACGGCAACATCATGCTCACCGAGTTCGGCTATCCGGATACCGTATACTTCGCCACCGTTCCCCCATGCACGGGCATGGACCGCCTTTCCGCCGGCAGTTGCATATGAACCGTCATCACTGAGATTGACACTGAATATCGAACCGGGTTCATCTATATCATCAAGTACCTGGAGAATTACACCTCCCGAACGGTCAAGAACTGTAATGACATCACCTTCGGTGCCGTTGAGTTTTCCGTATGAACCTGCAATGAGTATTTCACCGTCGAAAGATGTATCGACAGAACTGACTTCATCGCCATAATCATCATGTTCCCAGAGTACTGAAGGAGTCCCGCCTGCAGGCCAGTCGACCACAATTACCTTGCCGTCGTACGGATTAAAATCAAGAGTTCCACAGATTACAGTTTCTCCATCGCCACTGATGGCAACTGCAGTTACCCATGTATCTCCCGAGTGAATAAAATCAATACGGACCCAATCGTTTCCATCGAATTCATAGAACTTCAGAGTGCCGTTGTATTCGGCTGTGGCGAATCTCCAGCCGTCGAATGAAATTGAAGCTGGAATCTGGCTGTAGTTGCCGACAGAAGAACCGATTTGTACACCGCTTGCCATATCGAACACTCTGCACCCGACGGAATTATCGTAGCAGGTGACCAGAACACAGCTCATATCCTCGGAGATATCTACACCGTTTACACCGTTTCCTGTATTTGCGAGAGGAGTCGACCAGACCTCATTGCCGGTCGCTGTTTCCGAGCAGATAAGGTCTCTGGTTACAGGATCCACCCAAACCACAAGCATACCATCGTCGGAGATGTCCTGTTTCAGTGCACCGGGAAGGACTGTCGATGGCACCGAAGATGGTGTTTGCCAGATGAAAGTACCCAACTCGTCCGAAGTAGCGGAGAAAACACTGTGAGGATATCCTGCGCTTACATCCATTTTCGAACTGTTGCCCACCATCGAGAAATCCCAGAGTGGAGTCCCGTCCCCGAATATTAGATACTTTGAGCATCTGTCATTGTTGAGATACCATCCGGAAAGCAGTTCCAGTCCGTCCCCTGATATGACTACTTCTGACGCAATTGCATTCAGATGTGCTCTGTCTACCCATAGAACTTCTCCGCGGTGGGACAGACTGAGCGACCCGTCAGTTATGATGTAGTCAGTTTCTGTGGAATTTGTGATGCCGTCTGAAACCGTAACTTCGCGGACCTGTCCGGTCCCGTCGATTCCGGTTTCGTATTCTTCCGCTGCATGCGGAAAACCTGAAAGTGCAAGAACTGCAGAAGAAAAAATCGAAAAAAACATAATTTTCCCCTTCGGAATTCAATTTGAATATTCTTCCGTAAAGATATTCAGCAGAATAACTGTCCGCAAGGGAAGGAATTATCGATTAGATTAAAAAAAGAGCCCCGTCCCAGGGGCTCTTTTCCAATATGGACAGATTACTTAATCGCAGTGATCGTAATCTTCTTCGCACTCATCGCAGTCTTCTATCGAGTCGCAGTCGTGACAGTCACCGGAACAGTCATCTACCGTACCGTCGCACTCGCAGTCGGGGTTGTCTTCGCAGTCGCCGTCGCAATCCTCTTCTGCATCATCACATTCGTCAGTGCACTCGTCTGAAGTCATTTCACCGCAGGCACAGGTTTCTTCTGCGTCAGTATCTTCCTCTTCAGTGTGGCAGGGCATTGGGTCGGGAACTAACGCACGGGTACATCCTTCAGCCTGAATTGCAGGTGCGAGAAGAAATACTGCAAGAATTGTCAGCATCATTAGTTTCATATTTATACCTCCTTGAAACTGTTACATGAATATGCACTTTGTTCCCTGATATTTCAAGGGTGGACGGATTGCATGTTGTTGATAATAATTGAATTTAAACAGTGAATTCAATTTGTGATGGATATAGAACGGAAGGATGGTCGAAAATGCCTCTTGTAAGTGTTAAAGCACCTGTGGAATTGAGCCTGGCCGAAAAAGGGGAACTTCTTAAGCTGCTTGCAGAGATAGTTGCGGATAAACTGTCGAAACCGATTAAATATGTAATGGGAACGTATTCAGTTGAAACGGTTTTTATCGATGGTATCGCCGGATTGGGTGCGTATGTCGAAGTGAAGAGCATAGGCGGCTTGAGCGATGAGGTCAACAATGCACTTGCCGTGGAACTTTCAGCCCTGATCTACAATGCTCTCGGAATTCCCGAAGGTCGTATCTACATTTCATTAGAAGATGTCCCTGGTGAGAACTGGGCATGGAAGGGTAAAACGTTCCGATAAATTAGTGACTGTCACTAATTTTTTTACTTTATGGTAAAGTGGTATAAATGAGTGTTGCGTGTCTGGTGATAGCTATAATTCCCTGGCTTCAAAATGTCACACCAACGGGGATTACCGTGATGTGGCGTGCGGATATAGTCTGTGAATGCGCCGTCGTTGAATACGGGGAAGAACTACTCACCAATACTGTCGAAGCAACTCTCGAAGTACTTCCGGAATCGCTTCTCATATATTCCGCCCGAATTGATGGTCTTCAGCCTGCAACTGAGTATACATATCGAATTATGGCAGACGGACAATTCTCAAAAGAGTATTCATTTTACACGGCTCCCGAACCCGGTACATCGGATTTTAAATTCTATGTTATGGGGGATAACCGCTCCTGTCCTGATATCTGGGCAGAAGTTGCCGAGCAGATTCACAGAGACATAAACGAGAATCCTCAGCGTAACTCTACATTCATAATAAATCTCGGTGACATAGTCTGCTATGGCAATAATCCACTCTCGTATTTTCAGGAATTATTCGATCCTGCCGGAGATCTGTTTGCCCATGTTCCTCTCTTCATTGCCTTCGGGAACCATGAAGACATGAATACTGCTGTTTCAGACAGTTGTCTCTACGGTCTGTTCGACCATCCGGGGGATGAGAAGTGGTATTCTTTCGTATACGGGTCTCTTCACATAAGTTCGCTTGCTCTTTATGATGCCGGTGGGATTTCTTTCGGTGACCAGATTGACTGGTTCCTCGATGATATGGAATCGGCTTCACAGGATGCTGTGTCTCCCTGGATCATTCCGATTATGCATGTTGTTCCCTGGTCCCTGAACGGCACGGGAGGGCATGTGAACCCGTTACCGCGGTTTCGAAGAATTCTGCATCCGGTAATGGTTGAAAGCGGGGTTCAACTTGCATTTGGCGGACACAACCATGCCTATACGAGATACGAACCCATCGATGGAGTGAATTACATTACCTGTGCAGGTGGCGGCGGGCCACTCAATTCGGCAGACCACGAATCTGCCTGGCGCGGCGGCACACTCGCAATGTCGGACTCAATCTATCACTTTGCGGCTGTGGATGTCTATGCCGACTCTCTCTGCATCGACATCATAGATATCGACGGGGTTATTGTGGATGAAGCAAAAATAATTAGTGACTGTCACTAATATTTTAAGTATCCCGGATACTTAGATCAGTTTGAGGAATTTACCGTCGGTATTGGGTTCGATGGAGCCGATGACGGCTGATTCGGTGTCGCCGTGTTCACGAAGAGTTTTAATCAGAGTATCTGCCTGGTCAGGGCTTACAGCTACGAGTAGGCCGCCGGAAGTTTGTGCCTCGGCAAACAACTGGAAGTATCTGTCATCGACATCCGGAGTGATATAGAGGTGCGGTTCGACCCAGTCCTTGCATTTGCAGACTCCTTTCGGGCAGAATCTGTCGAGCATCCTGGGCAACCCGGGAAGAAGTGGAACATCTTTCGAATTTATGACTACCGTGACATTGGCGTTTTTCGCTATTGGAAATGAATGTCCGAGAAGTCCGAATCCGGTGACATCCGTAACGCAGCTTACATCGAATCGCTGAATGACTTCCGAAGCGTAGAGATTAAGCCTTTCCATGCTGTCTATGTAGAGTGTGAACTGTTCATCTGTCAGTCCGTCATTTATCATCGCATCGCAGTAAATTCCTGTACCCAGTGGTTTTGTGAGTACCAGCAGATCGCCCGGGCGTGCAGATGCATTTGTCAGGGCTGTTTCCGGGCTTGTAAGTCCGGTAATGCTCATTCCGAAGACCATTTCCTCCTGTTCGAGGGTGTGTCCGCCGAGAAGTACGACATTGGCTTCACGGAGTTTTTCGACTGCGCCTATGAGAAGTTCTTCGATCACTTCAGGGGGGATCTTACCTGCAGGATAACCAAGATGGTTCATCGCTGTTATTGCCTTCGCGCCCATTGCCCAGATGTCTGAAAGGCTGTTCGCTGCAACAATTCTGCCGAAAGAACGCGGGTCGTTCACAATCGGGAAAAAGAAGTCGACCGTTTGAACAAGTGCAAGTTCATCTGTCAGACGGTACACTCCTGCGTCATCCATTGTCTCCATACCAACGAGTAGGTTAGGAGACTCAATAAGGGGTAGTTTTTCAAGTATTCCCGCCAGCCTGGAGGGATTGAGTTTGCCCGCTCAACCGGCGCAGGGACCGTAATCCAGAAGTCGGATCTGTCTTCCTGAAGGAAGAGATCTCTCCGGAATACCGGTACCTGCAGAGAATTTTTCTGAAAGAAACTCACAATAGGTTTTCTGATGCCTGCAGTGGTGGAAGGAAATACATGCCTTACAGTTGGTCCGTCTTTTGCAGTCGGACGGACAGGGGCAATTTTCACCATTGTAGAGAGTGATTTCCGTCAATTGTTCCTCTTTGGTATGGGTTCTAAACTATGTGTGAATATATATCATTATCATTCTATTGAAACCTGCTCAGTAATCGTCATCGTCGGGTTTGAAATTCCTGTTCTTCTTCTTAGTACTGTGTTTCTTCTTGTCCTGTAGCCGCTTCTCACAGGAGGACCTTGACGGTCTCGTCTTTTTTCGGGGTTTGGGCTTTATGGCGGCTTCCTGTATCAGCGCGACCAGTCGACTCACTGCATCTTCCCTATTTCGCACCTGAGAACGGAAACTCCTTGCATGAATGATGAGTATTCCCTCATCTGATATTCTGTTTACAGCCAGTGTTTCCAATCGTTCCCGGACATCATCGGGGAGAGACGGAGTGTTCACGTCAAATCTCAGGATGACTGCTGAAGATGTCTTGTTTACTTTCTGTCCCCCGGGGCCGCCTGCCCGGACGAAATCGAAAATCAATTCATCTTCAGCAATGCTGATTGAATCAGTTATCTCTATCATTTTCACCTGTTGCTTCTGTGTTAAAGCACTTATGTTATTTAGTATACAATATTATATAGAGCGTTCATGAACAATAGGAGGGATCGAATGCCTGTTATTTTTGTGGCTGCAATAGTTGGTGTATTGGGACTGATTGGTCTCGGGATATGGCTGTATGTTCAGCACGAGAAGAAGCGGAGTGCTGCCTGGGAACAGATTGCAATGAGACTTGGGGCGGTTTTCGAAGTGTATGATACATCACAGTCGTACTTCAGTTTCAAGCTGTTTGAAAAGGGCGAGAACAGGAAGATGAAGAACCACATGAAGTGGGAATCGGACGGGATTTTGATACATTTGGCTGACTATCAGTATGTCACATATCATTACTCGACCAGGGGAGGGCGGACGGCCACAACGCACAGGCAAACAGTATGCATCCTCGAATCTGCCAAACTTGATCTGCCAAAGAGTTTTTTGCGTAGGAGTATTGCGGTTATCGACTGGGTCGCTGGGAAGATCGGTTTTCAGGACATAGATTTCCCGGAAGATACAGAGTTTTCAAAGGCATTTGTGCTGAAGGGTGATGATGATATACGCACGCGGCAGATGTACTCCATGGAAGTTCGGATGCAGTTCATGCAAATGACTAAAGAGTTCAGGACATTCGAGACATCGGGCAATGCCGTGCTGTTCGACTTCGGGAAGCGGAAAGACCCGGAAGCCTACAGTGATCTTGTTGCGAGGGCTATGTCCGTTTTCTATTTGCTGAGTGTTTGAGATGTCTGATACAGGCGACCGTTTGACGGTGGTCAGCCCGTCAATGTGATGTGTGCAGTCTTCCATTCAGTATATAATATTAGGCACTGCATTTTTACTGAAGTTGTATCCTGATTTTCAAAATCCGGATTGAATTGACGTTTGGAGAAATTAAGCTTGAAGAAAATCGGTATTCATCTCAGTCGTTTTCTGATTCTGTGTTGCTTTTCGTCTTTCTATTCGACTGCAGAGAGCAGGAGTTTCGATCTTTCTTCAGAATCAGACAGACGGCTTTCAATTGTCAACAACGGGATAATATCGGGATGGCAGGATGAGCTGGTTTTTGATTATGCCACGAATTACACTGTGGCATACTCCGCAGTATTCTATGTCGACGATCCGTTGGACTATGCATCAGTTCAGATAGTCAGACCTCTTTACATGACGAATATGAAACTCAATGGCATCGCAATTTCTCTTCCTATCGAAGGAATGGAGTATGAGACCGTTCCCGGTATTTCGACCGAACTTCTGCATGAAGGCAGGAATGAACTTACGATATTCTGGACTCATTCGGTTGACGATGATGCCGGTGTAATGCACACCGTGGAAGAAGGTGAAAACCTCTGTACTATCGCTGAAGATTACTACGGCAGCCCAAACTGGATGAGAATCAGCAACGCCAATCCGGATATCGACCCGAACAATGTATATCCCGGGGATATTCTGCACATACCAAGCACAACGACTGTTCGACAGTGTATTACAGCTGAAGATATGGAGATTTCTGTCATCGGGCTTGATCATTCGGAATTGGAATTTCAGACAGAACCGGTTCTCGGGTATGCGGGAACTGATTTCTTTACACTTACATGCCGCGTGAATTTTCCGGTGGAAGTTCTTCTTCATGTCGACGGTGAACTGTATTTATCGGAGCCGAAACTGCTTCATTCCTTCAGGATAGACGGATTAACTGCAGACACTGAATATCAGTATATCCTCACAGCGCGCTTTCCCTATGTTGACATGTTCTCAGTCATAAACGGTCCGCATACCGTACGGACATTGACAGATGACGAGGATTTGAGATTTGCAGTACTTGGTGACAGCCGGTCATACCCGAATGACTGGGCGGAAGTGGCCACCTCAGTTTTAAACATGCGTCCGGATTTAATGGTCTTTGCCGGTGATATGGTTACCAACGGCAGGAAAGATTACTTGTGGGATCAGGAATTCTTTTCACCGGCAGCGGATCTGCTGGCAGAAATTCCCCTTTATGCTGTAATTGGTAATCATGAACAGAATTGTACACTATTTCAGGAAATATTCCTTACACCCGGCGGAAAGAACTGGGTGCAGCAAGTAGGAAATGTGCTTTTGGTTGGAATAGACGGAGCAATGGACTGGAGTACCGGAACTTACCTCTTCTCCTGGCTGGAGTCTCTACTTGCCGCTTCGGATGCAGATTTTATTTTTCTCACCACTCACTATCCTGCGTGGTCTTCCGGGTATCACGGCAGAGTAAATGCAAGTGGGATACCCAGGGAAGAAGGAATAAATACTTCGCGCAGTATTATCATGCCGCTTCTCGAGGAATACAATGCTACCGCTATGTTTGCAGGACATGATCACATTTATGAACGCTCAGAGCCCCCCGGGGGGGTCAGCATGATTGTAACCGGCGGGGCGGGGGCACCGATGTACAGCATGGTCGAGAATGCTGCTATTCAGAATCCATATTCAGTGGTCTATGCAAGAGAGTATCATTTCTGTATTCTTACGGTTGACGGTGATGTCTGTACTATGGAGGTCTTCACAAATGATGGGGGATTAATCGACAGCCGCACCTGGTATGCAAGAGTGCATTAATTCTGAATCTTCTGCGCACATGCGGGGAAGCATATATTGACAAACATCTGAGATGAGAAGAGAAATTCAATGAAGAGCAATTTTGATTTAATGTGGACCGGGATCCTGTTCACACTATTTGCTGTTTATTTTTCTATGACCGGATGCGGTACACGAATGATTATTGATGATTCAGCAGCAGTTCAGGATACCACTGCTGTTGTATTTGCCGGAGATACTCTCAGTACTGCTTCAGACACAACTGCTGTTTTTACCGAAGATACCGTCTACACATATCCTGACACAATCTGCATTGCCGCAGTGGGTGATGTCATGATGGGAACCGAAGGCAGACTGCCGTCCGACTGCGGTGTAGGTTCATCTGCTTCCTGTGCTGACCTGCTCGGGAATGCGGATATTGCATTCCTGAATCTCGAAGGTCCGTTAACCAATAGGGGGGGCACCTACAAAGAATGTTGAATCCGGGGGGTGCTATTGTTTCCGTACACCGCCGGATTATGTTCGCTTCCTGGGGGAAGCGGGCTTTAACATGGCATCTTTGGCAAACAATCACTCGAGAGATTACGGGCAGGAGGGAATGGAACAGACAATAGCACTTCTGAAAGCAGAAATATTGCCTGGTCGGGGGCTCCTGGGACTTTTGCTGTAATCGAGATTGATGATGTGTCCGTGGTTATGTTGCGTTCTCCCCTTATCACAGTGCCAGTATTATCAGCGATATCCCGGCAGCGCGGGAAATCGTTGCAGGTCTTGCTGCTGAATATGACATTGTGATAGTTTCGTTTCATGGCGGGGCCGAAGGTGCCGGTGCAATACACATACCTTTCGAAACCGAATATTTTTATGGTGAAAACCGTGGGGATGTAGTTCAGTTCTCACGTGCGGTTGTGGATGCAGGGGCTGACCTTGTAATAGGTCACGGACCGCATGTACCGCGCGCCGCAGAAGTTTAATGGTCGCCTGATTGCTTATTCATGGGTAATTTCTGCACCGGTCCGGGAATTAATTCTTCCGGAATGAATGGCTATGCACCACTGCTTCTTGTCGAATTGGACAGAGAAGGGTGCTTGCTGGGAGGAGATATTGTCTCATTCCGTCAGGGATATGACCGGGCTCCGTATCCTGACCCCGAAAACAGGGCGGCAGAGTTAATGCATCAACTTGGAGTCGAGGATTTTCCCGGAAGCAATGCTGTAGCGTCAGATGGAGCTATAGTTGTTCGGGAATCTGAAGAATGAAATATGCGGACTAGCAGCCGGATTCTGCATCGTCTGTAACATCCCTTGTTTTTCTCTTCCAGATTAGTCCAAACTTATAATTCAGATAACCTCCTGCTATTACGAGTCCGGCACCGAGGAGTACTCCGGTGTGAGGTAGTTTATCGAAGAAGACAATCTGCCAGCTGATAGCAAAAAGCACACTAAGATAACTGTAAACTGCTACTTCACCGCCCTTTGCACATCTGTATGCCATCGTCATCAGAAGTTGACCTACAGCTCCGAACACACCGATTCCAAGTAACAGAAAAAAAGAATTGCGGTTGGGAATAACACCATTTATGATTGTTTTTGGAAGGAACACTACTGTCATGACGACAGAGAACCAGAAAACGATGTTCAACGGTTTATCAGTCTTCCGGAGAGCCCTTAATGTTGTATAGGCAGAACCTGCAAAAAACGCGGAAAGTACGGCCAGAATAGCTGTATGACCGATAGGAATGCTCCCGGGACGGAGGATGAAAAGTACCCCGGAAAATCCGAGGAAGATGGCGAAAACCTGCAGTTTAGAGAGTTTTTCCCTAAGGAAGATGAAGGAGAAGATTGCGACGAAAAAAGGACTCATTCTGTTTATGGTCACGATTTCTGCAAGCGGCATCAGTTGAACTGCCGAGAAATAAGTAATGAGCCCGCCGATACCGAAAAGGCAGCGTAAACCCATAAGTTTATAGCTAACCGGTTTGAATTTTCTGTGCTTTTTCAGCATGAAGACAAACATCAGGAGCATGGAAATTACCGAACGCGCGAGCAATTTTTCTGAAAGCGGAATTCCCGACTCTTCGGGAATGAGCTTGACACAAAGCGGAACAAGTGAAAGGGATAAGGTTGCAATTGTCATGTAAAGAGCTGCTTTTGCTTTATTCGACAGGTTGTTCACGGGTTCTTCAGTCAGTATCTCTGTGGACTGAAAGGTAGGTTATTCCGGTGGATGTGTCAGCATGTTCACGCCATGAAGTAAATATGAATGCGCCTTCTTCCCCATCCATCTCGAGAGTTCTTAAATCGTATGCAAGATATGGAGTCTCTTCAGGATTGGGGCTGAATGTGTAGGTATAGTAGTTGTCGAATTCTGCAAAGGCACTTGCCCCGGCACTGAAAGGATGAAAGAAGTTCGTGAAATCGAAAGCACGAATTCCGTCGGCACCGTCTGCAAGATAAATATGTATCAGTTCAGTTTCAGTATTGTACATACCACCGATTCCAAAAGCATCCCCGGGTGGATTATATGGTGTCAGGGAGCCCTGGACAGGCGCAATATCCCCATTACCCGCTCCGTGCCAGTTCAATACAGTATCCCCCAATGCAGAATGAGTAATCCTTGTGTCATTGTCCCACTGCCACACGAACTGCGGACTAAACGGGTCTGCTATATCATAGACCATAAAGCCCATTGTGTGTGCCGTGAAGAAGAGAAGTTGCGGGAAGTCCCTGTCATTGCTGATGACATAAGCTCTGTGAACATCACCGAGTTCGCCGTCGACATGCATAGGCTCTCCAAAACCCTCGTTTTCATGCAGTCCGCTTCCGCCCGGCTGTGCAACGCCTATTCTGCTGATACTGTGCTTGAAGCAGCTCGGTGACCAGATGTCGATACCGCCGTTGTGAACTGTGGTTACTGCAATATCGATTTCGAGGGTTGGGTAGTCGAGCAATAAAGTTTCGAAAGCGCGGGCAGGGAGTGTCAGTCCGGCAGATGCATAATGTCTCTGTTCGAGATTATAAAATTCGATAGGTACGAACCGGGGATTTCCGGATGCAGATTGAAATCCAGCGATGCAGATCTTATCTTCGAGTGATATCGAATATCTGTTCTTGGTTAGCTCCGGATAATCGGTGATGGCAGCAACATGGTAGATTTCACCAAGCATGGGTGTATCTTTCCAGAGAAAGCAGTCATCCTGATATAGAATTCTGTTCTCCAGATCATAGATTGAGATGCCGCCGGTTCCGTTTCTGTTCCTGCATGGCATCACAAGGCAATTCTCTTCGATTCCGTCATTGTCGACATCGAGGGGGATGAATGAAGGGTCGAAAGGGTTGTAGTTGGGCTGTTTGTCGAGGAGCACACGCTCGCGGCTGATCAAACCCTCGACCAGGTCATAAGTCAGGAGTTCGACAGAATTTTCCCCGCTTGTAACAGCAATCAGGTTATATGTGCCCGAAGGTGCATCAGGTGGGGTGTAGAGCCCGCGGCAGACTGCCAGCTGTCCGGCTTCTGATTGAATGCCCGTTGCAACAGCAGTGGGGAGCACTTCGAGGGAGAGAGATCTCAATTCAGGTGCATCACCAACGCGTTGGTGTGGATGTGAACTAAGGACGATCAGGACGATGCCGGCTATCAACAATACTGCACTGATCCAGAGTACGACTTTTGGAGAGAGTTTATTCAATATTCAACACCTGCTTCAGACTTTTATAAGTTCGTATTTCATTGTTCCGAGACCAAGAGATTCAGCGATTTCCAACTGCAGTATTCCATCGATATCAGGTCTGAACACCCTGAATTTGTCGTCACCCGTACCGGCCTGCTTTTCGATCGGCGAGCCTTTTGCAGATGGAGCTGCAGTTACCATGTCGAGGGAGGCTTTGTCCAAAGCCACAGGGTCGGATGAAACTGCAATCCCGATGTCATCCACGAAAGGGCTGCCCGAGTCTGGCAGACAGTCGCAGTCAGGTACGACCTTTGTAATGAAGTTCACATATACATAGGGGTTGGAAGCGGCTGCGGCACAATATGCATATTCCACCATGCGCCGCAAGAAAGTATCCATTTCCTGATTCCATGATATTCTCCAGGCTCCCGTCGGGCAAACACCGAGACATTCTCCACAGCCGATGCACTTTGCTGAGTCTATTTCTGCCAGCGTTTCGACAGTTATCGCATCTTCAGGGCAGTATTCTGCACAGATGCCACATCCGCTACATTTGTCTTTCCGTAGGAAAGGTGTAACGGAAGAATGCATTTCGAATTTTCCCTTTCGGGTGGCACAGCCCATACCGAGATTCTTAACAGCTCCGCCGAAACCCGAGAGAAGATGACCCTTGAAATGGCTGATAACTGCCATTCTGTCAGTATCACAGATAATAGAAGCCAGGCTGAATTCATCAGTCATAAAAGACTTATCGGGAGCATCTATCAGGGTCTCACTATTACCGCGGAGCCCGTCTGCAACGATGAACGGAAGAGTCTCCGGATGACCGAATCCATGTTCCCGTGCAAGAGCGATGCAGTCAGGAGCGGTTCTTCTTCTGCCCGGATAGAGCACGGTAGTATCAGTTAGAAATGCCCCTCGGAGTTTAAGGTCGAGTGCAGTTGTTACTGCATTCACCTCTTCAGCCGTAACAAATGATGTGTTTCCCACTTCGCCCGGATGTATCTTGACTGCGATGAGATCATGTCTGTCTGCCCGGCCATTATCACGGAACGGTGCAAACAGCTTCCGGAAAGCAACAATGTCTGTTATGTCAGTTGAATCCAGAAAGAAAACTTTCGGCATTATCCCCCAATCCGACGTTGAATGAGAGTGTAACTTAATACCAAATTCTCAAAGATGCAATTGATCACCCCGTCCCTATTTATTCACCTTGCAGTAAAGGGGTAAGAGTTTTATAAATTATCTATGAAATATATAAAATGGATAGAACTGGATAAATCAGCACCCGGGTGGAATCTCAGGCAGTTGAAAGAGTGTGCTGAAGCATCGGGGAAAACACTTTTTTGTGCTGTTATCAAAAGTAATGCCTACGGACATGGTGTCAGTGAAATCTCACATTTGCTTCCTGAATCAGACTGGTTTGCCGTCAACTCTCTCGATGAAGGTCTTGAATTACGTGACCTTGAGGTAGTTAAACCTATTCTCCTACTCGGACATATCCTGCTCGACAGATTGGAGCAGGCGGTGGATGCAGACCTTCGGCTTACAGTCTATAATTTCGAAACTCTCGACAAACTAGAACAACTTGTCACACCTGAGTATCCTGCGAAAATCCATGTAAACATTGAAACCGGTACAGGACGGCAGGGGCTTCTTCCAGGGGACATTCCGTCTTTTTTCGGTAAAGCGGAGAGTATAGACGGAATAATCATCGAGGGTATGTCGACTCATTTCGCAAATATAGAAGACACTCTCAACCATGAATATGCAGAAGAACAGCTGATGAAATTCAAGAATGCACTGACGGTTGTCCGAGAAATGGGGATTACCCCGCCGGTAATTCACACTGCATGTACGGCAGCTTCGATACTTTTCCCCGAGACACATTTTTCTATGCTTCGCTCGGGAATAGGACTCTACGGTCTCTGGCCTTCCCGCGAGACCATTCTTTCTGCCAAATCATCGGGGAGGTGTATCCCCGAACTTAAACCGGTTCTTTCATGGAAAACACGGGTTGTGCAGATGAAACACCTGCCTGAAGGAAGCTATGTCGGATACGGGTGTTCGTACAGGACAAGCAGAAAGACGAGAATAGGAGTGCTTCCCGTGGGGTATGCGGACGGTTATGACAGAAAACTGGGTAATACGGCTCATGTACTCATTCACGGAAAGAGAGCACCTGTAGTCGGGCGTGTGTGCATGAATCTCGTCATGATAGACCTGACGGACATACCGGAGGTGAAACTCGAAGATGAAGTTGTCCTTCTGGGGCATTCAGGTGACGAGACTATTACCGCTGAAATGATGGCAGATTGGGCAGAGACAATTAACTATGAAGTCGTCACACGAATTAGTCCGTTTTTACCGAGGATTATCAGGGGGAGGGGCAATGAAGTTCGAAGTAATAGGTGCTGATGGTTCGAAGCGGACGGGATGCTATCTAACCTCAATGTTGATCGGCGACTTCCTTCTCCTTGACACGGGTTCAGCATCGATGATACCTGCAGAAAAACAGGCTTCCATAGAAACTGTGCTTCTCAGTCATGCACATCTCGACCATATTCTCGAACTTGGATTCATGCTCGATGCCACTGTTGCATCGAGGAATGTTCCGCTTAGAGTGATGGGCAGCAAAGCATGTCTCGATATAGTCCATAGGCATTACATGAATGATCTCATCTGGCCTGATTTCAGCAGGATAAAGACTTCAGCCGGGCCAACTCTCGAATACATGAACCTCGAAGACAGGAACTGGATCGAACTTCCCGGCGGACTCTCCCTCTGGGTAGAACCTGTAAACCACAGTTCCGGGGCGAGGGGATTCATATTCAGAAGCGAGAGCGGTTCCATAGTCTATACAGGTGATACCGGCCCGACAGAGACAATCTGGGAGAAGGCATCGACTCTTTCAGACCTGAAATTCATAGTTGCAGAAGTATCATTCCCGAACAGTCACAGCGAACTTGCTGTTGCAGGCAGCCACATGTCACCGAAACTACTGGCTGACGAACTCAGAAAACTGGGGAATGACGAATTACCGGTATATGCTTTCCATTTAAAGCCGTGGTATCGGCGGGAGATTGAAAAAGATCTTGCTGAAACATTCGAAAAAAGGGTTACTGTATTGAAACGCGGCGATACGCTGAATTTCTAACCCTGTTTAAGAGAGGATCTGATGACCTGTCGAGTCGGTCTCGATAAGATAGACAAAATTAACCTTCCGGGTAACAATGCCGGACTTCTGACTCATTATGCAGCTGTAGATGCCAGGTACGCAAATGCTGTCGAGCGCATTTCGTCCGTTTCCAGTGTAAACCTCCGGGCGATTTTCGGACCCCAGCACGGGTTCTTCGGTGAGACCCAGGATAACATGATAGAATGGAATACATATAATCATCCCCGACTGAACATTCCGGTTTACAGCCTTTACGGCGAAACAAGAAAACCGACACCGGAAATGTTGGAAGGACTGGACTGCATGGTAATCGACCTTCAGGATGTCGGCGCAAGATACTATACATACATCTACACGATGGCACTTATGATGCGTGCCTGCACTGAAGCCGGAATACCGGTCGTTATTCTTGACAGACCAAACCCCCTTGGCGGGGAGATAATCGAAGGGCAGCTGCTCGATACGGAGTATTCATCCTTTGTGGGGATGTATCCAATCCCCGTCCGACACGGACTGACTATCGGAGAACTTGCAAGACATTTCGCCATTGAAGACGGGCTTCCGGAACCTGCAGTTGTCCCTATGGACGGATGGGATATCGACGGTTTTCCGGATGAACTTCCCTGGGTGATGCCGTCACCCAATATGCCGACAAGGGAAACTGCATGTTTTTACCCGGGCATGTGTTTGCTCGAGGCAACAAACCTCTCAGAAGGAAGAGGAACTACAAGACCATTTGAAATATTCGGCGCACCATGGCTGAACGGTGAGCGCCTTGCCGGTGAGCTCAACGGAACCGAATTCATGAGGGGGGCTGTATTAAGACCGCACAACTTCACCCCCACCTTCAACAAGCATTTCGGAGTGCAGTGCAGCGGAGCGCAGATTCATGTCACTAATCGCAGAGAATTTCGTCCCCTGAAGGCAGCGCTCGGAATACTCATTCACTGCTTCAGCTATACTGAAACCGGATGGAACCCGCCACCTTATGAGTATGAATACGAAAAGATGCCGATAGACATTCTTGCGGGTACTGACTTTGTGCGGAAAGCAATAGAATCGGGAGATGCGGAACTTCTTCTGAGATATGCCGAAGGCAGACCAGAAGAATACTCGGAATTGGTTGAAAACGTACTCCTCTATAAAAGGAAGTTCACTTCATGAAACTTGGCTTAATATCCGATATTCACGGAAATCTCCCCGGGCTGAGAGCCTGCTGCGAGTATCTCGAAGAAGAGAATGTCGATGAAATCGTCTGTCTGGGCGACCTTGTCCAGTTCGGACCCTTCCCGTCAGAAGTTATCTCCTTTATCAGGGAACATGAAATTGATACAGTGCAGGGGAACTGCGACCGTACCATTGGAAGGGGTAGGCCTGACACAGGGGATGAATTCGAGAATTTTCATTGGGAGGCATTTGGAGCTGAATCACTTCAGTGGACAGATGAACAGTTGTCCCGAGAGGAAAAACACTTTTTGAGTAAACTCCCTCCTGAAATCATCATTGAAATGGAAAGCAAGATCATTCACTGCACACACGCATCACCCGGGAGAATAACAGAGGCAGTGTCTGAAGGAGTGGCAAACGAAATTTACGATAATCTGCTTTGGAGCAACCCATGCAGTGTACTTGCAGTCGGGCACAGTCACGGACTGTTTCTTGCAGTATCCCCATCCGGAATGATAGTGAATCCGGGGAGCGTCGGCGGCGGAACGCTGCCCGGACAGGCTACCCTGAGTATGGTGGAGGTTGGAGAGACAGGCAGAATATCCATCAGCTGGCAGCGGATACCATTCGATACGGAAGAGTACATTACGAAGTACAGGGAAGCGGAACTTCCTGAAATATTCCTCAATTGCATACTGCTGGGAAGAGACCCGAGAGGTACCTGGCATACAAATGACCATGATTGGAGACAGAAGTGGGCAGAACTCTGATAGAGAAGATAATTTTTCTGCATAGTAAAGAGAATTGTAGCGCAGGTGATGTTGTATGGATGCAGATCGACAATAGGACGGCAAGGGATTTTGCAGGTGCGAGTGTTGTCGGCAATCTCGAGAAATACGGGGGAGATGCTCCAATCGATGATACTTCGAAGACCTTTTTTACATTCGATTGCAATGTGCCTGCCAATACAATCCCCTATGCGGAGAATCAACACCGCATCAGGCTTTTCGCAAAAAAACACGGACTGAATGTATATGATGTCGATGCAGGAATCGGTTCACACGTGGTAATCGAGGAGAAATTCGGTAAACCCGGAACGACAACAGTCGGAACAGACAGTCATTTGAATATTATGGGCGCCGTTGGCGCATTCGGGCAGGGCATGGGTGACACGGATATTGCATATGCCTTTAAAACCGGGGAAACCTGGTTTGAAGTTCCTGAGAGTATAAAACTGACACTGATCGGCACACCTGCAAATAAAACAGAAGCCAAGGATGTCGCACTTGCCGTTCTCCGAAGATTCAGCCAACACGAACTTCTCGGCAAATCAATCGAGATATACGGGGAGTGGGCGGAAAAAGCATCACTTCCGGACTGTATCACATTTTCGAGCCTGGCGACTGAAATGGGTGCGATCATCGCTCTGATACCGCCCAACAGCAATGTTCTGGATTACTTCGGAATGAAGCAGGATGATGCAGTATATGCAGATTCCGGTGCAGAATACGCTTCAGAGTATGAACTCGATATAGAAGGGTTGGAGCCGCTCTGTGCAGCTCCGCCAGCACCTACAAATGTGTATCCTGTCAGTGAATTATCAGATGTAGAAGTAGATGGTGTTTTCATCGGAAGCTGCACCAATGGAACTTATGAAGATATTGCCTATGCCGCAGAACTTCTGAAGGGAAAAAAAGTCGCTCCCGGGCTGATGCTGAAGGTTGTCCCTGCCACACGTGCCACCTGGGCGCGGCTTCTCGAAGATGGGCTTCTGAAGGATATCTTCGATGCGGGCGGTATTGTCAGCAATGCAGGATGCGGAGGCTGTGCTTCGGGACAGATAGGCATGACGGGGACCGGAGAAGTACAGGTCAGTACTTCAAACCGGAATTTCAAAGGCAAGCAGGGAAAAGGGAACACTTATCTTACCGGTATTGGAACTGCTGCTGCGTCTGCAGTTTTTGGCAGGATTGCATCTGTGCATGAACTGGAAGGAGTGTAAGATGTCGAAGGATATGATATTGACTGGAAGGCTCTGGGTTCTGAAACAGAACAATGACCTGTTCGAAGATATAGATACAGACATGATCTATCACAATGCACATCTGGCGGTCACAGATATAGCCGAAATGGGTAAATTTACATTCGGCAACCTTGAAGGATACATGGACTTTGCGGAACATGCAAAGCCCGGAGACATCGTGCTGGTCGGTGAGAACTTCGGCTCTGGAAGTTCGCGTCAGCATGCAGTTGACTGTTTCAAAGCACTTGGCGTACAGGCGGTCATAGCACGCTCATTCGGTGCTATTTACAAGCGAAATGCAATCAACAGCGGTTTTCCGATAATCGAGATACCTGATATCAAAGCCGATGCTTTCGAAAACTACGAAGTTGTTAGACTAAATGTCGAGGATGGAGTTCTTTCGTCCGAAGATGTCAGCATTATCGGAAATCCAATGAGCAAAGTCGCTCGCGACATCTACCTTGCCGGCGGGCTGTTCGAGTACGCGGATTAATCAGTACCGTACGTCGCCTATTCCTCTTTTGTCCTGACTCCATTGCCGCAATCAAAAGTGGGAGAAGTGACGTCGGTACTATAGCTAAAAAGTAAAAGGCCCAATTAAACTTCACTATCTTAACAAATGGCTGTACTATTCTCGGGACACGAAGGAATCATGTCACTGGATAAAGTGGCGGTGCGATTTCCGGGACACGCACAGAGCTGCATGTCCCTGAGCATGACGATGTGACGTACGGGTACTAACTCACAGGCAATAATTAAGTATACTGTCCCTTTAATTCTCTGCAAAACAGTAATTAAGTATACTGTCCCTTTAATTACGGATGCTGTATACCTGATTGTCGGCAACGATGAGGTGGTCTAGGATGCGGAACCCGAGGCTTTTTCCGAGTTCGGTCAGTTTGTCGGTGAGTGCAATATCTTCACGACTGGGGCGGGGAGTTCCGCTTGGATGATTGTGAACGAGAATCACGCCGGTTGCACCTGTCGAAATTATCTTCTCGACCAGGTTCCTTGGATGAACTGAAGCTCTGTCGACTGTACCGAATTCAAGGGCAGCCTCTCCGAGCAGTCTGTTCTGAGAATCGAGAAGCAGAGCAATAAACCTCTCTTTTCTGAGAGTGCCCATGCTGTTCTTCAGATATTCGTGAACCTTGTCAGGACTGCTCATTACTTCCATGTCAGCCGGTATTTTGGTGGACATACTCATGAGATACGGAATCATGTTGATAAGAACAGAAGCAGCCGGTCCGATTCCATCCACGGTCTGCAGCATTGCTGGCGGCTGGCTGAAGACATGATGAAGCGTCTTGAATTTCTCCTGCAATGCCAGAGCGATCTCCCGTGTGTCTTTTCGCGGAATGGCATAGGTTAAAAGCAGTTCCAGTATTTCCCTTTCTGAAAATCCTCTTATACTGGACCGCAGATATCTTTCTCTCAGCCGCTCTCTGTGTCCGGCTCTGCTGTCCTTCATTTCTGGAGATAGACGGTGGTTGAGGGGAATGCGAAATCCAGCCCGAGTTCATGAACGATGTCCATTATCTTCAGGTTGATACTCTCCTGCATGTTCAGCCATTCACCGTAATCGGCTGTGAGCATGAAAAACTTCATGTCTATGTTCAGTGCCGAATCACCGAACCCTGTGAAGTTTACTATCAATGTATCAGTGTCGATGTTTCCGTCAGCAACAAGCATTTCCCGAAGTCTTGCAAGCAGTTGCTTCATCTGTTCGGGAGTGGTGTCGTAAGTTACACCGATTGTGCATGTTGTACGTCTTCTCGGACGTTTCGAGAAATTGTCTATGTTCGAGTCCATTATCTGCTTATTCGGTATTGTTACCAGAGTCTTATCAACCGTTCTTATCCTTGTAGAGCGCAGTCCGATTTCCTCGACAGTTCCGGTTATTCCGCCGACCTGAACGAAGTCATCGATCATGAAGGGCTTGTCGAGAAAGATTACAATGGATGCGAATATCCCGGAAATCGAATCCTGTGCCGCCATTGCTACGGCAATACCGCCGATGCCCATACCTGCAAGAAGTCCGCTAATGGGATAGCCGTTTGCCTGCATGAAGAAAAGAATTCCTATCGCTATAATTACGAACTTTGCCGCCTTTCGTAGAATGGGGATTATCTGGTCATCCATCTTCGAACTGGTGCCGTCTGCAATGTGTTCCGTGAATGCACCGACAGCATCGATTGTTCGCAGAAGTATCCATATGACATTCAGTGTAAACAGGAATAGCCCGGCTTTTCCTACCCAGTTCAGAGCGGATTCTGAAGTAAGGTGGATGACAACAGTGATGTAGATGCCAATAAGCACTATAAGGAAACAAAGCGGTTTACGGATGTTTACGGCAAAATCTGAGACGAAGCGCTTATCTTTCTTTCCAATCTTCTTGAGTATGTGCCCGACTATCATCTGCAGTATGAATGCAGAGACGATTATCGAAAGAGATGTTATCAGTTTTCCCACGGGAAGCCCAATCACTTCAAGGCCGTCTATTGAAGAGAATATTTCATTCATGCTTATACCTCCGGAGCATTATGATTAGCGTTGATACCCGTCATTATTGGAGTTGACATTGTGTTATATTTGGCCAGTAAATGTATTATTCATCTTTAGAGAACAGAACAGGGTTATTATATGAAAATAAATAAGATTAGGGATTGGCTGCTTCAATTATCTTTGGCACTAATCATATTTTTCGGCTTTCTGCGTCCATTCGTAATCGAAGCGTTCAGAATTCCTACACCCAGCATGGAGGAGACTCTTCTGGTAGGTGACCATCTTCTTGTGCTTAAGGCGGAAAACGGGCAGCAGATACCCTATACGGATAAGATGCAGCCTGTGATTCACAACATGCGGGTGGGTGACTATGGCCTGCTTATGCCCGCTACCGGCAGTATCGATGTTGGGGACATCGTGGTATTCAAAACCCCCGCTGAAAGCAGGGAGGGCGATGATTTCATAAAGAGAGTAGTCGCTTCCGCCGGCGATACTGTTTATGTGAGGGATGATACACTGTATGTAAATGGAGTTCCTTCTCCTGATTATGCAGTTGCATATCAGGATGCATATTCTCCGAGTCCGCTGGAAGACAACTGGCCGGGGAATATTGACATGCTGAACAGTGCTCTTCGGGATTTCGAGTATTTCGAGATGCGTGAGAACTGCATACCTGAAACGGGGAACCCCGAGGCTTATGTTGTCCCGGAAGGTTCGGTATTCATGATGGGAGATAACAGGGATCACTCAGGAGACAGCCGTGTATGGGGAGCACTGCCGCTTAGTTATGTCAAAGGTAAAGCTCTTGTAACATATTGGTCCTGGGTTCCGGGGGACGGTCTGCCCAAGATCGATAGAATCGCCAGAGTTATAAGATAGGAAAATCTCAATTCGAGTTATTATTCAGCGTTGATATATTCTTCGATTTTGCCTTCATCGCCAATGACGAATATCTGGTCATCTTCCTTGAAAGTATCGTCAGGACGGGGAAGACGGTATTTTATTTTGCCGTCTTTCATTCTGCCAATGTAAGCAATGTTCAAAGTGTATGTTTTTCGAAAATCCATCTCCCGAAGTTCCTGTCCCACCATTCCTTTCTTTACCCCTGTTTCCACTACACAGATGTCACCCACCAGGGTTACGAAAGAATGTACATTATTAAGAGTGAGTATTCGGGCTTCGCTCTCGGCTTGTGTTTTTTCCGGTCGGTATATGTGGTCTGCTCCAATTGCCACGAGTATTTTCTCTTCGCGTTCACTGGCTGCACGGCTGTAGACTCTGCTTAAACGTGAGTCCTCTTCTTTTTGAATGTCCTTGAGGATTTGGGTGATGATTACAGTAGATCCGAAATCTTCACCGATAGACACTATTGCGACATCAATGTTGGCTATTCCGTGAGCCCTCATAAGGGTTTCATCTGTTGCATCGAATGCGATTGCCGATGAAACATAGTCGCTGATTTCCTGGATAAGTCTTTCACTTCTGTCTATCGCAAGAACTTCAACCCCTTCTGCAGCCAGTATCTTTGCCATCGTAGAGCCGAACATTCCAAGACCGATAATAGCGAAACTGCTTTTCTTATTATCGATTATCGTTTTCGGTTTTGGTTCTCTCTCCTCATGCGACATTATCTCATCATTCATTGGACAATCCTTATCCTATGGTTATGCGGGTTTCGGGGTATTTGTATCTCGAAAGTATGAACACGGCTGAAAAGGCAGCAAGTGTTGCCGGTCCGATTCTACCGAGGAACATTGTAAATATAACAACAATCTTGCCCGGGATGGTCAGTCCGGGAGTTACCCCCCGTGAAAGCCCGACTGTTCCAAAGGCGCTCATCGACTCAAAAATGTAATCCATGGAGGTCGATGGGTTTGAAACCCCGGTTAGTTTTTCCTGCTCTGTCAAAAGAAGCAGCCCGGCTGATATGCCGAATACTAATGTACAGAAAAGAAGAACGGAAGCGGCCCGCCTGAAGTCAATATCAGGAATTTGCCTCTTCCAGAGTTCAATCGAGGATTTCCCCCTGATAATCGAAAAAAATCCGATAAACAGCAAACCAATTGTTGAAGTCTTGACTCCACCGCCAGTGCTTCCCGGAGATGCACCGACGAACATCAATATGATGAACAACCATTGAATTGCAGGCAGCAGATCAGCGGTAGGGACTGTGTTGAAACCGGCAGTTCGCGGAGTCACAGCCTGCAGGAAGGCATTTCCCAACTTTTGAGGGATCGTCATATCCTTCAGTGAATCATTCCATTCTAAACCCAGAAACAGACCGAAAGAAACAACGATCAATATCAGAGTGATGAGCAATATCAGTTTTACCTGAAGAGAGAATCTTGTTTTCCTGCCAGTCTTCAGTCTGGAGACCATATTGATTCCAAGAACGGTCAGAGTTAGGAATCCGATACCACCGAGAACGATGAGTATTCCAATCGTTATGGGAATTCCGGGAAGATATGCGCATCCTTCAAGATTCGTGGGGTTCTCAATAAATAGAGTCGAATTCTCTCCAAGCATGGGATTCAGCGAGAAACCGGCATTGCAGAATGCTGAAATACTGTGAAAGATGGATTGCCAGACCGCCTGCCCCGCAGACCAGTGTACCGCTTCTCCCCGCCAGATGATATATAGGATGAATGCACCTGCAGCTTCAATGGTCAGTGTCCAGCCGATTATCGATGCAAAGAGTTTTTTTAGATTGCTTACAAACTGGTTGTTCATAACGATATTGAGTGAGGCTCTTTCTTTAATTCCGGGCTGCTTACCGAGGAAAAGAGCAAAGAATGCAACAAATGACATCAAACCGAGTCCGCCTATCTGTATAAGCATCAAAATGATGATTTGCCCGATTATGGAGAAGCTGGCGGCTGTATCTGTCACGATTAATCCGGTTACGCAGGTGGCTGAAGTCGAAGTGAACAGGGCATCGATAAAAGAAATATTCGAAATTTCGGTGTTCGACGTACTTGCAGGAAGATAGAGCATGACTGCACCGATTATTATGACAACGGAAAATGTTACAGGAAGTATCGACCAGGCAGGGAGGTGGTCTAAAGCCCATGTTCCGCAGACAGATAGGATGTTTCTCATTGAGAACAGGAAAACAAACATAAGCATTGCTGACTGCGAGAACTCTCTGGCATCAGCAAAGGAGCAATTATGGGTCAGGTTCAGGGTGAGAATAACTAGCACAGATGCAATAAAGAGAAGGGAAAAGAGACTCAGCCACTTATCCTCCAGCAGTCTCAAACGTATGGCAATGTTTCTGTTTAGAAGGAAAAGAGAGAGAAGGAAGAGGAGAGTAATACCAACAAGCATGGTGTCGAATGCACCTACAAGTGCAGAGTCATGTGTTGTAACAACAAACCTGTAAATTAGAATGAGAATTGCTGTAAAAGATGCAAATGTCCTTGTTTTCAACAAAACCTATACCTCCCGGATAGTATATTTTGCATATTAACAACCAACAAAGTCGCTGTTGTTACGAACACCGGAAACGAAAGGTAAACCCAATGAACAAAAACAAATATAACGAATTTCTCCGGTATAGACCGTTAAACGTTCGAAATGCCTTCCCGAACAGCCGATGTGCTCTTGTAAGCGGAAAGGACATTACTGCAGTTGCGAGGGAAAGAAAATCCATTGTGATGGCCTGCAACATACGGAGCCCGCTCAGTGCCTTTGGAATTCTGCGTGCTGCAAAGAAGGCGGACTCCTTCGTTCTTCTCGAACTTGCTAAATCTGAAGCAACATACACGGGAGTTACTTTTCAAAACCTTCCTTTTCTTGCAGAAGCATATTCGAGCATGCTCGGAGACGAAGTTGTCTATTGTCTTCACATGGACCACTATGCAATTAAATCACCGGAAGACAGGGATGAAGCCGTCGATAAAGTGCAGAAGGCTATCTCGGGGGGGTGGACTTCAGTTGCTGTCGACGCATCGCATAACCACGACTACGACAATCTCATGTTTACAAGAGACCTGGCATCTCATATCCCGTCGTATATCGGACTCGAAGCAGAAGTGGGAGAAATAAAGGGAGCCGGAGTTCTGACGACCGTGGAAGAAGCCGAGTATTTCATCGGCGGATTGAACAGTTGGGGTATCTTCCCGGATTACCTGGCCATTTCCAATGGTTCCAAACACGGAACCTATGATGCATCTGAGGGAGAAAAAGAGGGAATAGATCTGGACAGGACAAAGGAGATAGCGGATGCCATTTCCCAATACGGGACTGTTATCGCACAACATGGAATCAGCGGAACCCCGCTTGACAAGGTAGGGCATTTCAGGGAATACGGTATATGCAAGGGCAATGTAGGTACACTGTGGCAGAATATCGTATTCGGGCTTGAAATAGACTCCTCCAGCGGCAATGCGGTTATCGAGAATGGCTCCTATGTAAAACGTGATGACAGTGGGATTCCCGTTGCACTATGGGAACAGATCGTAGCCTGGGCAGATGATAAGGGATTTCCGAGAGATTCGGGAAACTACAAATGGGCAAATCTTCCGTTCAACAGTCTGATCATGGCTCTTCCTGATGAATACAGGAACCGTATTCTGGATGAAACAGAAAAATGGGCACTCAGGTTCTTCGAAGCATTCAATTCAATTGGTACCGGTTCTACTGTAATCGAGAGAATTGCAGACAGAAAGGATTGGAACATTCCGCAGGAGGCGAGAGTAATTGCAGACGTAGAGAACTACACCCCTGAAACTGCACCCGACAAGGGTGAAATCGACAAAGATGATGGAGATTATGCAGATTAAAGATGGGGACGGAGGAGTATGATGGACAGAACACTCCTCCGTCCCCAATTGATCCGGAATGTGAGAATACTCGATCCAGGGCTTGGACTTGATTACATCGGGGATGTTTTTATCGAGGATGGTAAGATCGCCGATGCGGAAACTGTTACTCCCGGAGATGCAGAAATTATCGAAATCGACGGTACCGGAAAATGGCTGTTTCCCGGGCTTACAGACATGCATGTTCATCTCCGTGAACCCGGAGCAGAAGAATCAGAAACCCTCGAAACAGGATTGAGGGCTGCTGTTGCGGGTGGGATTACAACAGTCGGTGTCATGCCGAACACATCGCCGCCGATGGATTCTCCCAACACCATAAGAGACCTGCTTGAAAGAAGCCGAGATATCGGATTGACCAAAGCAATTCCCATACCGTGTGTGTCGAAAGGAAGAGGTGGGCGTGAGTCCGTCGATTTCAATCTGCTTCACGATTGCGGTGCGGATTCATTTTCAGATGACGGGAATCCGGTCCATGACGACCGCGTTCTTACGGATGCGTTAAAGCAAACGGCTCTCTTCAGCGGTCTGGTAATCGAGCATCCTGAGGTTCCCCTATCGGTTCAGGGGGCTGTCAACAGCGGACAGATCGCAGAACAGCTGAATGTCGGGGGAATTCCGGAGTCGACAGAGACAGAAGATGTTCGGAGATGCATCCGGTTATTGAGAAATACAGGCGGTAGACTTCATCTTACACACCTTTCTTCACCCGAAAGCGTGAAACTTGCCGCTGCAGCCAAAGAAGAAGGGCTCAATGTAACCTGCGATGTTACTCCCCATCATCTGGCACTTGATGAAAGTGCTTTACCAGAACATGGGGTGAATGCCAAAATGAACCCGCCACTGAGAAGTTGCGAAAGCAGAAGAGAACTCGTCGAACTTGTACTCTCCGGCTGTGTTGATGCTGTGGCAAGTGATCATGCACCGCATGCTGTCCGGCTAAAAGCAAAACCGCTTGCTGAAGCTGCTTTTGGAATTACCGGACTTGAGACCCTTCTTCCTGTAACGCTGGATATTCTGCATTACAGAGGGGGAATGCCGCTTCTGAAAGTCCTTTCATTACTGTCATCATCTCCGAATTTCATCCTTAATGCCGGGGAGAAAACCCTGAGGTCCGGAAGCAATGCAGATGTCGTACTTTTCGACCCGGAAATTGCATATACTATCAAGGCTGTCGGTACCTTTTCCAAATCAGAGAACACCCCATTTCTTGCAGTTCCTTTGAATGGAAGAGTTGCTGCCGTCTGGAAGAAGAGATTAATCTACAGGGACGGTGAATTCTGCTGAGAAAACTAATCCCCGGTTGTACAGTGCTGCTGGTTCTCATGTCCTGTGCTTATTTCAATACATTCTACAATGCACAGAAAAGTTATGATGATGCCCTAAAGCTCTCTCTACTTAGTCCTGATTACCCGTCTGCAACCGAACAGAATTATCTCGAGGAAGCTGTAGAAGGAGCAACAAGAATACTGACTGATTACTCGTCGAGCCGCTGGGTGGATGATGCTCAGCTGCTTCTCGGTGATGCCCTGTATCTTCTTGGGAAAAGAACTCTTACAGGAAGCGGAACATCTGATTTCGAAGAAGCTATGATGGCTTACACATCTGCAATAAGTCTCACTGAGGATATAGAAATACGGGAGCGTGCACATATAGGGCACGGGCTTGCGGCAATGGAGCTTCTCAGACTAAATGAAGCAGAGGAGTCTTTTGCGGAAGTATCAACAGAGAATACAGAAAGATATTTCACAGCGAAATTACTGCTGATAGAAGTTCTCATACTGAGAGGTCTCCACGAGCAGGCGATTGCTGTAATCGATACATTGCAGACACCGGGTTCCGATAGTCTCGCTGCCGAGTTAAATCTGATTCTGGGACAGTGTCTTATCGAAGCGGGTTATCCGGACAGCGGTGCTGTAGTGTCCATCGAAGCGGGAGATATGTTCGGACGCGGCAAGGGACGGTTCCGGGCTTACACAGCAGCGGCAGACGGATATCTAAAGGCAGGTAAGCCGTCTGAAGCAGCCTCCGTACTCGACGTACTTCTTGCGGGATACAGGTCTGATGTCGAGTTAGCTCAGATTGCGCTTCTAAACGGTTTTGCACTGGAGTTGGACGAAGATACTACAGGAGCGCTTCAATCATATTCAAGTGCAACCGAACTTGACAATGTGCGTGAGTGGGGAACAGAAGCACTTTACAGAAGAGCTTTGCTTCTGGAGTATTGTGACAGGATAGAAGAAGCTATCGATGTGCTGACTGAACTCAAAAACAGACCCGGAGATTATGTCTGGATACGCATTGGCGAGGGAAGACTCCATCACCTGCAGCGACTGTATGATTACACCAATGAATTATCGGAAACTGACGAATCTGAAATAGACATATTGCGTCTTATGATAGCGGAAAAGAGAATCGATCTCTATGGGTATTCAGACGAACGAGCCATTGAAGAACTTACGGTACTTTCGATGGATGCATCCGACATGGAGCGTGCTCTTGCTTTGACAATACTGGCTAATATCCCGGATGTCGATGCTGATTCCGCTGAAGTGATGCTCCTGACTGCATATGAGTTGTCATCAGAGGGAGACCTTGCTACTTCGATAGAAGAAAGACTTGGACTCGAGAGGGGGGACGGCTACGAAGAAAGACCATCTGTCGCCCTGTGTATTGCGTGGGAGAATATTGAAAACGGCAGATACGAACAGGCATGGGAATCTCTGGATGCCCTGCTCGATTCCCCATGGAGCCGGATGATTCGCAATGAAGTTCTCTGGGCTGCCTATATTGCAGGTGAAAGAACGGCATCTGTCGATGCCGATGTTCTCGAAGACTACCTGCTGGAACTGTCGGAAGAATATCCAAAAACAGAAGAAGGTGAAGCTGCAGTAATGAGACTGGGCGGGGAGGAAAATGAAGATGAATGACATGCAGACCAGCATTCCCATGGATATATGCATGACTGTTACCGATATCAATGAGATTCTTCCGGGTATATTTAAAATGATGCTACGTTGCGGGGACGACCGCTTCTTCGCTGCTGCATATCCGGGACAATTCCTGCAGATAGACATTTCACCAGGACCGTTTCCGGTAACACGCCGACCGATTACAATAAGCAGAATACTTTACGATAAGCACATAGTAGAAATACTCTTCGAAGTCGTTGGAAGGGGAACGGCAATACTTTCGAAAGTCGAAAAGGGTACGGATATTCAGGTGCTGGGTCCCTGCGGACACGGTTTCGAACTTCATCCCAGAAAGTGGTTACTGATCGGCGGCGGTCTTGGAGCTGCCGGCTTTCCATTTTTGATCGATAATGTCGATTGTGAAACTGTTCTTCTCGGTGCATCGACAAAAGACAAATTACTCCCCCTTGAAAATGCTGCCTGTACACTGATTACAGAAGACGGCAGTTCGGACAGACAGGGGCTTGTAACAGAACTCATGCATGATGTACCCTGGAATGTGGTCGAAAATGTTGCAGTGTGCGGACCCGTCGCCATGATGAAGGCTGTCATAAGGAACATTCCTGTTCATTACAACGGAAGTATTCAGATATCCGCAGAGGCTCGCATGGGATGCGGCTGGGGTGTATGCGAAGGGTGTGCAATACTGCTTTCTGACGGTACATACGGCAAGTGCTGTACAGACGGTCCTGTATTTAATTCGGACTTGATCGACTGGTCTTCCTAGAAAGGAGTCGATTGATGGATAAAGTATCACTTCACCGTGAACTCTGGGGAAAGCAATTCAACTCACCCATAATGCTGGCATCGGGAACCGCGGGATTCGGACTCGAACTGTTAAAGATGAATTACCTCGAAGGTGTTGCTGCAGTTATCTCCAAAGCAGTGACACCGGAACACCGCCCGGGTAATCCGCCTCCCCGTATTGCTGAAACAGAGTTTGGTCTTCTTAATTCGATAGGACTTGCCAATCCCGGAGTCGATGAGATTATTGAGACAGTCCTTCCGCAGACTGCAGACCTACCATGTGAATTGATTATAAATGTTGCCGGTAGAACAGCATCTGATTTTGCTCTCGTAGTCGAGAAACTCGAAACTTCCCCTATTCCAATGGGATATGAGATCAATGTCTCCTGCCCGAACGTGAAAGCAGGCGGTGTTGCATTCGGTGCTTCTCCCCAAATGGTTGAAACAGTAACAAAGCTCGTGCGGAATGTCACCGAAAAGCCTTTCAGCGTAAAACTCACCCCCAATGCGGGAGACATCGTTCAGTCGGCCCTAGCAGCTGAGGAAGCCGGTGCCGATGCAGTGACAGTATGCAATACATTCCTGGGCATGAAACTCGACTGGAAAACCGCTACACCTGCGCTGGCGCGGGGAGCCGGCGGATATACATCTCCGGCATTGCTTCCAATGACTGTTGCGAGGGTATTTCAGGTATCAGAAGCACTGCGTATTCCTGTTCTGGCATCAGGTGGTGTGGGAAAGGCTGAAGACATACTCGAACTGATGGCAGCAGGGGCGAGAATGGTAGAAATAGGTACTTTGCTGATGAGAAAGCCGGGTGTATCTGAAGAACTGTGGAAGGAAATGCATCGACTCCTGGAAGATAGCAGTCAATGAAAAGAATACTCACCATCATTTCATTCCTACTTCTTTTGTCGTCCTGTTCGGTAATCTCTGAACCTGTTTATAGAGACGGGGGGCTGTCCGCGGTTATCTCCGCAGCAGGATTTCAGCAGAGGGGAACGGCATCATTTTACGGTCCGGGGTTTCATGGCAGACTCACGGCAAATGGTGAAGTATATGACATGAACGGACTTACCTGTGCACATCTCACTCTGCCATTCAATACTGTGTTACTCGTAAAGAACCTCGATAACGGGGAGGAAGTGCTGGTCAGGGTGACGGACAGGGGGCCTTATGTAGGTGGTAGAATAATAGACCTTTCAGTCGGTGCAGCTGAAGAACTGGATATGATAGACAGCGGAATAGCAGAAGTTTTGATTACGGCGGTGGAATATGAATAGCAGTGAAAGTACAACAAGGATCTATGTGGCATTGACGAGTGAACAGGGTGAGTCGCCGGGTGAATTTCTAAAGACGCTCGAGGGTCTTCCGATAGGCGTTAAGATAGGGCTTGAACTTTTTGTGAGAAGAGGACCCAAACTCCTCGAACAGATTAAGGAAGTGGGGTTTTCCCTATTCCTCGACCTCAAATTTCACGACATACCTTTCACGGTTGCAGGTGCTGTGTGCTCTGCCTGCCAGTGGGAACCTGACATAATGAACATTCATGCTTCCGGCGGCATGGCAATGATGAGAGCTGCTGCAGAAGCAGCATCCGGAAGGACAAAGGTTATTGCCGTAACCATACTCACCAGTTTGTCAGACGATGATCTTTCTATGCTTGGTATAGCAGGCAATCCAGGTGATGCCGTTTTGAGAATGGCTTCGATGGTACAGGACGCAGGCCTCGACGGAGTTGTATGTTCACCGTCGGAAGCAAAAGATGTGCGTTCTGCTGCGGGTGAAGATTTTCTTATTGTCACTCCGGGGGTCAGACCTGCCGGAACGTCCCATGATGACCAGCGACGTGTAACAACACCGTACAAAGCAATATTCGATGGGTCTTCATCGCTTGTTGTAGGAAGACCTATTACAAGGGCGGAGAATCCAAGAAAAGCCGCCGTAAACATATTCGATGAGATTGATAGAGCGCTTGTAGACAGAGCATCCGGGCAAGTTACCGATACTTAGGATATATGGCCAAATCAATTCTTGAATATACTATCCGTGTGTGATTGACTAATCGCTTACATATAAGTATTTTTCATTATGTATATGAAATTTTCTCAAATATATAGGGGGAACCATGACTGATGTCAAAATCTATGAACTTAAGCATGATGGCGAAAGATACCGGGCTAACGGTTGGGTGGAACTACTGGAATGGGCAATCAACTTTCATATCAGCCTGGAGGATGAATATCGCCAGGCCGGTGATGACGAATGGATTCCTGTGGCGGATAATGTTGAGTTAACAAAAATACTCGACCCGGCCAACTGGTGGACCGTGACCCAGAAGAACGGGGAGTTCATAGCCCATGACTGGGAAACAGTCCTAAAGTGGACTCGTCAGGGAAGACTTACCAAAGATGTAAAAATCGAAGGTCCCCAAACCCCACCTGGGGGCATGCTTGGCATTGCTTCACCTGAACTTGCCCCATTTCTTAAGGACCCGGTTCCTGATGAACCGATTGTTATTCCACCAAAACTGAGAATCGACGGGAGAGAATATCTCCCCGGGTCGATGGATGCTCTTGTAGAGTGGATTAAAAATTCAAGAATCCCGCTGGAAACAGAAATCTCGATTGATGACGGAGAATGGGAACCAATTCTCGAATGCGGAGAATTCGAAGAGAGTCTCTGGCCTACCGAAGCCGTTGAAGCCAGAGATGCAGCTGAAGAGGAAGCCTTATTCGAAGAAGCCGCTGCTGAGGAAGAGACTGACGAGGAAGAGACTGACGAGGAAGAGACTGACGAGGAAGAGACTGACGAAGAAGAGACTGACGAAGAAGAGACTGACGAAGAAGAGACTG
>CAYRQP010000011.1:0-35409 GCA_964426545.1 uncultured bacterium | reverse complement strand
ACGAAGAAGAGACTGACGAAGAAGAGACTGACGAAGAAGAGACTGACGAAGAAGAGACTGACGAAGAAGATGTCTTAATATCGACTTTTGCTTCCGAAGATGTCGGACCGGCTGAACCTTATATCGTTATTACTTCAACCGACGAAGAATACTCACTCGACACACCCCAGGAAGTTCTTGCTCTCTTCAAGAAAAAGGAAATTCGCAGCTTCGACGAAGTTCGACACCCTGACCTGCCGGAAGGCTCCATGTATGTAAGTGACTTTGTGGAGATCATGGACATTCGATCCGGTATTTCCCCCGGATATTTTGTCGGTGGAATCATGTGTGTCGTTGTGGCAGTACTGTTATTCATCTTTAGAGATACATCACGTTATTTGATGATAACCGGAGGAGTTTTAAGCGGTATTGCTGCATTGATTTTCTTATTCAAGTCTTTCCTGTCTGACTGAAGATAAATTCCCATGCGTGCAACTGACCTGATAGCTGCCACGCGTGATGGAAGGGAAATACCTGCTGGGGATATTCAATCTTTTATCACCGGAATAGCATCGAATACAATCCCTGATTATCAGGCATCTGCATGGTTGATGGCTGTCTACCTGCGTGGTCTGAGCAAAGACTCTCTGGCTGTGCTAACACTTGCCATGCGTGACAGCGGCAAAGTTCTGGAGTGGAAGCATGGAAGCGGTATTGCAGATAAACACAGCACCGGCGGAGTTGGTGACAAAATATCCATAGTGCTTGCCCCACTTGTGGCAGCAGCCGGGTTGCGCGTTCCCATGATAAGCGGAAGAAGTCTGGGTCATACGGGCGGAACTCTGGACAAACTCGAGTCGATTCCCGGAATGAATGTGAGGCTTGACCTGGATCGTTTCAGGGGAATGGTGGAGACTATAGGGTATTCCATGTGCGGCCAGACAGGTGAAATTGCTCCCGCTGACAAAGTGCTGTACTCACTTCGCGATGCAACAGCGACAGTATCGTCGATTCCCTTGATCTGTGCCAGCATTCTCAGCAAGAAACTCGCAGAGAATACCGATGCACTTGTTTTCGATATAAAAGTCGGTTCCGGAGCTTTTGCAAAGAACATTCATGAAGGCCGGAAACTTGCAGAGACAATGAAAGTGATTACCGACGCGGCCGGAGTTCGGAGTGAGTACATTCTAACTGATATGAATTACCCGCTTGGCAGGAAAACCGGGAATGCACTGGAAATACAGGAATGCATAGATGTTCTTAAGGGTGGGGGTCCGGAAGACATACGCCTGCTTACGTTGAAACTTGCAGTACGGATGATTATATTGGCTGAAGACACTCAGGTTGATGAAGCATCTATAATGTCAAAATGCGAAAGACTTCTTGATGACGGATCAGCATTCGACAAATTCTGCGATGTAGTAGCAGCCCAGGAAGGGGATCTGGATGCTTTCGAAAAACTTCCGGATGCTCCTGTAAAATGGGAGATAAAAGTTGACAGGTCCGGAGTCTGGACCGGAATCGCCGCACTGACATTGGGTGAATCTGTCAGGAAGTTGGGCGGGGGCAGATACAGGGTCGAAGATGTGATCGATCCGGCGGCTGGATGGGAACAGGCTGTTGAGAATGGAACCTCAGTCAATGCCGGAACTACTATAGGATGGATATATGCTTCAGATGAAGAGAGTGCAGCGTCAGTGAATGATGAGTTGGTTGCATCGTGTGTCTGGGATGAACCGGTTCCGCATCGGATATTGGAGATAATATGAAAGCCATACCCAAGATTGACTTCAGCGAATTGCCGGACAGACTTCTGAGAGAAAATATACTTACGGATAATGGATATGACCGACTATCGAGAACAGACGAAGTTAATGACGAGAACATGCTTCAGATACTGGTATCGAAAGGACTCACTTCAGAAGAAGAACTCTACAAGTATCTTGCTGAATTGACCGGACTTCCGTATAAGGTTTTAGACCCGCTTGAGCTCGACTACCTGGTGGTGACCAATCTTCTACCGGGAGCATTCGCTCAGAAAAATCAGATTGTCGTGTTCGATGAAACTGTGGATTCTATCAGTGTGGCTACATGTAATCTGACCAATCCGGGTTTGCTCGACAATCTTACACACATGCTTGGGAAAGACCTCGAACTCTATGTCAGCCGCCCATCTGAAATTGCGAGGATAATTCGACAATTTTACGGACTGCACAGTTCGATTGAAGCTGCAGTTAAAGAGATAGATGGCGATGACAAAGTTGATATTGGAAATCTTGAACAGTACGTTTCCAGCGAAACATCGAAGAAGTTAGAAGCGACAGACAGACCTGTCGTAAATGCCGTGAATCATCTCCTTCAATACGCCTTCGAAGAAGGTGCAAGCGATATTCACATTGAACCGCACAGAGAAGTTTCAACAGTCCGGCTTCGCATCGACGGAGTCCTGCACGACGTCTACAGTGTTCCAAAAAAATTGCATCCTCCCATTATGTCGAGGATGAAAATGATTTCCGGGCTGAATATTGCCGAGAAGAGAAGACCGCAGGACGGAAGGATAAGAACTTCCTTTGAGGGGAAACCTGTTGAAATCAGGTCATCGACTGTCCCTGTTGCCTTCGGGGAAAAAATGGTAATGCGTATACTGGACCCGTCAATGCTTATGCAGGACATCTCCCTGCTCGGATTCAATGATACGGATAGGGGAAGGTACGAAGAGGCCATACACAGACCAAACGGTCTCATTCTGGTCACAGGACCGACAGGAAGCGGTAAGACAACAACTCTGTACTCTTCTCTCACATCTCTTGCCACAAAGGAAAAAAACATTACGACAATCGAAAACCCTATTGAGTTCGTGACAGATGAGTTCAACCAGATCGAGGTACGCCCGGCTGTCGACCTTACTTTCGTGACTGCACTGAAGTATATCCTGCGGCAGGACCCCGACATAATAATGATAGGTGAGATAAGGGACAAGGAAACTGCAAGAAGTGCCATGAGATCTGCATTGACAGGTCATCTTGTTTTCAGCACGGTTCATACGAACGATTCTGCATCTACAGCAGTCAGACTTATCGATATGGGTGTGGAACCTTATCTCCTTGCATCCACATTGTGTGCAATCGTTGCCCAGAGACTCGTAAGGAAAACCTGTGAAAACTGTAGTGAGGAATACACACCCCTTCCGTCCGTACTTCGAAGTATCGGGCTGCCCGAAGATGATGAATACAGATTCAAGCGCGGGGTTGGCTGCAGAAAGTGCAGAGGAACCGGCTACAAAGGACGAACCGGAATATTCGAAGTTCTCCCGGTAAGCGAGATGATAAGGACTGCTTTCACGGGAAATCTTCAGATAGACAGGATAAGAAAAATCGCAGTAAGCGAAGGTATGGTAACACTCAGACAATCGGCAGTACGTAAGGTGCTGGCAGGTATAACCACCCCCGAAGAGATGATGAAAATTACAATCGGTGTCGATTGATGAACAGATTCAACATCCTTTTACTTATTCTTTCACTGTTGATTGTCATCTCATGTGACACTGCACCCGAAACGGATGAAACTGTATCTCAGCAACAGCAACCCGAACCGGATTCTGTGGTTGTGCTTCCTGCTGCACCATTGGACATAATCCTGGAATTCTCGAATAAACTGGGGATGAATGATCCTGCCTGCTATACATACCTTACTCCGGCATTTCTCGATACCCTTCAGACTGACAGTCTCTCTCCCCGGGAGATATTCGGCCGATGGCGAGCTTTCGATGCCACAGGAAGGCTGACAGAACCGATACAGTATTCAGACGGATACAGAACTTCCTACTACTGTACGATATCCCGGATGGAGAGACCACCCGTGGTTCGAATCGAACTTCTGCTCTGCGGAGACGAATGGAAAATAGAAGGATTTGCAGTTGAAGTCCCCGATGTTATAGTCAGCCCGGCAACGATTGAACAGATGGCTGAAGAGGTGCTGATGAATCCGGATGTGTGTAGAGAATTCAGAGTAATGAGGATGCTGCTCGATGACTGCAGTGTTGACTCCATAATTAGTTATGAATCATTGAACTCTGCGGTTGCAGCAGGTTCGGATTTTCGGAATTACATATTGGACATTACTCCGGAAGCTTATGAAAAACTTGCCAATTCGAACATAAGAAGGGGTGGAAAGTACCAGATAATCACCAACAGGATAAAAGCGGTAGTAGATGTTTGGCCCGCTTCCCTTATTCCTCTCGCTAATGTGATAAGTGAAATGATGTATCTGAATAAGTCCATTCTTTACCGCAGGCATGAGTCCATGCAGAGTCTAAATGCAAACGGCATTTGGGAAGAACCTGACATTCTCTCAGATATGGATAGGCTTCGTGGCTTCAGAAGTTTCTTCTATGCCATTAGTGAGATTGTAGAAGCCGATGATTCCCTTTCCGTCACATACCTGGTTGTTCTTACAACGAGGAATGCCGAACCGCTTCCGCAGGTAGTCATCGACCTTGACCCACATCAGGTTGAGCAGACACTTGAAAATGACCTGGGAATACCAATCTGGAGAGCTCTCTCTGTCGAAATGAATGGTGATATGGACCCGGAAAAGATCATATACTGGGCTGGGAATCTTTTTCTCTTTCAGGGGGAACCGAACGGATACAGATTAGTCTGGCGGACATTCGAGAACTATGAAAGCGATTATCATACTGAGTTCGTTTCCCGTTCTACTACTTCAAGGGGGATGCGGGATGTTTACTTTATCGGCAACGGCGGAGAATATGAATACACTTTAAGTTATACGGGACATGATTCCCCACTATTCAGACGATTCCGTCTGCAGTCAAGCATTGAGGAAATACAGTGAGTTTTAACATAGACTATGAGAAAGCACTTAAGGGTATCCTCTACTGGATGGGGCTTTTTTCAATTCTGATGTTTGCTCTGGGTGTCGGGTTTGCCTACCGTACATATGCTGATTGCAGCAGTGCATTTTCAGAAGCACGCTCGAATCTTCTTGTTGCAGGATTGCGGGGACATGAGCCGGTAGCAGTTACGCAGATATTCGACATCGACGGCAATCTGATTGCAACGGCATGTGTCGAAAACCGGTATCCCGTAACACTTGACGAAGTATCTCCCTGGGTGAAGGAAGGGTTTATCGCAACCGAAGACCAGTCATTTTATCGGCACAATGGTATCAGCATTAGAGGGATACTCCGGGCTGTCTGGGTAAACCTGACCACAGGAGCAAGGCAGGGTGCCAGCACTATTACACAGCAGTTGAGCCGAAATCTCTTTCTGACGGCAGACCAGACTATCCAGCGGAAAATCCAGGAAGCATTCATCGCGATGGAGATCGAGAAACAATTCGAGAAAGACGAAATATTCGAAATGTACCTGAACCAGATATATTTCGGGTCGGGAGCTCACGGTATTGAAGCTGCTGCACGCACATATTTCAATGGAATATCCGCATGCGAACTATCGCTTGCCCAGTCTGCCATGCTGGTTCGAATGGTAAAGAATCCAAGCGGTTACAATCCTGTCAGGAATCCTGAACGATGCCTTGTCCAGAGAAATACGGCAATTTCAATGATGTTGTCGCAGGGATGCATAACCGAAGATCAGGCAGAAGAAGCTTACTCTGCTCCATTGCCTGATGAAATATTCAGGCCTGAGATTGAACTTGAATGGAACTATTTTTCGGAGTACGTCAGACAATACCTGGTTAACAGATATGGCTGGCATGTTGTATATGAGCAGGGGCTTACCGTATATACAACCCTTGACCCTGACCTTCAGGTAGCAGCGGAGTTTGCAGTCGATAGCGTACTTTCTCTTAAGGACCATGCCTGGAATCCGGACACCGGCGAATTCGAAGATAACAGTTACCGGCTCAGGTATGAAAGTTCCCTGAGTTACTGGGAAGCCGGACAGGACACAATGTCAGGCACACCGGATTATGTTCAGGCAGCCTTAGTGGCGATAGACCCTTTAACAGGATACATAAAAGCCATGGTTGGCGGGAGAAGTTTCGAACACAGCGAGTTCAACAGGGCAGTGCAGGCAAGAAGGCAGCCTGGCAGTGCATTTAAACCATTTGTTTACGCCGCAGCTCTTGAGCAGGGCTGGTCTCCCGGAGACAGGCTTTACGATACACCCGTAATCATAGACTTGGCTCCCGGCACATGGAGACCACGAAATTACTCCCAGCAATTCTACGGGTCAGGCATTTTACGAACATCGCTCTCCAAGTCATATAATGTTTCAACAGTCAGGCTCAGTCAGGAAATCGGGATCGAATCCATAGCCTCCCTGGCAGCGAAAATGGGCATAGAATCCAGAATACAGGAAGTACACTCACTTCCGCTCGGTAGTTGTATGCTGAATCCGCTTGAGATTACACAGGCATATATACCATTTGCAACCGGCGGTCTGGCAAGAGATGCAATTGCTATAGTGAGAGTCGAAGACAGATACGGTAATGTACTTGAAGACAACAGCAGTCCGGATCCGGGCAGAGAAGTTTTATCTGAGACAGCTACCTTTCTCATAAATTCCATGCTTCAGTCTGTACTAAGAGCAGGTACTGCAGTCGGGAGCAGATGGTACTGGGGCGGTCCCTATTCCGGAAGGTATGCAGGAGGAAAGACAGGGACGACAAGTGATTATGCCGACGCGTGGTTCATCGGGTTTACTCCCGATCTGGTTGCCGGTGTATGGGTTGGATATGACAATCACATTGTCCGAATGAGACTGCAGAATAACAGGGGGCAGGCGGGCAGTTCGATAGCTCTTCCAATCTGGACCCGATTCATGCGCATAACATTCAGTGAAGACAAACTGGATTCAACTCTTACTTTTCCAGGTCCCGAACCCAACACTCTTGAGGAATTCGTGATATGTACGATAACCGGAGAACTTGCCAGAGCCGGATGTGCCGAGAATACCCGGGAGGAGTATTTCTGGAAGGATACCGGTCCCACGGAATACTGTACAAACCCGCTTCATCAGAGTTTAACCGTTCTTCCGGACACTTCTATTGCTGATTTTTCAGAATACGACAGGATACAAAGCAATTTGGACGAAGACGATGAGTAACGAACAGATAATAGTATCTCTGCTAGTATTCTTTGGAGTTCTTCTGTTTCTCCTTGCCTGGCGGGTGATAAAATCTACAGCATGGAAAAAGATGAGACTTCAGAAGTCAGCAAAACTGGCAGCAGAGGGCAACATAGAAGGCATGAAGAAGATCCTTCGCAGGAATATGAACCCGAAGGATGTTTCAGACTTATTGACGAATGCACTGATTTACTATCACATACGCGCGGGGGAGTTCAGCGAAGCGGAGAAGGTAGTGTCAGAAGCGGTGAGACTTGGTGATAAAAGCGGAATGGCAATTGCTCAACTCGGCTATATCGCCGGCGGCAGGGGAAACAGGGAACTGGCTGAAGAGTATTACCGCAAGGCTGCGAAGAAAGATGATCGGCTAAGCGGTACGATGAATATCAATATCGCCGCAATGTACATTCAAAGCAATGAGAAACTCGATGAAGCGGAAGAACTGCTAAAGAGTGCGCTTGACTTAAGAGAAGAGACAGGACGAACCGGAGTTCACATGAATCTTGCAATGCTTTACTTGAAGAAGAAAGACTACATTCAGGCAAGGGTTCAGGCAATGATCGCATATGAACTTATTCCATCAGGTACCATGATTCTGAATATCAACAGAGCAAATGCACTTGGCATCGCAGCCCGGGCATGCGCAAATCAGGGGGAAAATGATGAAAGTTCCAAACTTGCATCAAAAGCCCTGAAGATAATATCCGATATTCCTGGGCAGGAAAAATTACGGGAAGAACTTACCTGTTTGATTCCATCTAAAGACAGCCCGTCTGTAACGGAATAATATTGAAGAAATCAATTCTTGTCATCATTCTTGCCATCTCTGTCTACACGATAATAGTCCTGTTTTCGGACATAAGCAGTATGGAAGGTGCATTCAGTAGAATCAAACTACACTGGGTACCACTGTTCCTATCCCTCTCGATGTTGAATTATCTCCTCAGATTTGTCAAATGGCAGTACTTTCTACGAAAGATCGAGATTAACATTCCTTTTTGGGAAAGTCTTAAAGTATTCTTAGCAGGATTTTCAATGACTGTATCTCCGGGTAAGCTCGGAGAACTGGTCAAGTGTTCGCTTCTAAAGGACAAACGAAAAATACCTGTCTCGAGAACATCTCCCGTAGTTGTGGCAGAAAGGGTCACCGACCTGATAAGTATGATCTTCATTGCAGTATTTGCACTACTTCTTGTCGAGCACGAAGGTGCATTCATAGCAGTGATTCTGGGTGTTGTATCTGTATCGGCGGTTATGCTGCTGCTGCTTTGGGAAAGAGCATTTTTGCTGTTTGTCAAGATGTTATGCAAGTATAAGAAATTTGCAGAGAAGAGGGAATCACTCTACAGTTTTCACAAGACTACGGGTGCTTTGCTGGATGTGCGCGGTCTTCTTGTTTCGGTCCCTCTCGGTATCATATCATGGGGCACTGAAGCCCTGGTACTTTGTCTTGTTGCCAAGGCAATCGGAATTGAACTTGCTGTGGGAATTGCACTTCTTGCTCATTCAGCCGGAACTATAGCAGGCGCAGTCTCTATGATTCCCGGAGGACTCGGACTGACTGAAATCACAATAGGAGCTATACTCATAGGTACAGGTTCGTTATCCGAACCAGACGCAGCCGTCATCACACTCGTAATGCGCTTCGCAACCCTCTGGTTCGCAGTCCTGCTTGGTGTACTGTTCCTGTGGCGGGTGAAGAGGCGGAGGTTGAATTAGTTAATACTGGAACTTTTTCAAAGGTAATTTGTAGTATATTAAAATTGACTTGATTGGAGTCTTATGAAAATATTGATTGCTGTTCTTCTTCTTGTAGTATCTATACCGCTTTGGGCTTCCGGGGGACTGGAGCCTTCCGGTTTTTCGCTGGTTGAGCCTTCTTCGTCCGGTTGGTTTACACCGTCGTTTGGCGGCAGAGCCGGATTTTCTCTCATTTCAGGAAACGGCAGAACTCTTGCTGTCGGTACCGGCACCGGACTTCTCACATTCAACCTTCATCCGGACCTAACCGCAATTGTCGAATTCGGGTACTCACGCCTTTATAATTTCAACGGCTCAGACACGGGATTTATTCTTGGCGGTTTCGATATTAACTGGCACCCGTCTGACAGTTTTACCCTGCAACTGCATTTCAATGGATCTTTTCCGGAATCCGACATAATAGAGCCGTAAACAGTGGTACATATTGTACTTATTCTGGTACTTTCATCTATCTCTCCCGGGGATTCGCTGTATAGGGACGGTTTATTCTCCGAAGCAATACCTGTTCTAACTCAGGAAGCAGCTGATGATTCATTCGATGCATGGATTCATTACCGTCTAGCCTGGTTGTTGAGCAAATATGAAATGCCCGACAGTGCACTTACTTATGCATTCAGAGCATGGGAACTCCAGCCTGACAATCAGTGGTTCTTCGGACAGTATCTGAAGACGCTAAGAGAGTTGGAGAGATACGATGAAATACTCGACCTTTCATCACTCGTAACCGGTGGGGGTTCCTGCAGATATTATCTTGCGGTTGCGGAACGGGAGACAGGAACCGAACCTTCTATTTCACTGGAGTACTTCGAAGCCGCGTACATATCTGAAGATGATTCGATATCAGCTGATGCAGCAGTATGGCTGTCTATTCTGCAGCGGAATCAACTATCAGTCGACAGTATCTGCATTATTCTCGAGAAGACTGTAAACAGTATGCCTGAAAGTGATTTCTACAGGGTTCTATATGCTGAAACACTTATTGAGAGCGGGAATATCGAGGATGCTGTAACTCAACTGGATATTCTTCATTCACTTGACCGCGGGTATTCATACCGGCAGGCACAGAGTGCCCTGGCTGAATACGAAGCTGATTCAGAACGGTTGAACTGGACTCTCAGAAGAGCTTATGCAGTTCGTCCGGTGCCTGAAGTTGCAAGAAGCCTGGGGTGGCAGTTATTCATCAGCGGCTATGAAGATTTGCGAAACGGCAGGCTTGAACTTGCCCGGAAGCGTCTTGAAGATGCGTCGCAATATGGAACAACAGAAGTATTTGCCGTGGAGTCAGACTCACTCTTGCTGTTGCTTGATGAATTCGAGCAGAGCTCGATGAGCAAAAGGGGACGGAGACGGAGGAGTTAGCAAATGGGGACGGAGGAGTTAGAGGTCCTCGGCTATGTTATTTTATTCTAACTCCTCCGTCCCCGTATGTTATATTAACGGTAGAAAGGGAGACTGATATAATTTGAAGTTCATTAAGAAGACCGTTGGGAAGCTGTTTGGTGACCGGCAGCAGAAGAATATCAAGGAACTTGAACCATTCGTTCCACAGATAAATGAAGTATTCGACTCTCTCTCGTCCATAAGTGATGCAGAACTCAAAGGTAAGACGACTGAGTTCAGGAGCAGAATGGCATCCGGCGAAACAACTGATGACATCATGTGTGACGCTTTTGCAGTGGTCAAGGAAGTGTGCAGGAGGTGTCTTGGTACATCCTGGCCGGTAACCGGTGAAGATACAGAATGGAATATGGTGCCTTTCGACGTTCAGTTGATTGGTGCAGTTGTTCTTCATCAGGGACGGATTGCAGAGATGGCGACGGGAGAGGGGAAAACTCTGGTTGCCGTGATGCCTATGTATCTGAATGCCCTTGCCCTCAATCCCGAATGGATGGAGCTCGCAGAGACGAAGTGGGGGAATGACCAATCCGAATGGGAATTCGAACCGCTTGGTGATGTTCCTGTCAGCAGGGGTGCACATCTAGTTACTGTGAACGATTATCTTGCCAGGCGGGACGCAGACTGGATGAGCGGTATCTATGAGTATCTCGGGCTAAGAGTCGGATGTATTCGGATGGAAATGACACCTGAAGAACGAAGAGAACAATACAACCGGGACATTACCTACGGTACGAATAGTCAATTTGGTTTCGATTATCTTCGCGACAATATGGCAGGAACTCTAATGCAGAGGGTTCAGCGCGAATATCATTTCGTCATTGTCGACGAGGTAGACAGTGTTCTCGTGGATGAAGCACGAACACCTCTTATTATCAGCGGTCCGGTTGCACAGTCGAAGAATCGTTATAAGGAATACCGAAGTGATGTTGGCAGGCTCGTTAGAAAGCAGGCGAACATTGTCAGCAGCATAGTGAGTCAGGCAGAAGAAGAGTGGAAGAAGGGAAATCAGGAGGATGCCGCACTTCTGTATCTAAAGGCAAAAAGAGGAGCCCCAAAACACAAAAAACTGATGCGGGTGCTTCAGGACCCGGACAAACTCCATGAAGTGAAACGAATGGAGGGTGTTCTTCTAAGGGATAAGTCGATGCATACCCTCGAAGAAGATCTCCTCTTTTCACTCGATGAAAAAGACAAGTCAGTTGCTCTTTCTGAGGATGGCAGGGAAGAGCTTTCACCCAAAGATCCTGACTTTTTCCTGCTCGATGATATTGGTGATGTCATATCCACCATCAGGATGCAGGAAATATCTGACGCAGAGAAAACAAGACTCGAACAGAAGGCATATGCAGAACACTCACACAGGGCAGAATCTCTTCATAATATCGACCAGCTCCTGAAAGCTTTTCAACTCTTCGAAAAAGATGTCGAGTATGTCGTCCGGGACGGCAAGGTAATGATAGTCGACCAGTTTACCGGAAGGCTCATGCCGGGTCGCAGGTTTAGCGACGGGCTTCACGAAGCACTTGAAGCAAAGGAAAATGTTGAGATCCGAAATGAGACCCAAACTCTTGCCACAATCACAATACAGAATTACTTCCGCATGTATGAGAAACTCGCGGGTATGACGGGAACAGCAGAGACGGAAGCCGATGAATTCGAAGACATATATGGTCTGGATGTGGTGGTTGTCCCCACTAATGTTCCTGTTGTCAGGGATGACCAGAATGACAGGGTATATAAATCACGACGCGGCAAGTACAATGCCATAATCTCGGAAGTGGCAAGACTTCACTCTCTCGGACAACCCGTTCTTGTGGGCACTGTCAATGTAGATGCGTCAGAACTTCTCTCGCGGCTTCTGAAAGCGCAGAAAGTCCCCCACAGTGTACTTAACGCTAAACAGCATCAATCAGAAGCCGACATCATCAAGAGGGCGGGACAGAAGGGTGCTGTCACGATTGCAACGAATATGGCCGGACGGGGAACTGACATCAAGCTTGCACGGGAGATCATCGAAATCACAGAAAAAGGCGGTAGTACAGTCCCCGGCGGGCTTTTTGTAATTGGGACTGAAAGGCACGAATCCAGACGAATAGATAGGCAGTTGAGGGGCAGAAGCGGAAGACAGGGAGACCCCGGCACAAGCAGGTTCTATCTATCTCTCGAAGATGATCTGTTCCGGTTGTTCGCATCCGAGAAGATGATCGATTTCCTGAAACGGAGTTCAGGTGAAGGAGACGATGTACCAATCGAGCATCCGATGCTCACAAAGGCAATCGAAAAAGCTCAACGGAGAGTCGAAGAATACAACTACGGTATAAGAAAACACCTGCTCGAGTATGATGATGTTGTGAATAAACAGAGGGAAGTGATCTACTCGAGGAGACTTCAGGCATTGACAGGCAACGAACTTGATGAAGAAGTCAGAGATATGATACTTGGAGTAGCCAGGTCAGCAGTCTCAGAGAATTTTCCGCAAAATACGGCATCAGGAGAGTGGAGTATTGAAGATGCTCAAACGGTGCTTAGCGAACTTGCCGGAGCACCAATTCGCCTGTCCGGTATCACGGACAATGCACCTTCACCTGACGAAGCACTTGAAATGGCAGTAGGGAAGGTACTCGAGTTTTTTGAAATGAAGAGAGATAAGCTTGGGGATGATATGCTCGGAGAACTTGAGAAACGGGCGATACTGATCTCGATTGATTCACTGTGGCGTCAGCATCTCTACGCTATCGACCATCTTAAATCAGGTGTGGGGCTCAGGGCTTATGCTCAAAGAGATCCGCTTGTCGAATTCAAAAAGGAGGCATTTGGTCTTTTCGAGATGCTTCTCGATAATATAGATAGGCAGGCAGTCAGGCAGATACTGACTCTCTGGCCCCGCAGAGCGGGTGCCGACATGCCGGAGAACAGGCAGGTGTCCGGGCGGGCTTTTCAGCCGGACCTTGCCAGACCGTCTGATAATAGACAGAATAGCAATGTGGGAGCGGGAACTGACAGCGGGAAAATGCATACAGTAAAGAGAAAAGGTGAAAAAGTTGGCAGAAATGACCCCTGTCCCTGCGGAAGCGGTAAGAAATATAAGAAATGTTGTGGTACGGGTTAGAAATATATACATGATTTGGAGGAATTATGTCTGATAATTCGAAGGGTGAATTCTGGGCGTTTGTAGCAGGCTTGCTTGCAGGCGGTATAGCAGCAATTCTCTATGCACCTGCCAAGGGTGAAGAAACCCGGGAGAAGATTCGTGAAGTAGCCGGAGAAATCCGGGTAAAGGGTGAAGAAGTTCTCAAAGAAGGCAGGGAAAAACTGGATGAGTATACAGAAAAGGGCAAAGAAGCTTATACTCATTTGAAAGACGAATCAGAAAAGTTGGTTGACGAAGCCAAAGTAAAGGGTAAAGAAGCTGTCGATTATGCAAAAGGGAAATTCGACGAAGCCAAAGGCAAGGTCGAAGAAGTTAAAGGTAAAGTAACACCAAAAGAGGAAAAAGAGGAAGCGGCAGAATAACCGCTTGTTCTAAGTACCGTGACACTTAATCAACTTTTTTCGGGACACGAAGAAATCATGTCCTATAGGACAACGGGCCATTCCCGATATTCGTAGTGCAAACGGGAGCACCAATGCAATGCTCGCACAGCGAACACCAAGAAATGGTGTCCCTGGAATTAATAAGTGTCGCGCTACAGTACCGTATCATCCTAATTCACTTAACATAGTTGTAGTATTACAGTAGAATTAAGTGATATGGTACTATGAGTAAAGCCAGCCCGCTACTCTTCCTCACCCTCACCCATCCATGTACCTTTATCGAGGAGTTTCCAGATGGGGACTTTCTTTAGGTCACTCAGATCCTCGAGAACGTCAATTTGAGTCGAGTCGATCAAAAGCGATTGTGTGAACATTTCAACCGCTTCATCTTCACGGGCTATCACCATATACAATCTTGCTATTGCATTAAGGGCTTCCGTCAGTTCAGGGTCGAGTTCTGAAGCCTGTTCAAGAAATTCGAGGGCGTTTTCGAACATTTCCTCTTCGTCATACTCGATGTCCCAAATCGAAAGAGGCGGTATGGATTCAAGCAATGCCATACCCCAGCAAAGCCCCTTTCCAAGAAAAGCGAATACATTCTCTGAATCCAGATATAGTATTTTATCATATAGGGGAAGTGCTTCTGCCGGACTTCGCGCCTTACGGATGTAGTCTGCCAGTGCAAGCAGAGCATCTACATTATCCGGATTCTCATCCACAGCTGCAAGAAGTTCTTCCTTCGTAACCTGTTTCATTTATCTGCAACCCTCCATTGTTTTTCGGTTATGCTTTCTTACAATTTTAAAAGTGCTTCGTCAAGTCCCGTCTTGTCTATCACAATTTTGATATGTAGTGTTGGTATATGAAGAATGTAATGAAGATGAATGTCGACTTTCTAAACGGGATAGGGCCTGCCCGTGCAAAGAAACTTCAAAAGATCGATATCTGTTCCGTGGAGGACCTGCTTCTCTCGGTTCCCAAATATTATCTCGATAGAAGGAGAATTACCCGGATATCCGAAATTCTCGCCGGAAGTGATGTGAATGTAAAAGGCGGGGTGATCTCAACAGAGTTTAGACCCAGCCGCAGCGGAAAGAGAATATTTCATGTTGCTTTAGATGACGGAAGCGGTATCCTCGACCTGGTTTTCTTTCATTCTAAATATATCAGGCAGAGAGTCTATGGCGGGGTTGAATTAATAGCAAGCGGCTCTGTTCAGTTCTGGGGAGGGGGGCTGACGATGACTCATCCGGATCTCGCCTTTCCGGACAAAAACGGGTTATTCAATTTCAGATCTGTGATTCCTGTTTATACTCTCACTGCGGGGATTACGCAGGGAGTAATGAGAAAAATAAGACAATCTGCACTCGATGCCGCTTCAGGAGAAATTACCGGGATATTCGAATCCGAAGTGCTGAAGAAATACAACTGGGATTCCCGAGAGGAGATACTCCGTACCGTACATTTTCCGGAGAGTCCCGAAGAGGGGGAAAGAGCCAGACGGATGCTGGCTCTTGAAGAGATGTATCTTTACCAGTTATTACTTTTAAAGATTAGACAGAATGCAAAACTGTTCAAAGGAGTTGACCTTTCCGGCGGTTTTGAAAAAGTCAGAGTTTTTGTTTCATCACTTCCCTGGGAACTGACTCAGGCACAAAAGCGGGCAATTGATTCACTCAGAGAGGATTTATCAGGTAAATCTGCTATGCGGCGGTTGCTTCAGGGAGATGTAGGTTCGGGGAAAACAGTGGTTGCCGCTGCCGGGTGTGTGATAGCAGCTTCAGCGGATTTCCAGTCAGCGGTTGCAGCACCGACGGAAGTTCTTGCTGTCCAGCATAGCATTACATTCGATAAACTGCTTAAACCGCTTGGAATCAGATGCGAAGTCATCACGGGTGGAACGGGTGCAGCAAAACGCAGAGAGATTACGGAGAAGCTGGGAAACGGGGGAATCGATGTCATTATTGGTACACATGCCCTGTTCGAAGAGTATATCGAAATTCCACATCTGGGATATGTAGTAATCGATGAACAGCATAAATTCGGGGTGGAACAGCGGGAAAAACTCGTATCTCAAAGATCACCGAGGCCGCACATGCTGGTGATGTCAGCAACTCCTATTCCGAGGACCCTTGCTATGACTCTTTATGGTGACCTTGATATTTCTGTCCTTGATGAACTTCCGCCGGGAAGGGGTTCTATCGTGACACAGGTTATGGGGAAGGAGATGAAGAAAAAGGTTTACGACATTCTTCATGAGCGGCTGAAGCAGGGAGAACGGGCATATATTGTTTATCCCCTGCGGGAGTCATCTGAGAATCAGGACCTGCGAGACGCTGTGTCTTCTTTTGAAATCATCAGAGACAGCAGTCTTGGAAAATTCGGTATAGGACTTCTTACAGGCGACATGAAGTCTTCGGAAAAGTTATCTGTCTCATCGAAATTTGCATCAGGTGAGATTTCAGTTCTTGTCTGCACGACTGTGGTTGAAGTAGGTCTCGATGTTCCGGAAGCAACAGTAATGATCATAGCCCATGCAGGCAAGTTTGGTCTGAGTCAGCTGCATCAGATGAGAGGACGGATTGGCAGAAGCAGCAGGAATTCATGGTGTTTCCTTATGGCAGATAGTGAATTGAGTTCTGAAGCTCAGGAACGTCTCGATGTGTTATCACAGACTCTCGATGGATTCAGGATTGCGGAAAAGGACCTTGAAATGAGGGGACCCGGTGAAGTTGCGGGAACAAGGCAGCACGGCACGCCGGTATTCAGAGTTGCCTCTCTTGTATCCGATATGGTTCTACTCGCTGAAGCGCGCGGCATTGCTTTGGAGTATGACCTAAGCAAAGGACTTCCGGAAGAATGCAGATTCCGATTCGGGGAGATTGACGTTCCGGGAGTATGAGTAGTCTGTCTGACATTTCGAAGAAACCACAAATCACATATTGCGTCTATCGTCAAACAGTTATATTTTATATTGTTATAATTATTTGAAAGGTCAACTTTAAAATGCGTCGCTCAACGGACCCGAGCATAATGAGAGCGAGTTGAAATGACTTCAGAGTACAGGGATTCCGAAACTTCTTCGGGAGAAGAAGAGGGAATGAATTCTAAAAAGAAGACCATACAGGAACTTGAGAGAGTACTGGCATTGGATCCTTCGAATAGAGCCGTAAAGAAAAAACTCAGCATGCTCCGCACATCCATCCGGGTCGATGATCTTGCCACCACTGCCCGGGAAGCGTTGGCATCAGGAAGTATCTCCGGTGCGCTCGGGAGTATCAGGGAGATATTCAGTATTTTGCCGTCTGCTCCCGTTCTCGACAGACTTCTCACTCTGATTGAAAGCGGTGAAGGTTCAGTACATGAAAGAGAAGAACCTGCTGGCGATATTTCAGCGGAAGAGGAGATTACAGGAACATCTGACTCATCTGACTCATCTGACTCATCTGACTCATCGGATGAATCGGATGACATAATTGAGGAAATAGAAATAACAGACGATTCTATTCTCCCTGGAAGCACAGTCGATGAGGAGCATACTTCCGGCGAGTCGCTTGAAGAAAGAGACCCGGAATCTCACGAAATTGAAATACCTGAAAATGCGGAAGAGAAGCCCCCTGTATCCGCTAAAAGGAAACGTCCGGTATTACTGAAGTTACTGGCAGGATTGGTAATTCTCTGCATTGGACTCCTTGGGGTGAAGTACATTCCCCCGTTGCTTGAGAAATCTGACACTGACATTCACATTGTGAATTATCCATACGAAAAACAGTTCATCGTTGAGGGTCCTTCTGATTTTGAATTGCGACTTGAAGGCAGGATCATGCAGGTGGATTCATTGGGAAGATATTATGTTTCAGGTGAGGACTTTGGTGAGAAGGCTATCAGGGTTGAATCGGACGGTTATGAGATATATCAGCAGAAGTTCAGTTGTGCTCCTGGACATTCAGCAGTGGACACAATCGTCATGCAACCGCTGGGTACATCGGATGTAGAAGTAAGATTTACGATACAGATGCCGGAAGGGGAACCACAGCCTGATAGGGGTTCATTCACATTTCTTGTTGACGGTGTTGAGCAGGAATCTGCCGTAGCACAAGTAAAAACCGGTTTGCATGAATTCCAGGTGCTTGTCGAAGGTTACGAGAGCATATCTGAATCCGTACTCATAAAAACTCCTGTCTATTATGTACAGTCGCTTGTAGTCATAGGATATAATCAGGCACAGATTCAACTGGTACTCTCCGGAGATACACCGGGAAGTGCCGGTTTCTATGTGGACGGTGAATACGTGGGTAGCGGACGGAGCGTTTCTATTATCAGAGATATTGGAAATCATTCACTATGGGTCGGAATGGACGGCAGGGAGAGCTGGCGTGCTGAAATCAACCTGACCTTACAGAATTACAGCAGGATGATAACGCTTGCTGAGGTAATTCCAAAGGGGAAACTCATTGTAGGACCCGAACCCTGGGCGGATGTGTACATCGATGGTGAGTTCTACGGAAGAACTCCTTTTCGCGGTGTAAGTCTTGAGCAGGGAACTTATACGATTAGATTCGTGAATCCGGCTTTTGAAGACGACATACAGACTATTGAAATTCGTCCGAGCGAAACCACTGCTGTTCGGTTCAATTCAGTTCAAACAGGAACTGCGTGGAGTACTTCGCAGTCTCAATCCGAGTCGGAACAGGAAGCAATAGCTGAAGTTGAGACTCAACCTGAGCCGGTGTTGATACCACCTGAACTCATTGGACGGGTTGAACCGGTACTGTCGCCCCAGGCACGGTCAAGGGGGAACCTGCATGGTACTGTGTTATTGTCTGTTACAGTAGGAATCGACGGCTCTGTCACAGATGCTGATGTTACGAGCAATCTGCTTGGCCTTGGGTGTGGACGTGCTGCGGAGGAAGCCGTTCTGGAATGGACTTTCACCCCGGCTACACTTGACGGGATCCCGACAGAGTACACTTATGAGGTGCATATACAGTTTGACATAGATTAATCTGAACGGACGAAAGACATATGTTTTTGCCCTGAGGAGAGAATAAATTGAGAAACAAAAGTGAACTGCCGGAGATAATATCGCTTATGTCCGCTCGTGAAGACATCATTTTCCCATATACCGTACTGTCACGTACCGTCAGTAATCCGGTTGAGGTAGAACTGGTCAACAACGCCATAGAGACAAACAAGATTATAGGTGTTTTTGCTCTGAGAGACGGTGCTGTTGATCTCTCGAAAATCGAATCATATTATTCTATTGGCACTGTAGTGGGAATACAGCGGTTCTACAGATTTCCCGGAGATATTCTGCGGATGCGTCTTTATGGAATTGCCAGAGTTGAAATGGTCGAGCTAGTCAACACAGGGGCTCTGTTCCCATCTGTCAGGATTGAGAGAAAAATACCGTATATCCTGCCTTCTGAGGAAGATGAAATTGCAGCGTGGACGGATACTGTATTGGGACAGATGAAACAGATACTTGAGTTATCTCCTAAACCCCCTGACAAGTTTCCGGAATTCGATGTTGAAACAGACCCGGATGAATTCAGTTTTCTGGCTGCGACTTATCTTGAAGTTGGAATAGATGAAAAACAGAGGATACTGGATGAGGGAAACATACTCCGCAGACTTCAGATCATCTCTGATAAGATGTCACACGAAATAAAAATCATGCTGCTGCGATCGAAAATTCAGGGGGAAGTGCGGGAAGAAATCGAGAAGGATCAAAAAGAATATATCCTGAAAGAGCAGTTGAAGGCGATTCAGAAGGAATTGGGAAGCGGGAACGAGAATCCCGAAGCTGCAGAACTCAAAGAAAAACTCGCTAAGAAAGAATTGTCCGACGAAGTCAGGAAAACGGCAGAAGAAGAACTTTCCAGGCTTTCGCGGATGCACCCCGGCCTTCCTGAAGTAGCAGTGATCAGAAATTACATTGAATGGATATTGGCTTTGCCATGGCTTGAGAGTACAGAAGACCTCCTTGAAATAAAGAGAGCCCGCAGGACACTCGAAGAAGATCATTATGACCTCGAAGATGTAAAACAGCGGATTCTGGAATTCCTTGCCGTCCGCAAACTCAACCCTACAGGGAAAGCTCCCATACTTTGTTTTGTAGGTCCGCCCGGAGTCGGCAAGACATCTATGGGTAAAAGCATAGCGCGGGCGATAGGTAGAGAGTTTGTACGGATGTCCCTTGGCGGTGTACACGATGAAGCAGAGATCAGGGGTCATCGACGAACATATATCGGCGCAATGCCAGGCAAGATCATACAGGGACTGAAAGAAGCCGGAAGTAACAATCCGGTATTCATGCTCGATGAGGTGGATAAACTCGGAAGCGATTTCAGGGGAGACCCGACTTCTGCGCTTCTCGAAGTCCTCGACCCTGAGCAGAACTACTCATTCCGCGACAATTACATGAATGTAGCGTTCGACCTCAGTGCCGTGCAGTTCATAACAACCGCAAACAGACTCGACACTATTCCGGCTCCGTTGCGCGACAGGATGGAGATAATTCGAATTCCCGGATATACAGAGGATGAAAAATTCCAAATAGCCCGTCGTTATCTTATACCGAAGCGTCTCGAGAATACCGGTCTCACCGGAGACTATATCCGGTTTAACAAGACTGCTCTGTTGGAGTTGATTAGAACTTATACCCACGAAGCCGGTGTCAGAGAACTGGAAAGACAGATTGGTAAAATATGCCGGAAAGTAGCAATGAGAATTGCTGAAAATGATGCTTCTCTCGTTGTCGTCACAAAGGAGAAACTTCACGGGTTTCTCGGTGCTGAGAAGTTCATGAGAGAACGGGGTTTTAAGGAACCTGCAGTCGGTATTTGCACCGCACTCGCATGGACTCCCTCGGGCGGGGAGATTCTTCTTGTGGAGACAATAGTAATGGAAGGTAGTGGGAATCTGAAACTCACCGGTCAGCTTGGCGATGTAATGAAAGAATCCGCACAGGCTGCTCAGTCATGGATTCGCGTGCACTCCGGCAGATATAAGATTCTGAAGGATTTTCAGAAGATAGACCTGCACCTTCATGTGCCTGCAGGCGCTACTCCCAAAGACGGCCCTTCCGCGGGTGCAGCAATCGCTGTGTCCATGATCTCTGCATTGACATCTAAACCTGTAACTCCGTGTATTGCACTGACGGGTGAGATAAGTCTTCACGGAAGAGTGATGCCGGTGGGTGGAATAAAGGAGAAAGCACTGGGAGCACTCTCCGCCGGAATCACCAGAATTATCATACCTAAGGAGAATCTTAAAGATATCGAAGATATTCCTGAGAATATCAGAACCCGAATTGAATTCATCCCTGTTGAAGAACTTGAAGAGGTAATTCCTCTGCTTATCAATGAATTGAAAGGAAGTGTCCATAAATGAGGAATTATGTGAATTCAGCAGGAATATGCATTCTACTTGTTTTATTTGCATGCAGCCGTCCCCAAAGTGCAGCAATTACTTCAGATGGAGACGTTATGACCGGAGAATATGTCCCTTTGAGCGGACAAAGTGTAATTATCGGAGAAACAGAAGTGCGTTTTCCCGCAGGTGAAGCTGCTGTAATGCTGAAAGACAGTGTAAGCTGCATCGGTACGGTGACATTTTCAGACAGACTGATATCTGTAGCAGGTAGCAGAGGGGTGAAAGAATTCGATTTCAGCGAGATTAAGTTCATTGTATGGCAGAACGCCGATGAAATGCAGACAGGGACTTTCGAAGTATATGCCGACAGTGGATGGACTGCATCGGGCTTAACCGTTTCTTCTGATGATGTTGTTTCAGTGTCGTCCACCGGTACAGTTATGATGAAGACCGGCGTGAGCGGGCCTGAGGGAAGAAATATGTCATCCACGACTATTGCCCTGGTGCCAAGAGCTACAAACGGAGAACTTGTTATGCGTGTTGACAGTACACAGCCTGTAGCAGTCGGGAAGAACTGGAGCAGCACAGTAGAATATTCAGGTGAATTGTTCTTTGCAGTGAATATTCCCAGAGTGGATTATCCGGATGAGAACTCCGGTTCGTATGAAGTTACGGTTGATGTATTAGGTAGTATTAATGACGGTTCTATGGTTTTTTACCCCGAAGCATCGTGGGATACTGGGCATACAGGGACTGTATCATCGGAATAATGACCTTACTTGATTGTTTAAGGATTATAGTATATTTGTAGTTATGAATAGAATGTAAAAATATAAGTTCACGGAGGTATCACGGTTATGAACCACGTCAGTTTAAAGATAATACTACCTGCTGCTCTTGTTCTTTCACCTTTCCTGCCTTTGTATGCATCTTCAGTACACACTATTGATGAGGGAGATACTCTGTGGGAACTTTCAGAACATTATTACGGCACTCCTTTTCACTGGGAAGACATTCTCGGAGCCAATCCGAGAATTGCAGGTATTCACTATCTCGTACCCGGAGAAATAATCTCGATCCCTGATATATCCGGTGTAGCGACAGTGACAGGGGTTACATCTGATTATTCTACTGAAACGTCTTCCATGGCAGGATCAGTTTCGAGAATCGTTCTCAGCAGGATGACGCTCGAGACAGCAGGCAGGATACTTTCAGAACCACTGACCGCTTCGGGGTATATAGTCGAGACAAATGTCGGGAATAGTTCGCTTGCTGAAGGATTTGCATTCCCCGGAGATCTGCTCGGTCTCGATATAGGGCAGAATCAGGGACTGGAACTAAACAGAGTCTTTCATGTTTTGCACGAGGGAGAAGAGGTTAAACATCCGGATACGGATGAAGATCTCGGAAGAATAATTTATGTGGCAGGTGTCTGCCGAATTGTCGAATTGGGTGCAGATGCAAGTATAGCTCTTCTGGAGCATGCATACCGTCCTGTGTATGCAGGATTCGCAGTTGTTCCTTATGGTTCTGCGGCACCTATAGAAGTTTCAGGTATTGATGTAATGTCAGGCCTGACGGCAACTATTATTGCATTTAGGAACCCGGACCTGGAGCGAGCCTATTCATACAGTGTTGTCTATATCGACAGGGGTGCCCTAAACGGACTTGTCCCGGGTGATATTTTCGAAATGTACGATTCCGGTCAGGAGATAGAGACTCCATCCGGCGAAGATGTAATTCTGCCTGATAATCCGGTAGCAGAATTTGTAGTCCTCGCCACCGAGAATACTACATCGGCAGTGATGATATTCAGATGTGCAATCCCGGAACTGGTAAATATCGGTGATGAGATAGTTTTGGTTCAGAAACAGAGATAAAACACAGACAGGGTGAACAAAACTGATGAACTGGAAAGTTACACTTAGCGGGAGTAAGCCATCTAAAAAAGTCATCGAAATTCTGATCGAACTCACAGATATGGAGCGTACAGAGGTACTGCTCGCCCTGAAAAAAGGGAGTCTTGTTGCGGGTTCCGGTCTGTCGAAGGTAAGGGCTGAAAATCTGGCTGCATCGCTTTCGAAGCACAGGAGTATAAAAAGTACTGTTCTCCCGGCTGATGATGCCGATGCTCATACAGTGAGTTTTCGCGTTGTCCTTGTCGAGTGTGAAGTCGGGAAAAGAAGCAGATTAAGGCGTACACTTCAGGAACTTGCAGGAATACACCATGAACAGGCAGTTCTTTGGCTTTCGAGGATACCTTTTGTCATTAGAAAGAATGTCGACAACAATACTGCAAGGCAGATAAAGCGGACTATCACGGATGCCGGCGGAATAGTCAGAATAGAACCCGAACTCAGTTCGTCGGGAAATAAAGATGATTTACCTTCTACCGCATCGGCGGTACTGTTTGAGAAGGAAGATATTTCAGAAACTGTCTTCGAAGAGAACACTCCTGACTCTACAGAGAAAGACATGCTGGACGTATCTCCGGAAGAGGATGATGCGGACGAACAGCAGACTGATATGTCCCAAACTGTAGAAACTGAAGAGAATCACGTTGAGATTGACGAAAAGATTGAAGATATCTCAGTTAAATCAGAGGAAGATATTGCTGAATCCGTTCCGAACAAGGTCGATGAAAAACAGGAAGTTCCCCGGGAAGTCACTGCAGAAGCCCCTGAATCACCTGTGGCGGCAGATGCTGATACAGGTAAAGAAAATCAAGAAACTTCTGCCACAGCACCGGACGAGAGTGAATCTGATGAGAACGTACACCAGACAAAGAATGCGGATATTGCTGATAATGACGATGAGAAAGCGGAGACAACCCCTGAAACTGATGAAGAGATCTTTGAACTGGTAGAGGGTATTCCGGAAGGAAGAGGATTACTCACTGCGGATTATTTCAGACCGCCTCCGAAACCGAAAAGAAAGAAACGGTTGAAGCGAAAGGGTGAGACCGTTATTCCCGGCATATTCATCCCGGGTAAACCTCCGAAGTCAGTTTCCCCTGCGGAGTTTATTGCCCCGCCCGTTCATATTATTGAGAAAAAGATAATTATCGCACCCCCCGTGGTCCGGCTGAATGCTCCTTCGACAGAAATCACATACTGTGTTCCCCCTGTGTTGTTTCTTGAAAAGAAGAAGACCGAAGTAAGAAAAACACCGCCTCCTGCTGCTATTGTATTCGATATTCCGAAGACACTTGTCTCGGGGAAGAACATTCCACCTTCTCCGGTTCCTGATTTACCGAAACGAAAGCTCGTCTATGGTATTATTTCACCACCGCCTGTGTTGGTATTCAAACAGGAAGCCAAACTTCCTCTTGTATCGGGAATTCCCTCGACTGAACACACGGCAGTGATTCCTGAAGAAGTACCTGACCTTCCTGATGTGAGTTTCGAACTGACAGCACCCCCGTCCGTATTGGTATTCAAACGTGAACCTGAACTTCCTCTTGTATCGGGAATTCCGCTGCGAGAAGATGCTCATGAATCGTCACCCCCGCTTCCGGAACCGACTGTCGAAAAAGAGAGCGAAGAAAGCCCGCCTGCAATAGATTTCTTATCTTCTGCAACATCCTTATCGGAAGATCCAGGTGAAACTGATTTAGAGTTTCAGCCCCCCCCAACCTACATGAAATCACCTCCTGACGAAGCAAGATATTCTATTTATCTATGTGCTCCTTCAGATGAAATCTCTGATGATGTGCTTCTTGCTTTGAAGGACATTCTTCTTCTGGAGGAAACAGCATCAAATGATATGCTCATGGACTGTCCTTCCTGGATTGCAAGTTTTCGGTCAATCGAAAAAGCCCGTGAAATTGCTGGAAAACTCGAAAAAAGAGGAGCTACCATATTTCTCGATTCAAGAGACATGTCAGGTTTGACAGCGGATAATAGGGAGAGCCGGTCTGATTTTCGGGAGTGGCTGACCTTGAATGGATGATCGGGTCGGAGCATTCCTCGCTTATATATCTCTTGAGAAAAACCTATCCCCCAAAACAGTCGATGCATACGGAAGTGACCTCAAGGATTTTACTAAATGGCTCGAACATAAAGGAGCTGCATTAATAGGGAGTACAGAAACGGGCAGTATTGCGGATTATCTTGAATATCTCGCAGGGACTGGAACTGCTGATACAAGTATCCGCAGAAAACTGTCTTCTATCAGGATATTTTTTTCGTATCTGCAGACTGAAAAAATCAGAGAGGATAACCCTGCAGAACTTCTGCATCCGCCGAAGACAAGGAAAAGTCTCCCACAGGCGGTAAGTGTCAAATCAGCTGAGTTACTCGTAGAGGCATGGACGGGAGATACTGTAATTTCAATCAGAAACCGTACGCTTATGGAACTTGCATACGGTTCAGGACTGCGCGTCAGCGAATTATGCAGTATCACGGTTGACAGGATTAATTTCGAAGATGAGTTTGTCAGACCGTTCGGAAAGGGCTCGAAAGAGAGAGTGGTACCAATCGGAAAAGTATCGCTCGGATGGCTCTCTAAATACATCGATGAAGCCAGACCCGTGCTTTCAAAAGGCAAATCAGGTTCGGTCTTGTTTCTCACCTATAGGGGCAATCCTCTTTCGCGGATGACAGTCTGGAACATTGTACGAAAGGCAGCGGAAATGTCAGGCATAGACGAACCGATACACCCGCATACTCTGAGACACTCCTTTGCAACACATCTTCTGCAGGGCGGTGCTGACCTTCGTGTTGTTCAGGAACTTCTGGGACACTCAGATATCCGGACGACTGAAATATATACAGGTCTTGACACCACTTATCTCATGGGTGTTATAGACAAGTTTCATCCAAGGTCAGTTGGAGGACACAGATGAACTTTCCTTCAACGTTTAGAAATGAAACTGATATTGCGAAAGTCCTCTATCATACTGCTGTTCTTGGGGGCGGAGTCACTGCAAATGTCCATATTCCACAGTATAATTCCCTGAGGACGCATGTACAGGAGATAACCCGGAGTCCGGCGGGAGAAAGCGTCAGGGAACTTTCCCGGATTACCGGGATATGGGTCGGCGAAGGTGATGCAGCAGACATTCCTGTCGCCGGTGCTGCCGAGCTGTTTGCAGTATGTCTGACGGAAGCATCTGCTCTACTCGAACTTGGATATCCCATAGCAGAAGGACTCGACTTCATTACGGAGTTTCCATCACCGGGCATGAATAAGAGAAGAACGCTCCTGCAGATAAGAAGTGCCATGCACCATATTGGCGGGGATTTCGATGTTTTAAAAGACCTGGTCCGGTCGAAACAAAATCCGGATGAATGCCTGAAAGTAATATTTTCCGTCTGGCCCCCTGAATACTATCCGGAGGACAGCATATTTCTTCATCTTGAATTTTCAGAGCAGAGAATTCCGGCGGTAATGAGATTTAAAAAAGCAATCAGCGGGTATATGCTGCTGACATGCTGGGATGTTGTCCTTCGTCTGAAAAAGGCTGAAGGAATCCAAATCACAGTTCCGGATTTTTCGGCCTTTGCAGCCGGGCTGGATGTATGAGATTGTCAGTGCATGACTATGCCCGACAATTCAGTAATCTGTGTTCAGGTATCGAACGGTTAATCGAGCAGAGCAGTAGATACAGTTTTCAATTATCATGGAGGATATTATGAGTTTCATGCTGTTATTCACAGCCATTGTTGGGATTACTCTTCCTGACCCTGCCGGTGTACATACAATTCGCTCGGGTGATTCCTGTCCCATTGTCTACGAAGACGGTACAGCCTGGATAGGCATTTTCGAGAGCGACTATACTCTTCTTCGGGTATCCACCGATTCGCACTCCGGATTGAGAGCATTCGATGCATCAGGTAATCTATGTGCTTTAGCAAGGGATGGAGAAGAACTGATACTATCTGCGTTTTCGGATTACCGTTTCTATCTAACTGCCGATAATCCCGAAGTCGGGACAGATTCTGTTACATTCTATGTGTCCGATGTGGTTCCTGACACTATCACAGCGGAAGAAGCAAAGGTTGACACCATTTCACTCGGCATGATGGGAGTGGTATACAGGTTCATACCCTCGGTAACAGGAGAATGGACATTCAATCTCGAAGGACCAAAAGGTACTGATTTCGATCTCGAAGTATATGGTACTGGTTTCTATTCCACATGGGGAATCAGTAATGAACTTGAATCGAGAGAATCAGTAACTGTCTCCGCTATTGCAGGTGAAATTCTACACATATTGGTCAAGAAGATATATCCAAAGGAAGAGGGAGAAATATCACTTACAGTCGCGCAGACAGGTAATTTCCCGACATTCCCGGAAGATGAAATTGTATTGAACAGTAAAATAACATACGGTGAGATTAAACGGATCCTGCTTCCGGGTAACAGGGTATCCCCCTGTTTTTTATCAGTTGATTCAGGCAGTGAAGTGGACCTCGATGTCTATATCATCGATCAAACAGGTGAAACCCTGATGTCTTCGATTGATGATGGGGCAAGGGAAACACTTATCATCCCACCAGGCAGGGATGAATTGGTGGTTGAAATACACCCGTACTACGTGTACGAAGGCACGGACTATGAAATGAAACTCATCCCGCTGGAAGGTGTTTATTCAGAAACACTATCAGAGGAGCCGGTGCAACTATCAGCTGACTCCTGCTCCACAATCGGATTTTCTCCGGATACTACGGGGTTTTACAGTATAGAAGCTGATTTTACCGGACTCAAGGACTGCAATTTTGAAATCTTCAGAAACAGCGGTGACGAAGTTTTGAATTTCAATCTTGAAACAAGAGAGAGTGAGTTTCTGCTTTACATTGCACAAAGCGATACAATATGGCTGAATCCCTTCCTTCCTGATTATATGAGAAACATCTCCGGAACGGCATATATTTCAGTGAGGAAATTTACGGATTCTCCGCTCCCATATGAAGAATACAGAGACAGCATTACTACCGAGTCTCCCGTAGCGATGTTCATCGTTAGTTCAGATTCGAATGCAGTACTTGATATAACGCTGTATGGCGAATACGAGGAGGTCGACCTCGACATGTTTGTCAGCGGTCCGGGAATAGATATAACTGCGAATGCCTGGCTGAATTCCGTGGATGGTGCAGGCCATGAGAGCGTGGCTGTCTATTCTCCGGATGAAGCACAATATGCCGTAACTGTTTACCTGTGGGACAAGGAAGGACAGACTCCATACACATTGAATGCAAAGAACATAGTGACTATCCCGCTTGCAGAACCTTCTCCTGAAGAGCAGATATGGGTGCTTGTTGCCGGGATCAGTGATTATCCCGGTTCTAGAGGCGACCTGAACCGGGCATCCATGGATGCAATCGAGTTTTACAGATTCATAACCAATATCCAGGGAATTCCGTATTCGCAAACTGTTCTGCTGGTCGATGCAACAGCGACTGCCGATGCATTCAGGAACGCCTGCACGGATATTCTGGAAGCAGCCGGACTCGAAGACAGAATAATCATTTCCTATAGTGGGCACGGCAGTCAGGAGGGAATAGGAACAGGCGGTCCCGAAGAGTATGATTTCAACAATGAAGTGCTGTGTCTGTATGATGCCGATGTTACTGATGACTGGCTGTCAGATGCCATCGAAAATGGACCGGGGTGTCCTGTTATCATCTATCTGGATGCATGCCATTCAGGTGGGTTCGTAAATGATTTTTCAGAAGGAAGCAATACTCAGATAATTACGGCTGCACGCGAAGACTTGGGTGTCTATGAAAGAATATTCATGCCTATTCTTCTCGATGCTGTCACCGGTAGTGCGGATTTGAACATGAACGGTTATGTTTCTACATCAGAAATACTGGTATATGTGGACGAACAGCTTGAGTTTATGTGTCCGGAGTGCGGAGCCCGTATCGAGGATAACGGAGTTATCTGTGCCGATTGCGGAACCATCTTCAAAGAAGACAATCCTGTGCCGCAGCCACAGCAGGGGAATTATCTCGAAGAAGAGATAGACATTTGGCGGGTAATAGAGAATGAAGGGAATTCAGAGTGACCGAAGAGCGCGATTTACATCCACTTGAAAAACAGCTTCTTGCTTATTTAAATGAGAATGGGAGTTCTTCTGACAGCGAGATTATTGAAGGCAGCGAACTTCCTGACGAAGGGTCTTTCAGGAGAGCGTCTGAGTGGCTTTTGCAGAGAAACCTCATCACCGAAGTCTCCCGAACAGAAAGAGTCACAGTCGAGTTAGGTTCCGTCGGGATTGATTTCGGTAATATTGGAAAAACACCTGAAATGGCTCTCCTCGAATCGGTAAAGATGGGTGTAAATGACCTTAGAGCAATTCAGGAAGATACTTCTTTCGACCGCGGACGGTGGGGGAGCGCTTTCGGTGCATGCATGAAAGCGGGACTTCTCAAAGAGACAGCGGATGGCATTATCCCGGTTGAAAACAGATTGAACATCTTCGAGAAAGTCTGGACTGAAGTGTACAGACCGCTTCTCGATGGCACCGAATTGCTGCTGAATGAACTCTCAGGTGATGTTACTGAAGTCGTGAATTCAAGAAGCCCGAAAAGGGGAAAGAGCAAAGCAGAATTTCAGATCATCGAGCAGACAGACAGGATACTCGACATAACAAAAAAAGGGGAAAAAGCTCTTCTGCAGGACGTAGAAACCCTTACGATAGGAACACTCACCCCTAAAATTCTTGCTGACGGTTCATGGAAAAATGCGAGATTCAGGCGCTATCAGGTCGATATCCCGCCTTCGAGAATACAGGTGGGCAGACTGCATCCCTACAGACAGTTCCTCGATACAGTCCGCAGGCGCTTCATTGCCCTTGGTTTCAAGGAGATGCGCGGTTCACTTGCTGAGAATGAGTTCTGGAATAATGATGCACTATTCATGCCTCAGTTTCATCCCGCGCGAGATATTCACGATGTTTATTACCTCGACGGGGTGACTGTCACGCCCCCTGACCCTGAAATCGAGAAGAGAGTCATCGATGCCCATGAGACGGGAAAGGGAACCGGTGGCAGGGGCTGGAATTACACTTTCGACAGAGAACAGTCGCTCAGGGCAATTCTGCGTTCACAGGGGACAGCTCTTTCAGCCCGTACCCTGGCTTCCGGCCCGGACATTCCGGGTAGGTATTTTGGTATTGCCAGGTGTTTCAGATATGATCAGGTGGACGCTACACACCTCCCTGATTTCTTTCAGGTGGAGGGAATCGTCATAGGGGACGACATTAATTTCAGGCATCTGCTCGGGTTGCTTAAACTATTCGCCGAAGAGATAGCCGGTGCGGAAGAGTACAAGTTCCTTCCTGCATATTTTCCTTTCACCGAACCATCGGTCGAAATGCACATAAAGCACCCTGTACTTGGTTGGGTAGAAGGCGGAGGTGCAGGACTCTTCAGACCTGAAGTATGCACTCCACTTGGCATTGATGTTCCGGTAATCGCCTGGGGACTCGGTCTGGACAGGATGGCAATGCTCGCAATGGGATTATCAGACATACGCGACCTCGTTACCCCTGACCTCTCCCGCCTGAGAGAGATGAAAGTCAGGCCGGACCAACTCCTGAAACACGGGGAGAAGCAGAATGCCTAAAATTGAAGTAAGCAGACTCGATCTCTTCGAACTTGCAGGCATAAGCGACCCGGGTGACGGAGTTCTCGAAGACATGCTCTCGATAGTAAAGGGTGAACTCGACAAATCCGATGGTGACAATCTGAAGATAGAACTGAATGACACGAACAGACCCGACCTCTGGTGCGTTGAAGGGATAGCCCGGGCCTTCAGGTGCAGAAATGAAGGAAGGTCAGCCCATCTCGCAAATATCAAAGACTCGGGACTGGAACTTAATGTTGCACCTGAATTGAAAGACATCCGCCCGTACATAGCTGCATTTACAGCTGAAGGATGGGCTCCCACAGAGAAACAACTGGAAGCTCTCATAGAAGTTCAGGAAAAGATTGCATTCTCATTCGGCAAGAACCGCAGGACTGCGGCTATAGGTTTCTACCGCCTGAATGACATCGAATTTCCGGTGGAATATGGTGCAGTATCTCCGCAAACGAGCTTTGTCCCGCTCGGAGAAGAAACTGAATTCACATTGGGGGAAATTCTAAACAAGAACGAAACCGGACAAAAATACTCATACATACTCGAGAATTGCGAAAAGTATCCACTCCTGAAAGAAAAGAACGGCACAGTTCTTTCTTTTCCACCTGTCATCAACTCTCAGACAACGGGTCGCGTAAAAGCCGGTGATTCACGGCTTTTCTGCGAAGTTACCGGGACGGACTGGGAATCGGTCAATCTCACATGTACACTTCTCGCCTGCAATCTCGAAGACAGGGGTGCTGAAATATCTTATGTCAGTATCAGATACCCGTATGAAATCCCAGACATGGGAAAGAGGTCGCTGACACCTGTAATCTTTACAGACGAACTTATAACCACACTCGATGATATTGAAAAAGTACTCGGTATATCCCTCTCAGAAGAAAGAGTCATTGAACTCCTTTCGAAAATGGATTATGCATCGGTAACAGATGCAGACGGCGTTATCACAGGAGTGCTTCCGCCATACAGGCGTGACGGCATTCACCCCATGGATATGATAGAAGACATTGCAGTTTCACATGGGTACTATGCTTTCGACCCACTCGAACTCCCTGATTCTACCGTGGGAGAAGCTGCGTATATTGAGGACCTTACCGATGCTCTAAGGTTGATTCTTGCAGGAACGGGATGTGAAGAGATACTCCGTCCTGTTCTGGGAAGTCTCGAGAAAACAATTGATATTTCGAGAACTCCGGCTGATCCTGTCACCATTTCGAATCCGATGACCGCTGAATACGGGGTAGTAAGAAACTCCATTCTGCCCGGGCTTTTCGAAGTCGAAAGCAGAAGCGCTCGCTCTGCATATCCCCACAGACTATTCGAAGTCGGGGAAGTTCTGAAAACTACTGACGATGATATCTGTTTAACGGCTGTGAATGCGAGCATTCTTATATGCGGCAACAATGCGGATTTCGGAGATGCTCATTCGATAATCGGGGCAATCTGTCATGTAAGAGACCTTGAACTGTCTCTTAAACCGGTGGATGACCCCAGGTTCATCCCGGGCAGGTGTGCACAAATACTTGTGAACGGGTTCGCATGCGGAACGCTCGGTGAAGTACATCCTGGAGTGTTGACAGACTGGGGAATATCGACACCGGCATCCGCCTTCGAAGTGGATATCACCGCACTGAAAGGCTGACTTGTCGCTCTTTAATCTCAAATCGGATTTCAAACCGGCCGGAGACCAGCCGGAAGCCATTGAGAAGATAACAGCCGGTCTCACGGACGGCATGAAGTGGCAGACACTTCTTGGCGTAACCGGCTCGGGCAAGACATTCACAATGGCAAATGTCATTGAGAAGACGGAAACTCCCGTTCTTGTTGTCAGCCATAACAAAACTCTCGCAGCCCAGCTTTATAGCGAACTCCGCAGTTTCTTTCCTGATGCCGCCGTGGAGTATTTCGTGAGTTATTACGACTATTATCAACCCGAAGCATACATGCCCGCCACAGACACTCTAATCGAAAAAGACGCTGACCTCAACGAAGAACTCGACCGCCTGCGTCTCCGCGCTGCAACTTCACTTCTTACAAGGCGAGATGTGATTGTCGTGGCATCTGTTAGCTGTATTTACGGGTTGGGTAATCCTGAAACATTTGCATCCACATGCGTACAACTCAGATCAGGTAAAGAGATGAATCAGGACAAACTGCTCATGCAGCTGATTGAAATGCGGTATTCACGGAATGACATTTCACTCACAAGGGGAAAATTCAGGGTAAGGGGGGATGTTGTCGACATTGTCCCGGCCTACGGACGGTTAGCCATACGTGTTGAGTTCTTCGGGGACACGATAGAAGCAATCCGGCAGGTCGACCATTTGACAGGTGAAATACTCGAAGACATTCAGCAGATGTTCATCTATCCCGCGCGGCACTTTGTTACGGGGGAAAAAGAGATGAGCATGGCGATGGGTATAATAGAGACTGAACTCGATGAGCGGCTGAGACATTTCGAACTCAACGGTAAATTGCTCGAAGTTCAGAGGCTTAAAAGCAGGACACATTACGACCTCGAACTGATGGCGGAAACAGGTTACTGTTCGGGAATAGAAAACTACAGCAGGCATCTTTCAGGGAGAGAAGAAGGCGAACGCCCCGCCTGCTTGATAGACTATTTCAGGGAAAGGGAGATGCTTGTATTTCTGGATGAATCCCACAGGACAATCCCCCAACTGTCAGCTATGTACAGGGGAGACCGATCGAGAAAGGAAACTCTTGTGACTCACGGTTTCAGGCTGCCGTCCGCACTTGATAACAGACCGCTTTATCTCGAAGAATTTATCGACATCACGGGACCTAAAGTCTGCATGTCAGCCACGCCTGCTGATTACGAACTGGAGTGTTCCGAACAGATAGTCGAGCAGATAGTGCGTCCGACAGGGCTCATCGACCCTGAGATAGAAGTAAGGCCGGCTGTTTCACAGGTGGATGACCTGCTCGAAGAGATACGGAAAGCGGTATCGGAAAAACAGAGAGTACTGGTTACCGCCCTGACTAAGAAGATGGCAGAGGAACTGACATCATATCTGATGGACCTTTCTATCAATGCGCGCTACATCCACAGCGAAATAGACGCTCTCGAACGGGTATCCATCCTGCGTGACCTGCGTCTCGCTGACTTCGATGTTCTTGTGGGTGTGAATCTACTCAGGGAGGGACTCGACCTTCCCGAAGTTTCCCTGGTTGCAATTCTTGATGCAGATAAGGAGGGATTTCTTCGCTCTCGCACAAGTCTTATCCAGACTGCAGGAAGAGCTGCAAGAAACTTGGCGGGAAGAGTGATCTTCTATGCCGACAGGAAAACTGATTCTATGAGATTCGCGCTCGACGAAACAGCCCGAAGGCGTGAGATACAGCTCGAATGGAACAGGGAGCATAATATCACTCCCGAGAGTATCAAAAAGACAAGAGAAGATATCATCCGGGCTACGAGCATAGCGGATATATCACGCCCTTCAGCGGATGAAACCGACATCCTCACCGATGTACCGGCAGACAAGATAGAAGCCGTCAAATGGCTCGAAAAGAAGATGCTCGATGCTGCCGACAAACTCGACTTCGAAACCGCCGCAAGATACCGTGATGCAATGCGCAGCCGCTCATAAAAGTCAGTACCGTACGGTACTTTTGCTGAAACAAAAGGCGGTGCTATTAACGGGACACGAAGAAATCATGTCCCTAGACAAAATGGCGGTGTTATCAAAGAAAATATCAGTGTCGTACTCCACTTATTCCACTATAGTTGCTAAACTCCATTACCAATAGGCTAGAGTGGGAAAAGTGAAGTACGACACTTTTGCTGAGAAGTACTTGACAAATTAAAATCATTAAAACATACTTAACCTTGCTATTAGTATGTAAGTTAGTAATGTGCTAGACTAAACAACGAAAGGAGAACATATGAGAAACATACTTATTGTTCTTGCAATGGCCTTTGCTGTAGCTTTCGCCGGTAACATCAGGCTCGAAGAGCCCGTAGAAGTCACCGGTTCAGATGACATGCTGCAGTATGATGACGGTTCAGCCTTCTGGCTCACCTGGGGCGGACTTTACAGAGGTGTCTGGTTCGACACGGAAGACTTCCTTCCCGGAAGCAACGGTCTCGAATGTGAATACACCCAGTTCTGGTTCTATCATCATGCAGACTACCCATGGGATGTAAGTGAATTCTACGCAGAACTTTGGAACGGCGAGTCGAGTGCTCCTATTACTCTGCTCGACCAGAGCATAGTGACAGCTACCCACTATTCAGCCAATAACTGTAACTACAGTTCTGCTATAGTTACAGATGCTGATTTCTGGGCACTTGTGAACACTGAAATGTCCGCGGGTGGATGGCCTGCAATCCTCGGTGATGACTCACCGAACACTACAGACCACAGTTTCTACAGTGATGACTTCATCATCTGGGAACCCTGGATTCTTTCAGGTTCGACTGCCAGCGACTACTTCATAAGAGCGAGTGGTACAATTCAAGCTGCTCTCGACAGCGAAAGCTGGGGTCAGATCAAGGGACTGTATCGATAATTAGTCCTTGCATTTGCAATTATTGCGGCGGGTGAAAGCCCGCCGCATTTATGTATAGGGACATGATTCCTTCGTGTCCCGTTAAGACCATGTTCCTTCGTGTCCCGTTAAGACCATGTTC
>CAYRQP010000010.1:49633-101593 GCA_964426545.1 uncultured bacterium | reverse complement strand
GTGGCGTGATTTGAATATTGGAATCGCTTTTACCGAGTAGATAAAATAACAGTTAGCGCCGCCTGCGGCGGCGCTAACGCCGAGTTGCGCTGGCTCCAAGTTTTGTGCTCCCGCCTACGGCGGTCGCTAACAAAACGTTGGAGCAGACATCGCCTCGCTGGCGACTTTGGCTAGCCTTGACGGGTCTATGCCCCGTCAGCTAGCCTTCGCCTTGCTCGACGATGCAGCTCAACTCGGCGTTATGTCTCTTACATAAAGGAAACGCTTATGTGGTTTGAAGGACTAACAGGGTTCCGTGAAGAATCCCCAAAGCAAGTTCGAGAATTGATAGCAGATGTTCAGCAGCTACACATCAAAAAAACAAATGCGGGTTCACTGTTTCAAGTTGCCTCACAATTTAATTTGCTAGAAATGGTGTCTCCCAATGTTACGCCAGAACAGGGAGTAGGACGCTATGAGAATGACCGAACGCAGGGGCCAGCTTGTGCCATAGCGGCAGGTGGGGAACAATATATCGGAACTATTTTGTGGATGTCAATGGAGAATCAGGCCAGTCATATAACAATCAAATAGACTGTCTTAGTAACATTGGAGCAATGTTAGGGAATTCAGATAGTCATCTTTGGGAAATGAGAAATGGTTATGCTTTGGCGTCTGAGAAAGGGCTAATAGAAATCAATAAGAGAATCAAATCAGCAACTGAATCTGATATTGATGAAATAAGAAAGTTGTTACGTATCGGAATTCAATGGAATACAGAGGTTACATTGAGCGATTCAAAACATACCGTTACTCAAGTTTATTGTTCAGCGCTTCCAGTTGCATATTCAAAGCATCCATTACATCTCTGGGCAGAGTTTGCTCGAATTGTTTTAGAAGCCTCATATGAAGCAACTATCTGTACGGGTATTTTGAATTATAGAAAAACTGGTAACAATAAAGTATATTTAACGCTTATCGGAGGTGGTGCATTCGGTAATGAAACAGAATGGATAATAAACGCAATTAGCCGTTCCTTGGTTTGCTATAAGCATGTTGGTCTTGATGTGATAAAGATGCGGGACGGAGTAAACTTCGTCAACTAATTTGGCGGATTATAGATTATACTAATGCATTAAAAAAATTAGTGACTGTCACTAATTTACTACTGCTACGGGGGCGTCGTGTGCGAGGGAGTAGTGTCCCGATGTTATCACGGTCTCACCGTCTGAGATACCGTCGATGACTTCGGTATATCCCCTGCCTTTTGCACCGAGTGTAACATAGCGCCAGTCGGCGTGGTTATCAGTGACTGTGAACACCATGTCCCTGCCGTCCCTGATGAGAACGCATACTTCAGGGATTATGAGTACTTCGGGGAATACTTCTGTTACTATCTCTACTTTTGCAGTGGCGCCGGCACGGAGATTATCGACTGGCGGGAGGACTATTATTACCTTCCCTGACCGAGTTGATGGATTGACGACAGGTGCAACCGATTCTACAATCCCTATGTCGATACTTTCTCCGAGGGACGGGAAAGAGAGATAGACTTTCTGTCCCTTCGTGCAGTCAGCAAGTTCCCGTTCATCGAGATTGATCTCAACCTGCAGGTTCTGCGGGTCAATTATCTCACCGAGCGAACTGCCGGGATATACCATCAGCCCCTCCTGCGCTGAAATATCTGAGATGACCCCGTCGAATCCGGCTGTAATCACTGTATTGGCATACTGAGTCTGGGCGCGTGCAAGCGATGCCTGGGCTGCATAGTATCCCGTTGTCTGTTTCAGCATGTCTGTGATTTCGGAGGTCAGTTCTCTCCTGTAATTATCACACTCGAACTCATAGAGTAATTCTGCATTCCTGAATTCTGAGACAGCTGAAGCAAGTTGGGAGTTCTCTTCTCCGGACGATATGCAGAACACTGCATCTCCTTCGTACACGGTAACACCTTCATATTCAGGTGCCAGTATGACTTCACCCTGAACCTGTGCCGTAAGCTGCTGGGTTCTTGCAGATGATACTCTACCTGTTGCATCAACCACTTCATAGAGAGTGTCCACCGCAGCCGTGACTGCTGTTACTGGAAGCGGCGAGGGTTCCAGGGCTTCGGTTTCTTCTTCCGTCTTTTCCACTTCTCCGCAGGAGAACAGCGGTAACAGAATGAATGCTATCGACAATAAGAATATTCTTTTCTTCATTTTTTCTTTCGACCTTTCCGTGAAGTCAGCTGAATCAGGGCAGGCAGGGCAATCAGCACAAGCGGTGTTGAAACTGCCATCCCGCACACAACAGTAAATGAAAGCGTGCCCCAGAGGTCATCGACCTCTGAAAGCGGCCATATAACCAGGGGAAGGAGACCCATTATTGTTGTCGCCGTGGTCTGCAGTATCGGCCTGAGCCTTTCGGCAACGACAGCATCTGCTGCCTTGCGAATTTCCATTCCTCTTTTCTTTTTCTTCTGAAAACTGTCTACCAGTAATATAGAGTTGTTTACGGCAATCCCAACCAGGAAAACACTGCCAACATAAGCCTGGGGTGTGAAAACTCTGTCGAATGCCCAGAAGCCCGCCACAACTCCAACAAGTGCCATCGGAATAACTGCAAGAACATACAGCGGAGCCTTGAATGACTCGAAAACAATTGCAGTCACTGCAAATACGGCCAATATGGCAAGAAGCACTATCAGGTTTAGATTGGTGTCGTCATCTCGTAGCCAGAACGGAATGTAATCATCTTCATAGATGCTGTATCCCGAAGGCAGTGAAAGATTTTCGAGCAGAGCTGTCCTGAATCTTGCAGACATCCTTTCCGCACCGAGGTATGCCCATGCAACAGTTCTTGTGTATTCCCCGTTTTCGCGATAGATGGATGATTGAATTTCCAGTGTATCTATTTCGACTATGTCCCCAAGTTCCATTATTCCGCTGGACGTAATAATGGGACTTTCAAGCACGGCTGACAGAGCAGGATTTGCATTCCCGTCCATGCTGAATGTCATTTCGATACTCTCATCACCTATTTGAAGTTCTTCGCTGTAGCCACCTGAAAGATTATATCTGAATGCCTGGAATATTTGATAGGGATTGATGCCGAGGTTCGCAAGCTCTTCTCTGTCGAAGATAATACCAAGCTGCTGCCGGGACGGATTCCGCGGATTCCAGTTTATGTCGACATCTCCCACCCGGGGATGCCGGAGCAGCATTGTGCTGATAGCCTGTGCTATGTTCTTCAGCCCCTGATAGTCATAACCCCGAAGTTCAACGGTCTGCATCATTCCAGCTGACCTGCCGCTTCTCCAGTAGGGTTCCGGATTGATGCCGCCGACATATATCATCTCCGTGCCACCGATAGTTGTTGCCAGCGCCACGGCTTCGGCTTCGATAACAAGGCCTACTCCGGATTCCACAGATTCATCTGTGAGAGTAGCGAATATTCCGCAGTTTTCTCCCGTGACCATTGTCCTCGTCGATGCGATGCCGTCCCTGTTGGCAAGAATGTCTTCGAACAAAACTGCTATTCTATCCACATTTTCTGATGGAGTGCCGGGGGGGAAACGCATCCAGACCGTTATGGATTCGCGCTCATAGGTGAATCCCCAGTCTTCACCCCGTTCTATCTTTGTAAGAAATACCCAGGTTGCCCCGCCTATGAGCAGTACGGCAATAATCACGGCAATCAGCGGTTTGTGATGCAGGACTGAGATTCCGCGGGCAAGTTTTCTGTCCCATTTCTTTTCCTTATACCATCGTTTCGATTTCCACCTGCCGGCAAGCGACGGGACAAGTGTCAGACAGATGCAGTATGATGCGAGCAGTGTCACGGCTACCGTAAATGCGAACGGACGGTAATAAAGCCGGAGAATGCCTTCGCTTGCCAGAAGCGGTATCAGCGCCACCATTGTTGTAAGTATACCGCCCAGGATAGGCAGAGCTACATCTCTCGCACCCCTACCTGCAGCTTCGATTGGGGAATCTCCCTGCCTTCGGCGGAACGCTATTGCTTCGAGTACAACCACAGCGCCGTCGACAAGCAGTCCGAATGCAATTGCCAGTGCTGCAAGCGTCAACATATTTATGCTGTAACCAATGAGATATACCGCAGTGACTGCAATGGCGGCTGAAAAAACAATCGAACTGATAATAAGCGGGGTCGAGAGCGGGCTTCTGTTTAGAAGAAGCAAAATGAATACAATTGCACCGAGAGCAGCGAGAGCCCTCCATGAAAGTGCGTCAAGGTCTTCGCGAATTCCTTCCGTCCCGTCTTCCGTAAGGTCCATCTTAATACCTTCCGGAAGTGCGGTTGAAATCTCGTCAACACGTTCCATTACAGTAGCAGCAACACTTACTGCATTGCTACCCGGGCTTCTGTCAACCTGCAGACTGACCTGATCGAGTCCGTTATATCTAAAGATAACCATTCTATTCTCATCATAATCTATCGAGATCCTATGCGATACATCATCAAGAGTAATGAACATTCCCTCGCGGGTGTCGACAATGAGCGACCCCAGTTCACCGACCGCCCCCGGAACTGTGGAGACACGGAGAACTGCTTCCCTGCCTGAACTGTCTGCAATGACCCCTGTGTTTTCGTCCACGATTCCCGAGCGCACGGCATCGGCGACACGGGACAGAGTAAGCCCGTATGACCTTAGTGACTCAGTGTCGATATCTATGATGACCTGAATTTCTCCGAGTCCTTCCACAATCACCGAACTGACACCTTCGATACTTTCGAGTGAAGGGACAATCACATCATCTGCGATCTGTTCTAATACAGATGCTCCGGCACCTGTCAGCGCATAAATTAAGAAACCTTCGCTTTCGAGTTCCCGCGGTACTGACTGGCTTACTGAACTGCTTCTGACAGCAGACGGGAGTTCTTCCTGAAGGAATGAGACCTGTTCGTTGAGTTCCATCGAAGCAACATTCATATCGGTACCCTGCGCAAAGGAGACTGTCACATTACTGCTACCTGTGCTCGAACTCGATGAAACTTCGATTACACCTTCTATGGTTCGTGCCGCTTCTTCTATGGGACGGGTTACCTGTTCACAGACCGCCTCAGGGTCAGCTCCCGACCAGGATGTGGAGACATGAAGCTCTGGAAGTTCCGTGCTGGGAGTGCTTTCAATGGGGATTCGGAAAAATGAGACAATGGCGAGGACAAGAAGAGCAATGTAGATAACACCTGTCCCCCGCGGTCTCCTGAGAACAAGATCAATCACTGACAAGCGTGGGCTTCTTTCGAGAGAGAATACAATAGAGAACGGGAACGACCACCAGGGTAAGAAGCGTAGCAACTGAAATGCCGCCTATTACCGCTATCGCAAGCGGCTGTCTAAGGCTTGCACCCGAACCAAATCCGATTGCCATCGGGAGAAGACCAAGAACAGTAGTGGCTGTTGTCATCAGAACGGGGCGGAATCTATCCCTGCCCGCTTGCAGAACAGCATCGATAATCTCCATTCCCGTCCGCCGGAGTTGAGCTATTCGCTCGACCAGCAGGATTCCGTCATTTACAACTACCCCGGACAATATCACAAGCCCGATACCTGACAAGGCATTCCAGCTCTGTCCGAAAAGTGCCAGTCCGGCAACAACACCGATTATTCCAAGCGGCACCGTGAACATTATCACAAACGGTTCCGTAAATGACTCGAACTGAGCGGCAAGAAGGACATAAACAAGGCATACAGCAAGCAGGACTGCGAGAATCAGGCTTGAAGTAGTCCTCTTCATCTCCTGTATTTCATCACCCATGCGAACTCTTACCGGAATCCCTGCTAACAGAGAATCGGCTGACGCTGTAACTTCCTCCGTCACTTTGGCAAGGTCGCTCGACGAGCCGTGTATGGAGACGGCAACAGCCCTGTTACCCTGATAGTGTTCTATGAAACCCGGAGTGTCCCTGCTTTCAGACATTATTATTCTTGAGAAGGGCAGAAGCCCGTTGTCTGTCGGTATTGACCGAATAAGAAGTGAATCGAATGGAATCCCCTCTCCGCTGCCTGAGAGAAGAACAACATCAACTTTTTCATCCTGCCTGTAGTAGGTTGTGGCCGTAAGTCCGCGGGAAAGACTCTGTATGTAATCCGCCACTTCACGGGCATTGAGTCCATACAGACCGAGGAGTTCCATGTCGAGTTCGAGTACAAGTTCCGGCTTGCCCGGAAGATATTCGACCTTTGCTGATTCGACACCCGGCATGGATAATATCGCATCTGCTACGATTTCAGCCGTTTCAAGATCTTCCTCGATTCTCGTACCTTCCAGATAAATTGTAAACACACTTCCCCCGCCCAGTATTTCACCAAGCAGGCTCTGCCGGGTCTCTGCAGAAAGAGGAAAACTGAACATTGAGTCCCATGCTTCTCGAAGCGGTGCCTGAGCCATTTCAGCCTCTTCAGGAGTCGGATATGCAACTGTGAATACGGCATCCACCCCTTCGGAAGACCTGACTCCCGTTCTCCCGAGTACCCACTCTCCGCCTGACTGGACTGCAAGGGTGGAAGTAATTACCGAAAGTTCAATCATCTCGTCTGTGGAAGTACCCCGCGGAGCTGACCATGAGAGTTCCAACTGATCCACCGGAGTCGAAGGTAGCAACTGCATAGGAAGACCAAAACCTATTAGCAGGGCACCTGTAAAAATCAATAACACGAATGTAAGTACAAGACCCCTGCGGCGCAGCAGAACTTTCATCATCGAAGAGTATCTTGTTTTCATCCTCGTTGTAACATCTTTGCCTTCCTTTATGTGCTTTATTCGGGCGGACAAGGCGGGAATAACTGTGACTGCAACGAGAAGGCTGGCTATAAGGGCAAATCCTACGGCAAGAGCCTGGTCGCGGAAAAGCTGGCTGGTGATGCCCTCCATGTAAACCACAGGAAAGAAAACTATGAGGGTTGTAAGTGTGCTTGCGACAATGGCCCTGCCCACTTCGCGGGTTCCCTCTTCTGCGCCTTTCGACGCACCGAGACCGTCCTCTCTTTTTCTGAAGATAGCTTCCAGAACCACAACGGCGTTATCAACGAGAAGACCTATTCCAAGTGCCAGTCCGCCGAGTGACATGATGTTCAAAGTTACACCGGAAATGTAGAGGAAGAAAAGTGCAAGGGCAATACTAAGGGGGAGTGACAAACCGAGTACAAGCGGACTCTTCCAGTCGCGCAGGAAGAAGAACAACACGGCAAACGCAAGTAAGCCCCCAAGCAGGAGCGCTTCTATAACTTCACCAATAGAGCTGCTGATGAATTCTGCATCATTCTGGATGACCTCGAGGTCAAGTGATTCGAACTCTTCATTCAGCAGAGCGACTGCATCTTCGACTTTGCCTGCAACTTCAACAGTATTTGCCTCCGCCATCTTGCGCACTCTGATGATTATGCACCGCTCACCGTTGAAACTTGCCCATTCCGTAATAGGTTTTTCTGCAATCGATATTTCTGCTACATCTTCGAGAAGGATAGGCGTTGCATCCCTATATCCGATTACTGTATTTTCGACATCTTCAAGCGTCGTGAATTCACCCTCGAGTGAAAGAAAATACTCTTTTTGCCCGTCACTGACTATACCGCCCGGCATTGTTGCATTGGCTCCTTGCAGTGCAAGCGAGATGACAGAAGGGTCGAGGTTCATCTCTTCAACTGCACCATCCCGGATTCTTACATATACAGCGGGGTCAGCTTCTCCCAGTATTTCACAGCCGGCAATACCGTCTGTCTGCTCTATCCTTGCTGTCACTACCCGCCGGGCAAAATCCGTGCTCTCAGTCCAGTCCGATGTCTCCATTACCATCAGTATTTCCATGAATGGACGGCGGGACGGGTCATAATCTACTATTGTCGGCCTGCCGGCATCATCAGGTAGAGACCATGCTGCAACATCCAGTTTTTCACGCACTTCAAGCCGGGTAAAGTCCATTCTCGAACCCCAGTCGAATTCAAGTGTTATCCTGCTCAGGTCACCGTAGGACTTCGATGTGTAACTCCGCAGTCCGCGCACCCCGGCAACCGCATTCTCTATTGGATCAGTGACCTGTCTCTCTATTTCATAGGGACTCGACGACGGATATGTGGTCTCGACTGTAAGACGGGGGTATTCGACGGATGGAAGAAGATCCACGGGCATGTGCAGGACAGCAATGGCACCGAGTACTGCTACGACAATTGAAAGTACGGTTACGGCAACCGGACGGTTGATGGCTGTTTTTGCGATTTTCAAATTGTATTTCTCTCCTGGTTGTTACTTCATGAAGAATGCAGTTATCGATGAATAGAAAATCCCGACTGCAGCTGAAACTCCTGCAAGAAACCATGGCAGATTGGATGGAGTTTCGGAATTGGACTGAGTAAACCCGAATAAGAGGAAAAGAGCAGTCAGGATAAATGTGAGAATATCTACTATAACAGCTTTAGACCACTTACCAACAGGGTATTCTGCAGAAAGTACCCTTGCTTCGCTCCCGTCAACCAGGACATTGTAAATCTTCTCGTTAAAAGTGTATGAGATTTCCCAGAGCGGCATATAAACAAGGTCAGCACCTGCAATATCTATTGTCGTATCACAGTCGGTGATTTTTGTGGCTTTCCCTTCTGATTCCTTCGAGTGCTTCTGTAGTATTCTGTCTCTTGCCGACAGTTCAGCCCGTTCCTGTCTTATCTGCCCGTTGACAATATGATTCTGCATACCGGTATCGATTAGGGTTTCAATTGAAAAGTCACTGCTCTTCTTCAGGAGATCTCTGTTTTTTGCCTTTCCGGAGCCGCCCAGACGAAGTATGAATTTGCCCCAGTCGGGAAATACGCATTTCCTGCCCGGTTCAATGTTTCTGATTCCCCAGTACTCATCTTCATCCTCACGGGCATAGATGGGCCATGTGTAGGACTTACTGAAGGAACCGTTCACCGGTTCCCAGTAGGTTTCTTTTTTTTTGATGTCTCCACTGCCGACTGTTCTTGTTTTCTTGTTCTGCCCGCGCCAGATGGTATCGGCTTTGCATCTGATAATCCAGTAGGGAATAACTACAGGGTCGGTCTTCCGCCACTTCAGTCTCGATGGCAGTTTCTTCGAATGGAAAAATCCTGAACCGAGCCAGCCGGATGCTATTCCCAAAGCTTCATCTCTCGATATCTCCGGTGTCAGCAGATAGTGCGATTCAACGGTGACAATATTCCCACGTTCGGTAAGCATGGTTGTCGTACCGCAGTATTCACAGGTAATCACAGCTTCGCCTTCGAGATAGATAAGTGGGGCACCACACTTACTGCAGGAAATATCGTGAATATTAGCGTTCTTTTTTTCAGGCTGCTCTGAGTCGTTGATTTCAGGCATCTAATCCTGACTTAGCTACGGTAACACTCTCCATCACATCATCCTGCTGTATGGCATCGACAACTTCTTGACCGGAAACAACCTTTCCGAAAACAGTATGTCTACCGTCGAGATGCGGCTGAGGTGCATGTGTTATGAAGAACTGACTTCCATTCGTAGCGAGTCCTGCATTCGCCATTGAAAGCGAGCCTGTTTCATGCTTCAAAGGGTTATTTTCGAATTCATCTTCGAACATATATCCGGGACCGCCCCCGCCGGTTCCGGTCGGGTCTCCGCCCTGGATCATGAAGTTGGGTATCACGCGGTGAAATTTTACTCCATCGTAGTAACCTTCGCCGGCAAGGAAAACGAAGTTGTTAACTGTTTTGGGAGCATATGCGGGAAAGAGTTCGAGTTCTATCTTCCCCCTGCAGGTAGTAATTGTAACGCGATAAGTTTTATCTGTGTCGATTTTCATTTCGGGGAGGACTGTGTATTGTTTCGTCATGTCTTCCTTCCTGATATACCGGAGCCATTCCCCGAACACAGTCCGGGGAATAGCTCCTTGAACTTAGAACTTAAGCCGCCAACTCAGATATATGTTATTATAACTGTCTATATCTTCATCTTCAAATCCGAACATCCGTGCGCCAAGTTGGAATGTATTCATGCTGCCGGTGTGCATATTCAGGCAGAACTCAATTGCTGTTTCTGCATCCTTACTTCCTTCAGCACCTACTGCTTTCTGTTCTGCCGAATCGAATGCTTCATATCTCAATGCAGGCTGCAGTGCAGATATAGGTCCCATATCTACACCGAAAGTGCCAGCAAGAGATGCATAGTAGTCTGTGCCGTCTATATTTTCCATTCCTTCTGCTTCAGGTCCCTGATAACCGAGAATAAAGTATTCACCTTCAAAATTTATGGTTGCATTGTCAGAAACCGGGTAGTTTGCATAGGCAAAGATATTGATTCCGGTTGCATCCCAGGCATCGGTGGTTTCCGTTTCGCTCTCGCCTATCATCGCATAAGCAGCACCCAAGCTGACCCATTCTGCCGGTTCTAAAAGAAGTCTGGCTGTAATCTGTCTATTAGAGAGGGTATCTGCTAACCCATCTGTACCGTTCGTGTACACGATGTTTAGCGTAATCGGGTCGAAGTTAACATCAGCTCTTACCCCGATGTCACGACCTCCAAAAGCCTTGAAGTCATCTTGTGATACTGCAGCTCTGCTGTAAAATGGAAGAGAAGAACCGGAGCGGTAAAATGCATACCCAAACGGGAGTTTGAAACGACCGCCCTTAATACTGATTTCGGGTATTATGTTCATTTTAACCCATAGACAGGCAAGTTTAAGAGTAAAGTCGCTGCTGTATCCGTATTTCGTATCGAAACTCATTCGGGCTGAAAAGACATCGTTGATTACAGGGTCCCACGATGTGTAATTGTAAAAACTGAAAGTACTGGCAGGATTTGCATCTTCTTCCCCAAATATTCCGAAGAAGAACTTATTGTACCCGCTGAACTTGAAGAGATCAGAGCCGCCTGTGGAGAACTCACCGCCAGCAAATGCCAGCATAGTTGCTGCCAGAACAAGAACTACGGCATATTTCATGCTGTTTCCTTTCTTGCGATACTACCATATCGCAGGTTGATTGTCACCGCACCACTATACGAGTAGTTACTTCTGCTTCGGGTCCAATGGCATATTGCATATTTTCTCCTTTCTCGATTCATGCCAATTAAAAATTAAGTTCCACTATACCAACTTATGAATTATAATAGAATGTATTGTTTTTACAATTGTATTGCATTCATCTGATTGAGGTTAATAGTGCTGGATATACTCTTGTTTGCTTCCTTTGCATTTTTCTTGGGGATATCCATCGGGAGTTTCCTAAATGTGGCTGCATGGCGCGTCCCTCTCGGAAAGTCACTCCTGAAGCCGCCGAGTTCCTGTACGAAATGCGATACTCTCATAAAGTGGTATGACAACATACCCATACTCAGTTATCTGATTCTTCGCGGAAAGTGCCGTGCCTGCGGGGGAAAATTCTCCGTCAGATACGCAATAGTAGAACTTATGACAGGGCTTCTCTTTGCCGGAACAATGCTCAACTGCATTAACAATGATTTTCACTTTGTAGTATTTGCCCGGGATGCCGTATTCATCTCCCTTCTGATCTGTGCAATTCTCACCGACCTCGACCACTGGATAATCCTCGATTCAGTCAGCATTGGCGGGACTGTTCTCGGTATAGCATTCTCAATAATCCCGGATGGTGTCGACTTTATTCCTTCTATTCTAACAGCATTGGGAGCTTTTGGTTTCTTCCTGCTTATCAGAGTTATCAGCGGATTTATTCTGCACAACAGAGACAACTATGCTATCGTGCCTGAAGGTCAGGAAGAGGATGCTGAAGAGTTTCAGGGCGGCATGGGATGGGGTGACATAAAACTGGCGGCAATGATAGGTGCTTTCCTAGGATGGAGATTGACTGCTGTCGGTCTCTTCCTCGCATTTCTTATAGGGGCTCTTGTAGGAGTTTTCACCATCATGGCAGGACGAAATAAACGAAAACCAATTCCATTTGGTCCCTTTATGGCAGCGGGAGCAATCATCTCCCTCTTCACAGGTCAGTTCATCTGGGACCTCTATATTGCTTTTGCTACACCCGGATAATTTTCTGGAAGGCATGATGAAGGAACCTGACAATTCAAAGACAGAAACAAATCTCATAACAGTTTGTATGGTATGCTACCGTGAAGGCGAAATGCTCCGCGAAGCATGGGAAAGTGTACTTGCCCAGAATTTCGAACATTGGGAAGCTGTTCTTGTCAAAGACGGAAATTCCGACAAAGCAACCGATGCAGTCTTTAATTCAATCGAGCATCCGAGACTCAGAAAATTTACTTTTGACGAGAATATGGGTGCATATCCCTGCCGCAACAAAGCAATCGAACTCGCTGGTACTGAATTCGTTATACCCCTTGATACAGATGACAAACTGCTTCCAACTTCTCTCGAAGATCTGTATTCAGCCGTCTCTGAACATGACGCGGACTACACCTATGGAAACTACCAGTATTTCGGTGAACTGAACAAGAGTAGTGATTTTCAATTTCCTCTGAAACGCCGGAACATGAACATTGGTTGTTTCCCATCTATCATGATGATAAGAAAGAGAATATGGGAAGAACTGGGAGGATACTATTCCGAAGGTATCCTCTCCCGTGGAAACGCTGATATGGATTTTGTGATAGGAATTCTCGAAGGTGAATACAGGGGCTGTGCAACGGATAGGGATACATACTGTTATAGAAAACACTCCGATGCACAGATATCAAGGTCGTACAAAACTGCCCGGTTTCCGCGGCGTAAGTTAATGGTAGAGCGTCACAGGAAGTACTTTCGCTGCTTCCTTCACCGACTTCGCTTCCTGGGGTATGCCGCTCTTCACGATGCTGCAGGATATTCTGAGATTAGCGATGAACGCAATGCAAGGAAATTCGCGTTTATCTCGATTATATACGGATGCTGGATGCATCCATCATCGTGGACTCTTCTTATGTTCGCTAAACCGTTCAGGAAAGGTTAAAGGTACCCCAGTCCTTCAAGCTCCCTAATCGATTGTTCATCCAATTCCACTTCGGATGGTTCCCACATTGGCGGCGATATTATGTAATTGTCCAGCATTTCGATTGCAAAAGCATCCGGAATGGCTGAATGCCTTTCCTGTGGATCTGTGTTCAGGTCGAACATAGCGTACTTCAGTGTTCCTTCATCCCTGAATGCTATGTACTTGATGTTCCCCAGTAGAATGGACACAACCGGGAACATTTCCATCATTCTACTGCTGAAAAGAAGTCCGCTCGATGGAATTCCTCGTTTTTCAGCAGTACTGCTGTCTGAAAGGAGGTCGATTCCGTCGAAAACAACGGTACTCTCAATAGAGCAGAGTGCGAGTAGTGTCGGGAGAAGATCGAATTGCGCGGCAGTCTCCCCTCTTATCTCTCCGGATGGAATACCGGGACCCGTCATTATGAGTGGAATCCGAAGAAGTTCCTGATAGAATGTACCACCGTGTCCGATCCATCCGTGTTCGAGGAACTCCTCACCATGGTCGGCAATTACAACGATAATAGTATTGTCAGCTATTTCCATTTCTCTCATGTTTTGAAACAACCTTGAAAGTTCGCTGTCGACCCAGGCAATTTCTCCGTCATACATAGCAAGATAGTGTTCGAGATATTCCGGATGCAGCAGCTCCCCATCTTCATCTATCTCCCAGTCGATCAACGAGAGTGTATCTTCCGGAAGAAACATCCTGTCGAACGGGGGCGGCGGATTATAAGGGTCGTGAACATCGAAAAAATGAAGAACCGCCATAAATTCATCATCATCACCCGAAACCCACTCCAGAAACTCATCGACAATGAGGGCAGCCCGCCTGTCTCCGTCGGGATAGTATGAATAATGGTCGAATCCCCTGTCGAAACCGTAGACTTCACTTAGAAGTGGAACATTGAATATGCCGCAGGTTCGGTATCCCGCATTCTCGAAGAGTTCGGGGAGGATCGGCATTCCGGGGTTCATTCCAAATGTAGTCATCGTACCGGTATTCCTTCCGGCTCCGTGATTTTGTACACTCAGTCCCGAGAATATGGAAGATGTACCGGGCAGGGTCCATGGTGCCTGTGCCTGACAGATCTTCCACTTCACCCCCGTTAATGCAATACTGTCTATAGAAGGAGATGTATTCCTGTTATAACCATAGCAGGATAGGTTATCAGCCCTCAGTGCATCGATTAGAATTATCAGTACATTTGGGTTCTCTGATGAACTTCCGCAGGCGAACATCAGTACTACAACACAAACTGTAAGTACTATCACACCAGACTTACTCATCTAAATATATCCCAGGTCCTGCAGTTCCATAATTGTCTCATCATCGAGATAAACTTCAGAAGGATCCCTGCGTAGGGGTGTTACTATATAGTCATCAAGAAGGTCAATTGTGATGGAATCTACCGAAATAGGTGCTGTTTCTTCCGGATCTGTATATAGATCAAACATCGAATATTCCAGTCTCCCGTCAGTCCGTACAGCAATATATTTCTCTCGATTACAGAGTACCGAAACAAGAGGAATAGTGTGTGGTGCTGATGTCATGTAAGAAAGACAACTCGATGGAATAGACCTTGCCATGCCCGCATCTTCGCTGAAGAGGTCAATACCGTCGAAAGAAACTGTATCATCCATCATGCAAAGCGACAGGAGTGTAGGCAGAATATCATACTGTGCAGCATTCTCACTTCTTACTTCACCCGAAGGGATTCCGGGGCCGGTCATTATCAGGGGAACATGAAGAAGTTCCTGATACAGTTGATCACCATGTCCAATCCATCCGTGATCAAGGAATTCTTCTCCGTGGTCGGCAGCAATGACAATAATTGTATTTGAGTCCAGTTCCCACTTCCTAATGCAGCTGAACAACCTGGATAGTTCACTGTCTACACGGGCAATCTCTCCGTCATATTTTGCGATGAAATGTTCCAGATGTTCAGGGTTGACAAGTTCCATTTCCTCGTTAATCTCCCATCTGGTTTCAGTCAGTGTGTCTTCAGGCAGAAACATATCATTAAAAGGTCCGGGTGGATCATAAGGTGAATGAACATCGAAAAAGTGCAGAACTGCAAAAAATGAAGTCTCATCTTTGCCGGGATATACCCAGTCCAGAAATTCATCGACTATTAGAGCTGCTCTGCCGTTTCCATCAGCCTCGCAGGAATAATGGTCGAATCCCTTGTCGAAGCCATATGATTCACTCAGAAGTACCACATTGAAAATTCCGCAGGTTCTATAGCCCGCTTCCTTGAAAAATACCGGCAAGACAGGTATTTCCGGATGCAGTATGTAGTCATAGGATATCCCTATCCTCCTGCCTGCCCCGTGATGCGCCGTACTGAGACCGGAAAAGATACTTGTAGTTGCAGGAAGAGTCCATGGTGCCTGTGCCTGGCAGTTCTCCCACCTCACACCGGTTGCTGCAAGACTGTCTATTGTGGGGGATGTTTCTCTGCCATATCCGTAACATGAGAGGTGATCGGCCCGCAGGGTATCTATAATAATGAAGAGTACATTGGGAGTCTCTGTTTTCTTGCCGCAAGAGAAGGAAGATATCAATAGTAGTACGCCGGTGAGAACTGCAATACTCATTCTTCTACAATTTATTCCCATATTATTTCCCTAACCCGTCTTATAAGTTAAAAGATTCGAGAACATCCCCTATTTTTGCAGCGTCAGGATTTTACCGATGTTGGAACAGATTATGGCGCGTTCACCGCTACCGTTGACTGCCATATCCAGCGGAGTTCCATAACTTGTGGTTGTTGCTTCGACATCGAGATTCCCGGTATTTATCACTGAAATACTCCCATTGCTGAAACCGGCATAGATATAGTGGTCGTCAGGGGTTACTGTGATACAGACAGCCGGAGCCGGAAGGTCGTAAGTATAAGAGGACGGGTGTTGTCCCGTCCCTGTATCTATTCCCCATACTGCACTTATCGAATCACATGCGGCATATATCAGGTTGCCCGAACCTGCACATAAATCACTGATACCGCCGGGGACTTCACACTCTCCTGCAATTGTGCTAAGGTCAGCCGTCGATATCTTCTTGATTTTGTCATCGTCTGCATCTGCAATATAGATGGCTGTTCCATCCGCTGTAATAACTGCTGCAATGGGATCAACCAGTCCGGAAACAACATGCGATGCTACTACATCCCAGGAATTTGAATTTACCGTGATAATCGACCCGGAACCTATCGAATAGAGATGCCAATTCCCCTGCGGGTTAGTCAGGATGAATTTTCCGTAGGATGAGAGCGGTGTAGGGTCGTGAACATCATAAGTATTGTTGCTCACATGGTACAGAAGATTGCCGCACAGAGCAAGGGCGTAACCACCTTCTGACGTTGCACCCACATCTTCGATGGAATATCCGTCGATGTATAATCTTGCATTACAGATTCCTGTCGAATAATCCACGAAATACAGTGAATCCCCTGCAGAAACAACTCCGTCATCACCGCTTTTGAGATAACAGCTGTTCTCCGGATTTACGGAAACAGTGATATCCTGCAGGAAAGAAAACGGAAAGTGTATGTCGAATGACGGGCTTGTTGTGCATCCGGTAATATTCAGTACAGCAATGGACAATACCGATAACAGCAGTCTTTTCTTCTTCATTGAATATCCTCTCCAAACAGTTCTTTCATGCTCAGGGCATTCCGGGCCGCATTTCCCATATGGCAATTATTGAACATCAAATATACTTTATTGGAGCGCCTTCCGATATGCTCTATTGTCGGAACCCATGCCCTCAGCTCCTCCGTACTGTAATTATAGTCGTACCTCAGCGCACCGCCATCCCACCATTTTCCCTTGTTCCTTCCATGAAACCGAACATAACCGAAAGGATTCCCGCCTATCCCCACAGGCGGCGGAAGATGCGGGAGACGCGGAAGGTCGACTGACACCAGTGCCATACCGTCACCTGATATCGATTCAAGTTTTGAAGTCAAATACCACCCGTCATATCTGAACTCTACTGCAAGCGGGATATTATCAGTCATCTCCGGCAGAGAACAAATGTATTTCAGATTATCTTCAGTCGGCTTGAATGAATAAGGAAACTGCGCCAGAAGACCTGATAGTTTATCCTCTTCACGAAACGGTTCGAGCATTTGCATAAAATCATTCCACTGTTCTTTTGATGCATCTCTCGAATGTGTCATGCTCGAATGCAGCTTGATGAAAAACTCGAAGTCATCAGGGGTTTTGTTGACCATGTTGCGGGAAACGGTAGGATGCATGATACGGTAATATGTACTGTTCACTTCAACTGTATCGAAGTGCTTCGCATAGTAATCGAGCATTTTTCCCTTTGGCGTTCCGGATGGATAGAAGTTGCCTTCCCAGTCGGCAAAACTGTACCCGGAAGTTCCTATGCGGATTTCTAATTTGCTTTTAACTTTTTCTTCATCAGTCAAGCGTCCTCCCGCCCGTAATTGAATATTCTCCGTATTTATGGCGTATTTCATCGGCTACTTCATTTATCTCCCTGCTCCTGTCCCCGAACATCTCCCTCTGATAAGATATAGCAGGAACAAGTGAAGTAAGGCATACACCTATGAGTCTTATATCTGAATGTATCTCTTCAAAAGCAAGTTTGCGTGTCACGGCAAAAAGTATCCGCTCATTATTGGTAGGCATGAATATCGAATGTGCCCTGGTTTTTCTCTTGAAATTGGACAAGCGGTATCGAAGAGTGATAGTCCTGCCGGCAAGGTTTTGGTCCCGCGCACGCCGGGCTACTTTCTGGCACATACGGTACAGCATGGAAACATATCCGTCCGGAGGAGAGACATCCTTCCTGAATGTCTGCTCATTCCCTATGGATTTGGGCGGCGAAGCATCGTCTTGGGCAATAACAGGGTCATCATCTATTCCCCTGCAGGCGTAATAGAGATTTTCTCCATATTTTCCAAACATGGACTCGAATTCTTTCTTCGTGAATTTCCGCAGATCTGATATGAATTCAACACCCATTGCTTTAAACTTTTTCTGAGTGGCGGGACCGAGTCCCCAGATGGCACTTATCGGGAAATCAATGATATCCTCCGGAGTGAGAACAGCTACTCCCTGCGGCTTGGCATACTTCGAAGCCATTTTGGCAAGCAGTTTATTTTCGGCAATGCCTATGCTTGCCCATAGCCCAGTCTCATCGAAGATTATCTTCTGGATTTTTCTGCCAAAAGAGATAGGATTATTCCCCTGCAGGACATCAGTAACATCCATGAATCCTTCATCTATGCTGACCGGCTGTACCTTCGATGTAAAAGAAAACAGTATGCGGAATATGCGCTTTGTGTATGATTCATAACTGTGATGGCTCCCGGAGACTATCTGCAGGTCAGGGGCAAGCCGCCGGGCTTTGTAAACCGGCATCCCGGCATGAATGCCAAGGGCTCTGGCTTCATAACTGCAGGATGCAATGATGGAGCGGGGGCTGCTCCCCCCGACGGCAGTCGGTATTCCATTCAGCCAGGGAAATGCCAGACGCTCGACCGACACAAAATAGGTATCCATATCGACATGAAGAATTAAAGAGGGACGGAGGCATTTATTTTGCGATGCCATAATGATAGTCCAGCGTCCAAAAAAGGTCGAATGTATTGAAGTGAATCTCATAGATATCTTCAGTAGCAGTTCGGACTACATAGTGATAAAGCGGATAGGCTCCTTCGCGGCTGTCCCATGTGGATGATACGGTCGTGATATGATGAACCCTCCCGCTCCAGAGAAACCGACAGGGACGAATGTTCCCGCTGTTGAAGTGGGCTATCATCTCGATCTGTTCAGCGTATTCCGTCGTCATTATTACCACCATCCTCCGCCACGCGCAGGAGAATAATAGTGAACAAATGTTTACCCGTCAAGCAGAATAATTAGGGACACCATAGAAAAGCCGCCTATCACCATTTCTATGGTGTCCCTAATTAAATTTACCGAGGTGTTTTCGCAGGCGCATGATGTCGCGGAGGGCGCGGGGAACGCGTTTGAACAGCGGGAGCGGTGTAGCTCTGAGTTCTTTAAGGTGGATGGGGATTTCGCGGATGCGCACACCGGTGCGTTGAGCCCGTATTACAAGTTCGGTCGGGAAGAGGTCGAGTTCAAATTCACACTTTGAAAGCACGTCGATGATACTCATCCTGCTAAGTACTTTCGGCCCATGGGTGTCAGTTCCCTTGAAGCCGAGGATATGCCTCAGCAGAAATGTGAGTGTAAGAGTGGCGGCTTTTCTGATAAACGGTCTTTGGTCATCCTTTCCCGCCAGCACTTTGGAGCCCTGGATAATATCGGCTTCGCCTTCTTTCAGAATTTTCAATCCCCTGAGCCAAAAGCCAGTGTCCAGGACATCAAGGTCTTCGGTAATGAGGACATCGCCATTTGCTTCTGAAAGAGCAGTCTTCATAGCAAGCCCATAATTGGGCTCCTGAAGTGAAACATATCTGAATGCGGATTGTGTTTTCGACAATTCTTCCAGAATTTCCACTGTTTTATCAGTCGAGCCGTTTTCGACAACAAGTATGGAGAAACGGTCGGGAAGAAGTGTAAATATGGGAAGAAGCTGCTGTTTGAGGATATTCTCTTCGTTATACACGGGTATCAGTATTTCTACTGAATCTACTCCCACTGGAACAGCATCATCCAGGATCTCTTTCGTAATTTCCGTTGTATTCACATTCATTCCTTTTTTTGTTCCCTGTTTCCGATGCGGGCTGACAGCAGACTGACTTCAAACAGAACATAAAGCGGTAGCGCCAGCATTACCTGTGTAAGCGGATCAGGAGGTGTCAGCACCGCAGCAGCTATCAGAAGACCTATAATAATGTGTTTCCTGTATTTGGAAAGAGCATCAGGTGTTACCACACCAAGTTTAACGAGAAGAAATACAAAGATCGGAATCTGAAATGCAACACCGAAAACAATCAGAAATCTCCCAAGAAAACTGATATAATTTGAAAGACTCCAGTTACCTGCAATGGTACCCGTTTCATAACTTTGGAAAACATATTTTGCAGGCTTCAGCATCACCATCCATGCAAATGCTGCACCGGCTATGAAAAGAAGAGTCGATACACCTGCTGATAGCAGGGCTATCCTCTTTTCTCTCTTGTGGAGTCCGGGGGAAACAAACCTCCAGAATTGATACGACAGAATAGGAGAAGTGACTATAATTCCGGCAATAAGTGAGAGGATCAGATGTGCTGATATACCTTCTGTGGGCGACAATGTTTGAAGATGGGCGGGTCCCGTCTTAAGTACAAAATCCATGAGCGGTCTGCAGAAGATGAATGCAGTGAAGGATGCTGCAAGCAAAACAGCAGTAATGATGAACAGTCTTCTGCGAAGTTCTTCGAGATGCTCCCAGAAGCTTCCTTCTTCAACCGTTTTCACACTAAAATTGCATTCAGGGCATTGTTCAGCAGTCCGGTTTCGTCCTCAGGTGAAAGTTCGGTAAGTCTGCAGTCTTCCCATCCGAAGGGAAGCACCCATATTCTTCCATTCTTCAGCGTTTTCTTATCGGACCGGAGAAACTTCAGTATGTCAGGTGTTTCAGGCAGAGCTACAGGCAGTTTTGATTTTCGGAGAAGCGAACGGATGTCATCCTCCATGCGGACAGGACTTCCCAGCAATGATGCCATCCGGGCTTCAGCTAGTAACCCAAGGCCGACAGCTGCTCCGTGCATAAGGGAAAATCCGGTTGTACTTTCGAGAGCATGACCTATTGTGTGCCCGCAGTTCAAGACCATTCTCTCCCCCGTTTCGATGAGATCACGGGAGACTATGTCACCTTTTACTGTCAGGCACTGTTTTACCATTTCATTGATAAGTTCGGTCCGGGTACAGTCACCTGATATTTCAAGAATCGAATCTGCTATTTGGGAATTTCCTATCAATGCTGTTTTTATTGCCTCTCCCATACCTGATGCAAATTCTGCTTCAGGAAGGGTCGTGAGAAACTCTGCCATGACAATGATTTTTGACGCTGTGTGGAATGTTCCTATCTGGTTTTTTGCATCGTTGAAGTTGACCGCAGTTTTCCCACCAAGGCACGCATCTACCATACATAACAGCGATGTAGGGATGAGTATTAGCGGGAGGCCACGCAGGTATGTCGATGCCGCGAATGCTCCTATATCACATGTCAGTCCGCCGCCGACAACAATGACAGGAGTGTCGCGTTTGATTCCGGCAGCCGACATGCTCTTCCAGATATCTTCGAGTGTCGAGAGTGTTTTCCTCTCTTCAGCAGCATCGAGAATGTATTTCGAACCGGAAGCAGCTTTCAACGATGAGGAGATAAGTTCATTCCAATATCGTTCCACATTCGAGTCGACTATCAGAAATGGATTACTCCCATCTGCAAACGTTGACAGCACTTTACTGAAGTGCGTCTGACCCAGGCAGAAGTAAACCTCCGTCTGTTCCTCCGTGCGCTGCCATGTAAACTGCAAGACATTCTTACTCATTATTTAGGTCCCCAGAAAAACCAGATAAATGCTCCGCCGGCAACTACTGCAGCAATCGTAAAGGGCAGTCCTATTTTTACGAACTGCCAGAAAGTAACCTTATATCCGTTCTTTCGAAGCATCGAGACTCCAATTATGTTGGCAGATGCTCCGACGGGAGATATGTTGCCGCCCAGGCAGGCTCCAATGAGAAGTCCGAGGGTAAGATAATAATGGTTCGGGCCGCTGTTGCTTAAAGATAGATACACTGCATGAGTCACAGGTATCATTGCAGCAACAAACGGTACATTGTCGATGAATGCACTGAAAAAGACCGCACTTGTTATAATTACAAGAAAGGCCGTGAATGCATTCCCGCCGGCGAATCCTGCTATCAATACCCCGATTAGTTTCAAAACATCAAAGTGTTCAAGGGTTCCCACAAAAAAGAATATCCCGAAAAGTAGAAATACTGTATCATGATCGAATTCAGAGAGTATTTTCCTTGTTTTTCGAGAACCATATTCTCCGCTACTCGATTTACATACATGCCCTCTTCTGCATAGTGCGTGCCGTACTATCGCAACTATCCCGCCTGTCAAACAAAGAACTCCTGCTTCTATGCCAACCCCGGAAAAGAAAAAACTCAACCCGGCAAGACCAAGAACTACTCCGCCCAAAACCCATGCCGGAAACCAACTTGAGACTTTTGGTATGGGAATGTCAGGAATCTGCCTGTTGTCTTTCTTGAAAAGATAGAGCAGAACAAGAAATGACAATATTGCACCTGCCTGAACAGCGAAGAATATTCCGGGTTTGCCATCCATCCAGATAAAATCGTTGAAGTTCATGTTCTCGGCAGCAGCAAGTATCATGCTTGGCGGGTCACCGACAAGAGTTGCCGTTCCCTGCAGATTACTTGCTATCGCAATCCCTATTATCAGTGGGACCGGATTCGCCCGCAGTTTCTTTGCCACTTCGAATGCTATCGGGGCAACAATCATTACAGTAGCTACATTCTCAACGAAAATAGAAATCACACTTGAGAGTACACATAACCAGAGAGCTGCATGACCGTAGTTTCTTGCATTGGCTGCAATGTGTGCAGCTAGATATCCGGGTATCCCGACTTCTATGAGTATTTCTGAGATGAGGAGTATTCCGGCAAAAATCATCAGGACGATGTAGTTAACTCCGGCAAATAGGTCTATTATCTCAGTAAACTCGGGGAATTCTCCAATGATAGCTGTTGTAATGAACGCAAGTGCAATAACTCCCCATATAACTAGCCCCCTGCGCTTTTGAAAGAAAGTAATATATCCGTAGGCGAGAATAAAAAAAGCTGAAAATATTATGCCTTGAGTCGTCAAAATCAGATTTCGGGTTGAAAAGTGCTGAGTACGAGAGTGCTGTCTGCTGTTATCTTTCTGACCATCCCCGTATTAGGGGCAAGCCAGATATCCCTTTCGACTGTTGTGGTTTCCGGTTCGAAACCGCTGGTTCTTACCCAGTTGATTGTAGTTTCGCTTTGATGGATTCGATAGCAGTCTCTGTAGGTACTTTCGGGGCAATCCCCCAGTTCAGATACCGTTGTGGTTCTGCTCCAGTCATGGCTGATAGTCACTCCCTGGCTCTGAACGGTTGCTGAAACACTGTCGGAAATCGTATTTCCCACCGCAAGCGGCCATTCGAGCCAGGTCTTCCATGCCTGAAAGAGCGGAACTTCATACCCGTTGAACATCACTCTGTGGTCTTCGTAATGCTCAAGCTGGCTGTTTTCATCTATCCAGTATGAATAGTCTGCCCCGTACTGCACGCGGTAGCAGGTTCTGCCGCCTTCGAGTGCCTGATCTATTACAGTCATCGTTATCGTACCGCCGGAGTTCAGGGAATATTCCCATTGATTGCCGATTGTCGTTACCGGATAATAATCGGAGGCAAGCCGATAGAAGAGCGGGTTTCTCTCACAGGCGGAAAGGAGAATAAACACTAGCATGAAGAAAACAATGACATTTTTCATAGTGAGATCTCCTTCGATATTCCAATGCGGATGCCGAATGATTCTGATGCCTGAGTCTCTGCCAGTACTTGAATATAATCACATCCGACAGCTCCTCTGAAACCCCCGCCGATGCTGAAATCCCAGACCAACCCGGCTTTCCAGTAGGGATCCCAGGTGACAGGATCGCTTCCGGTGCCATTGGTCAGTGAACTGCGGTTCATTCCGAAACTGCATTCTATCCCGGGATTGAAAGTTTCTCCCCATGGTCTGAGAAAATAACCTACAATGATACCACAATTGAACATGTTCAGCGATGCTCTTCCGTTGATTCCGCCGCTGTATGTTGTGCCGGAAACAGTTACCCCCGTTGAAATTGAAGACAGGATATTCCAGACACCGGTGAATTCACAGTTCATCCCGTTGCCAAAATCATTTCCCCATTGGCCGGTAGCCCACAGAATGCCGCCTGAGACAGCAATGTCGAAAGAACCGGCAGATGCAGCAAGAACAAGAACAGTCAACAATAATAATGTGAACTTCATAGGTCTATCCTCCCGCTATAGTACTATAGCCTGCAGAGCCTTATCCTGCATCCCCGTATAAATAGTTACGGATTCACCCGCCACCCGCTGTGACGCGACTTCTGCCAGGTGCGGTTTATTATTTTCTTCACTTAGATGCGCAAGAACACAGCAGACGAGGTCATCACTCTGCACCCGTTCGAGCAGAACAGAAGCGTCTTCGTTCGAGAGATGTCCGTGATTTGATGCAATTCTCTCTTTGAGCGGCCATGAATAACTTCCATTCCAGAGCATTTCTTCATCGTGATTGAATTCGATGACAAGAGCAGTACATCCTGACAGGCTATCCTTCACAAGAGGTCCCACTTTTCCAAGGTCTGTTGCTATCCCAAGCCTGCCGCCGCTCCATTCGATAATAAAGCCTGAAGGGTCTGCAGCATCGTGCGCAACGCTGAATGCATGAATGGTGAATGGACCCATCTCGATATTTTCACCGTTTACGAGGACATTTGCAGATGGTACTTTACCTATTTTTGTCTTGCACGCCCCAAGCGAACCTGATGTTGCATAAATGGGGAGCTGCCATTTTCTGGCAATGATACCTGCTCCTTTTATATGGTCTGAATGCTCATGCGTTATGAACAGTGCATGCGGTTCCATGACATTCAATCCCGATTCGCATAAGCGCTCTGAATGTCGCTTTCCGCTGAGCCCGGCATCGAAGAAAAGCCCATATCCTTCATGTTCCACTGCAATGGCATTTCCGTTGCTTCCACTGGCAAGAACAGCAAGACGCATCAGTAATCCTCCAATAGCGGGAAGAGTCTATAGAAAACTGCCGCATCGAGCGTGTGCACAAGTGGTTCCGATACATCCCAGAAAGATCTGAACATGTATGCGTCTTCTTCGGTCATTGAATTAAGGTCGAATATGCATATACCCGCAGCACCCCTGGCAAGAGCTTCTTCACTGCCTGCAATGGCAGAAGCAAATGACTGATTGTAGATTCCAATTCCATACACGACCTTTTCGGGGCATATTGCAGTTTCGAGAATTGCCAGTCGCTGTGCAGTCGCAGCATTATCCGTATAGGCCATCGTGCAGACAAAATCAATCAAACCATCTTCAAGCCAGTCTGTCCAGTTGCAGGAATAATGTAGTACTGCATCGAAGGGGTCAGCCATTACAGCGCATGACAAAAGAGTTTCCGGTGAATTCCGCCTGAGTGCTGCTCTGATCGTTTCCACCGTCTCTGTTACCTGCTCGCTTTTCCATTCCTGCCAGATGCTGTCAGTTTCAGCAGATACACTCGAGTATCTATTCATGTTCTCCGGATTTCTACCTGTTTGAAGGTAAAATTCAGCAACAGCAGGGACTTCGAAACCAAAGGATTGATTTGGGTATCTTATATAATCGAGGTGAATACCTGTAACATCATATTTCAATGCAATTTCGACAGCAATATCTGCAAGCCAGGCACGAACCTCCGGCACCGCAGGTGACAGCGTGGCACCGACTATCCCGGATGCATCGCATTCTTCCCTCGAATAAGTCTTTGTCGATATGCCGAACCTGTCTGCCATGAACCATTCCGGGTGAGTGTGCCATATATGTTCAGGGTTGGGAGGAGGATAGGGAGCAGACCATACAAGGAAAGCATTTATCCAGGCATGTACTTCCATCCCCCGTGCACGGGCCTGAATGATGATGTACTCCAGCGGGTCGAAATTTGCATCGAAATCTGCAGACGGTAGAATGGATGACAGATAATAGGATTCTGCACGCCCCACTACCTGTACCATGAGCCCGTTGGCTCCCGAGATTTCAGATCTTTCCAGAAGAACATCAATGGACTTCCTGGATGTCAGGTCATTACGAACAACCCACAGATACCTGCATCCCGAATCCGCATCTGCAGTTGTAGACATACTTGAAATAACAATGACAAGCAGTAGAATATTAAGATACTTCATCATCATAACCTCCGGTAAATTCACATATGTTCCGGATCAGCATCTCCGCTTCCACCAGTGTATTCTCAGGTGCAAAGGCAAAAGCAAGATACCTGTCGGGACTGTTATAGTCCAGACCGGTGCGGCGTAAATATGCAAGCCTTGCAGATGAGTTATGCGAAGGAACAACAATTCCTCTGCTTTCCAGTCTGATATGAAATCTCTCTAAAGTTACAACGGGGAGTTTTAGCATGAGCATTCCGGGAAGCAGATTGTCGATATCATCACCTATTACGGAAACATCTACCTTCAGTTTCTTCAATCCCTGAATAACTTCGCTTCTAAGGTGGTTCATCATCCTTGCTCTTGCTTCGATTCCCGTGTCCAACACTCTAAGCGTCGCTATGAGTCCTGCTATTCCGGGTATATTCACAACCCCCGAAAATTCCGGAGATGAATTGAATATGGTTGAATTTCCGGAAAGAGCAACAGCAGCACCAACGGCAAAAGGACCGCCAAATTTATGCGAGGCAATCGTCAAAATGTCTATGCCGGCTTGACGAACATTAACAGGTAACCTTCCTGCTGCACTTCTTGCATCGCAATGGAACAAAATGTCTTTACCACTAATTACTTCCGAAAGAGCTTCTACAGGTTGAATCACACCTGATTCATCAGAAGCCATACCGATTGTTACAATTCCGGTATCGTCCCTTATCTCATCTTCTAGCATTTCAGGTGTCACCCGAAGGCTCCCTTTTTCGATGGATGTAAAAGAGACTGAGAAACCCTCGTTCTTCAGCATCCGCAGTGCCATCACAATAGAAGCGTGCTCAATGGGAGATGCAACTATATGGGATCTGCCTTTGTTTTTTTGAATCTTTGCAACAGAGAGCAGGGAAAGAGCATTTGCTACTCCCCCGTCATAGTAAAATCGGGTACTTCCGCCACCAAAATAACCGGCAAGAATCTCTTCGGCTGCCTGAAGATATTCAAGGGATTTCCTTCCCGGTTCATTTGTGCTTCTTATGTGCCCGTAATCTCCATGCATTGCTTCGACCATGGCATCTATTGCCTCGTCCATTATAGGTGTAATAGTGAGATTGTCGAGATATATGCTGTTATTGGTCATACGCCCGGACTCTCACCGGATACCCGGTTGAATTCTTCGGGAAATTCCGTTTTTTCCGGTCTTCTGAATAAGATACTGACTGCATCTTCGGGTTTGATTACACCGTTGATGACATCACTGACTACAGATGTGATTGGCATATCAACTCCCAATTCGACACCAAGAGACCTGATCGCATGAGAAGTTGCTACCCCTTCTGCAAGTGATGCCAGTCTTTCTCCCCTGACAAGCATCTCTCCATACATGCGGTTCCGGCTGAAAGGAGAAAAAAGAGTGGCTTCATAATCCCCAAGATGCGATAGGCCATAAACACTTCGCCAGTCTCCGCCGATTGCCGCTATGAGTTTGCCTACCTCCTGAGGTGCTCTCGCCATCAAAGCCCCTTTCAGTCCGGAATATTCCAGTCCGTCCAGAAGGCCTGCTGCAATGCCGATAACATTCTTGGCGGCTGCACCAAACTCACACCCTGGAAGGTCAGTCGACCTGTAGAATCTAATCAGATCACTTCCCATAATCCCTGCAATGCGGTCGGCCGCTTCCATTTTTTCCGAGACTACAAGCATGCAGCTCGGAACCTGCCTGACAAATTGCTGCGGGTGGCCGGGGCCAACCCAGATGGAAATGCTCCGCGCCTGCACATTCTCTTCCACAGTAATTGTCGACAGTCTCCTGTGTGTGCTGAGTTCAATACCTTTCATACATAGTACTATATCTGTATTTGTAAGATTAGATCCGCTCAACTGTTTTGCCAACCCGCGAAAAGATTGTGAAGGCACTGCTATCATGATGATGTCCATGTCCGAGACTAACGAAAGATCATTGGAAAGAGAAATATCATCCTGAAGTTCCAGGTATTCGTTTTTCCGTTCCTTCATCAGTGATTCGAAAACAGGCATTCCTTCCGGCTCCCAGCCGTAAACTTCATTCCCAATCCTGCTGCCGTACCATAGATGAAAAGCCCCCCATCTTCCGCAACCGAGAACAGCCTGCTTTATTTTCTTACTCATCTTCTCCTGTATTTCCACTCTCGAATGGCGGAATGTTATCAGGGTCTCCGTATTTAAGAAAAAGTTTTCCCCATTCGGACTCGAGAGCATCCTTGATTCGCTTCTTACCTACGAGATTCATCCAGAATGCATCGTGATAGAATCTGCTTGCCAGGAATGACCATGGAACTATGGGACTTCTCAGCAGAATTTTTTCGAAAGGCTTGAGCCAGCCGTGATAGATTGCTTTCTGTCCCCTGCTTGCAAATGTCTCTGTCTGCTTGAAATGGAAGTTCACTTTAGAAATATCTTCGCCTACAATCTCTATATCAGCCAGATTTCCAGTACCCAACCCCTCTTCATGGGCAAGCCTTATGAAGTCGATTGTCATTGGATCGAATCCCTGCATTTTCGCACTGATTGCATCGATAGCCACCTGATCAGAAGACGCAAGTATGTAATTCTTTACATGCGGTATCATTGCCCGGGGACCCGGTCCGTCACCGGCAAAAGTACCGTCCATCACGGCAAATATTGAAGGATGAATCTCTTTCTGAATCCGCAGCAGGTCAACAAGAGTTTCATGAATCACACCGTGAGTCCAGTGACGACGTTCACTCAGAAGCCCTCCGAATGCATTCTTCATGGCTCCTGTAATCGTGGTGAAAACATGAGTTTTAACAGTCGGCATCTGAATAATGTTTTTACCGATGAGGAAATCAGGGATTCTCACGCCATCGGGAAATATCTTGTCAAGCACCCGGAACGGCTTTGAAGGCTTGAAGACCTCCCACTTGACCGGTTCTTCATAGAGTCTCATTTTTCTTATTTTGTGGATGCCTTCATCGACCTGTACCAGATTATTTCCTTTTTCGCCTTCCTTGTCACAGACTACAACTGTCCTGTTGTGCGTGGAAACAATTCTCTCCTGCGGAACTCCGTCTTCCCGAAGGGTTCTTATCACTCCGTCGAGCTGCCACGGTGTCGTCGAGCAAGCAGGATACCAATGGTGCCAGGATATGTTTATCTTAAGCAGTACATCTGCATTCATGTCCATTTTGTCGTAATAGCCTACACTTCGCATCAGTTTTCCGTAATCGGAAAGTACGGTTTCCGGACTTGTCTTTAGAACCGCTACTTTACTCTTCATTGGTCTCCCGTTTCTTTTTCTTTCGATATAGACCTGTCGATTTCCAGCGCCTGTGCACCCACCAGTACATTTCAGGATGCATCCGTATCATCTTTTCGAGTTCAGCCGTGTACTCCTGTGTTATCTTCTTTTCAGCATCTTCGCGTGAGATCTTCGGGTCGGGATATATCGGGGAAAAGAGAATGAGTTTCTGATACGGCCCTTTCTTGCGCACCAGCACACCCAATACTACCGGAACATTTAGTTTCACGGAAAATGCAGCTGCTCCCCTCGGTGTTGAAGCAGGATAGCCGAAGAAATCAACTTTTATCCCGTCCTTTCCTGCCTCCTGGTCTGACAGCCACAGAACTGTTCCCCCGCACTTCATCACTTTGAACACCCCGCGCACGACTCCCCTTGCATCGAAACACTCCGTGACATGTGATGCCCTTAGTTCATTGATGTAGTCGTCCACCAAACTGTTTTTCAGCTCACCCACAAGAAGTGAATGGTCATCGAGAAGATATGCAAATGCTATTGCATAGAGTTCCCAGTTGCCGTAATGTCCTGATATTATCAGGCATCCCGTGTCGAGATTCCTTAACTGCTGAAGTGCTTCATCATCGATTTCGATGTATTTCTCGATGTATTTCCTGTTTACTCTCTTCTGTCGTGCGAACTCCATCATGAACCTGCCTGTATTTATGTAGGACTGCACAGCAATCCGGTCGTGTTCTTTTTCAGTTTTGTCCGGAAAAGCCAGTGTCAGGTTCTTCAAAACAACAGCACTGCGTATATGCACAACACGCCAGGCAAACCAGCCGAGACAGGCTCCGAAAGCCAATGCACACCTCAACGGTACCAGACTGATACAAAAAGTAACGACCCTGATAAGGTAATACTGCATTTTATGCGAAAATGTTCTTTCTTCTTTCTTCATCCTGTCATCTCAATGTCTGTTGAACGGTAACTTTATGTCCAGTGCGTTCTCCGGACACAGTTCATGGCAGCAAAGACACATGATACACTTTTTCCTGTCCATAACCGCTTTCCCGTCTTTTATTACTATTGCATCGACAGGACAGGCTTCAGCACAAACAGCACATCCCGTACATTTTTTATTTGCCTTCGGCGGATTCTTGAAGAAATATCTCGCAATGGAACCGAGGAACGAGGGAAGATGATTGTAGAAGTTAACTCCCGGAATGCGGAATTTTTCCAATACGGCTTCCCCATCGACTGTAATCTCCTCAAACGGTTTTCCATAACCCCGCTCCAGTGCAATCCTGTTCGTATCGAGTTTCAGGTAGGGTAGTCCCGCCATCTCAGACATCACAATGTCGAGGTTCACAGAATCCCGTGCTACTGCGAGAATACCGTCCCACCGCTTTGTTCCGTCAGTACTTGGTCCCTTCCCGTCCATTGCGAGAATGGCGTCCATTACTACAAGGTCGAATTTCACTTGTCCGTAAATGTTTACAATATGTTCTGCCAGTTGAGACGGGTGAACGGCATAACTGTGAATGATTGCTTTTATCAATCCCGGAACAACTCCGTATGAGTTTTTGACTGCATTTGTAAGCCTGCAGAGCATATGCGTTTTGAACTTGCACATGTTTATGACTGCATCATACTCGAATACAGGCAGTGCTATGTTGTATTCAGTGCCGTTAACTGTCTTCCTTACAGAGCCGGAACTCTCGAAATTGACCAGTTCAAGTTCCATTTCTTCTGCCAGCTTCCTGAATCCGCAATTCTTCCAGTAGCGTTCTACACCCTTGACAGCACCACCTGGACTGTCGCCAACGGCAACATGGCATCCCCTTCGCTTCAGAAGTTCAGCCATCGCTCCTACAACTGCAGGATGTGTGGTTATTCCGCGCCCGGGAGACTTGGCGGCAAGCATGTTTACTTTAAGAAGAACCCGGCTGCCTTCCGATATCGAGTCCGGCCAATCACCGGAACTCTCTATCATCTCTTCGAGAGCCACGGCTATCTCACCCTGGTCATACTCTTTGAAACCGGATCTGATAACTATGTCAGATGCCAATATTTACTCCTGACAATAATGCACCCTGTATTTAACCGTTTAAGTTAACTGCCTGATCTTTCTCTCAGTGAAACCTGTGCAGCTGCAAGACGGGCAATCGGGACTCTGTAAGGTGAACAGGACACATAATTCAGTCCGGCTTTATCGAAGAACTCTATCGAGTCGGGATCTCCGCCATGTTCACCGCATACACCTATCTTGAGGTCCGGTTTTGCCTTTCGTCCACGGTCAACTGCAAGTGTCACCAGTCCACCGATACCTGCCTGGTCGATAGATGCAAACGGATCTCTCTCATAGATACCCATCTTTACATAATCTCCGAGGAATTTACCGGCATCATCTCGTGAAAATCCGCAACCCATCTGTGTAAGGTCGTTCGTTCCGAAACTGTAGAATTCAGCATGCTCCGCGATTTCTCCGGCTGCAATACAGGCTCTCGGTATTTCTATCATCGTACCTATCTTATAGTCGATGCAACAGGGAGATTTACCACGTTCTGCAAACACCTTGTCAATCTCAGCCTGTGCTCTCTCCCTGCAGATCTTCAGTTCTAGCGGATGTCCCACAAGCGGTATCATAATCTCCGGAAGAACAGGGATTCCTTCGTCGAAGCAATTCAGGGCAGCTTCAATTATTGCACGCACCTGCATATCGGAGATTTCCGGATAAGTAAGTCCGAGCCGACATCCCCTATGACCGAGCATTGGATTGAATTCGTGTAGTTTCTCGATAGTGGTGCGTACTTTTTCAGCTGTAACGCCAAGCACCTCCGCAACTTCTTCCTGTCCGGCTTCATCATGCGGAAGGAACTCATGTAAAGGCGGGTCGAGCAGCCTGACAGTACACGGCAGCCCGTTCAGAACCCTGAAGATACCTTCGAAATCCTCGCGCTGTACGGGAAGAAGTTCAGCCAAAGCTTCATCATACTCTTTAAGCGGTTCTTCGAGTTTCTTCGCCAGTTCACCCGTAGGGTCTCCGGCACTCATCCGGTCTCTCAGACCCTTTACCTCTTCTGCAACAAGTATGAGCCTGCGGAACGATGTAATTCTGTCACCTTCGAAGAACATGTGTTCGGTTCTGCAGAGACCAATTCCCTCAGCTCCGAAAGCAACTGCGGTCTTTGTGTCATTCGGTGTTTCTGCATTTGTGCGAACGCCAAGCCGCCTGTACTCATCCGTCCATTTCATGAGTTTCGAGTAGTTTTTGAAAAGTATGGAATCTGATGCATCGGCATCACCCAGACTTATCTGCAGAATTTCAGAAGGGGAAACCTTTACTTCACCGGCAAATACTTCGCCGGTAAAACCATCGATTGCGATGACATCTCCGCTGCCCAGTGTAACATCACCGCAGGTAATAGTCTTTGTGCTGCTGTTGATTACCAGATCTCCGGCACCTGCAACACAGGGAACACCCATTCCCCTTGCAACAACTGCTGCATGGGAAGTCATTCCGCCCCTGGAGGTCAGGATTCCCTTCGACACAGCCATGCCGCCTATGTCTTCAGGGCTTGTTTCCTTCCTACAGAGTATTACTGCTTCTCCCCTCTCCTCCATCTCTTCCGCTTCATTCGCCGAGAATGCGATGAGTCCGCAGGCACCCCCAGGAGACGCATTAAGTCCTGAAGTCAGTTTTACAGCTGCCTTCTTACCGTCTTCATTCAGCACAGGTGCAAACAGTTTTGGAAATTCTGAAGCGGGTACGCGCTGAACAGCGGTTTCTGCATCTATCAAACCTTCATCTTCCATATCCATAGCAATATTCAGTGCTGCAAAGATGGTCCTCTTTCCTGTTCTGGTCTGAAGTATGTAGAGCTTCCCGTCTTCCAGTGTAAACTCAATGTCCTGAACATCTTTGTAATGAGCCTCGAGTTTTTCGCGTATGGCAATGAGTTCTGCATAAGCAACGGGGTCAACATCTTCGAGAGTCGATATAGGCAAAGGCGTTCTGATACCTGCAACAACATCTTCTCCCTGAGCGTTCATCAGGTATTCACCGTAGAACTTGTTTTCACCGTTGGATGGATTTCTCGTAAAGCAGACTCCGGTTCCGGAATCATCACCGAGATTACCGAATACCATCGTCTGAACATTGACAGCCGTACCTATCAATCCCTTAATGTCATTCAGTTTCCTGTACTTAATCGCCCTGTCATTGTTCCATGAACCGAAAACAGCATTGACGGAGAGCCGCAGCTGCTCCCACGGATCTTCGGGGAACGGCGAACCTATTGTATTTTCGTAAAGCACGAAATACTTATTGACAAGCTCCTCCAGATCTTCTGACGACATTTGCGTGTCGAGATCGACACCTCTTGCGTCTTTCATTTCCTGAAGAATTTCTTCAAAATCATGGTGCGGAACATTCATGACAACATCACCGAACATCTGTATGAACCGTCTGTATGAATCCCAGGCAAACCGGATATTACCGCTTTTTTCTGCTATGGCGTTCAGAGTTATCTTATTCAAACCGAGATTCAGCACAGTATCCATCATTCCGGGCATCGATACGGCAGCTCCGCTTCTCACAGAGACAAGAAGGGGATTTGTGCATGATCCAAGTTTTTTGCCGGTCAGTTCTTCGAGTTTTGCGATATTCAGTCTTACTTCATCTTCGAGTCCTTCGGGCCAGTCGCCTTCAAGTTCATTGAAGACAGCGCAGGCTTCCGTACTGAGTGTAAATCCCGGTGGCACAGGTATTCCTATCGATGTCATCTCCGACAGATTGGAACCTTTCCCACCGAGCAGGTCTTTCATTTCCTTGTTACCTTCAGCGACATCTCCGCCAAAGAAATAGATATACTTTTTGCCGTTCATTCCATCCCTTTCCAGTTTAGATTTAGATTAACCGTAACAAGATAATATGCAACCGTGATACTTAATTCGCCAAGTTCTACCTTTGGGTTACGATGAATTAAGTTTCATGGTTACATGAGATAACGGAAGGTGCTTATAGGGGACACTCCTCCTTGAAAGCAGGAACTCATGCTTCTGTAACCTGGTCACTTACTTGATTCGCTGGGCTTCTGCGGGACACGAAGAAATCATGTCCCTGGGATTGGGAATCAAGTGTCCTGGCTACTTGGATAAAGGTTGATGCTTATGGGGGACACTCCTCCTTCGGAGGAATGTCCCCATTTAGCGCAGGCTAGCGCCGCTTGCGCCACCAGATGAAGTTCAGGAAGTCTTCGATCTCTCGACGTTCGGCATCATTTGCAGGTTCTATTCTGTCGAACACCCAAGAGCACACTTCCCCAGGGTTATTGAAATTATCGAGCTGTGAAGAGGCTTCAGTGATTGCCGATGCCATCTCCTCCCGCCTGACGAGACCTGAAAGGCAATGTCCTGCTCTCTCTGTCTCTGTCAGAAGGTCAGTGCTTATCAAAGCGTTGAGATCGACTGTTTCTGCAATGGTCTGATAATGGTCACGGAGCTGTGTCACAGATATCCCGTATTCATCCGCAAGCTGTTCCTGTGTGTAATGCGGGCCGTTGATGGTCACGGCATATTCAAGTGCGGCAGCCCAGATGGCAGGTTTTCTGCCGGTCGGCTTGACTTCTGCACAGAAACTGTTCCAGACATCTCTTGCGGTTGCCGCCAGTTCTGCCGAATAGCCGTGGAATTCGAGCATACCACTAACCATTCCCGCCGATATGTCTTCCAGCGGAAGATTCTCATGAGAGAGTGCTTTTCTTTTCAGACTGACTCTCAGAGCTTCTATCCGCAGCAGTGTATGTTCGACTTTCTCATCATGCGGTGCTATATCGCGAGCCTGAAGAAGAAGGTGAAGGCTCTCTTCGAGTCTCCCTGCCTTTGCTTCGAGCATCGCAAGATAGGTCAGGGTTTCCGGCACCCTGTTCTTCTCTCTGCGTGACACGGCAAGAAGTTCCCTTTGCGCTTCATCATCTTCGTCGAGCATCAGATATACGAGTCCCAGTTTTCGCCGTGCATTAAGGTCTTCGGGAATCGATTTCAAATATTCTGAGAATGTGCTCCTCGCCTGCTTAAACCGCTCAAGTCTCAGATAGATATCTCCGGCAAGGAGTAATCCGGCAGGGCTCGGGACTCCATGCCACTTGAAGTCATTCATTCTCACAGCCGCTTCTCTCGTCATTCCCGTATCAATGTCTATTTGAGACAGGTTCAAAAGAGCCAGGTCATAGTCAGCCGTGTTGCGAACAGAAGAATCACCAAGGAGCCTTTCAAGACTTTCGCGGCAGACCTCCTCGTCACCTGCTTTTCTCGATTCCTCTACCTGTTTCCAGAGCCAGGATATCTTGTCATTTATGTTCTCAGACTTTTTCATTTTACTCCTACTCTCTGATTACTGCCACGATTCCGACTATGGCAGATGTACGGTTATGTACAGAAGCATCTGTTGCCAACCCCTCTAACCTGTAAATGTACGCCCCTGATGCCGGGAAATCACCGTCAAAATCCAAACCGTCCCACAATATCTGATTATATCCCTGTGAACACTGCATTGGGATTTCCATGATTTTTGTACCGTTAATAGTAAATATCGAGAGATTTACCTGTGCAGCTTCGGATATTCTAAAACTGAAACATCTTCTGCCGTCTCCGGGGTTTGGATAGACAACAGTCTCAGTCAAAAGAAGATTGCCGGAAAGAGGTATATCTATTGTTAATGTATCTCTTGAAGTATTTCCAATTCCGTCGACACACCAGAGAATGAGATTATGCTCACCGGGAGCAGGCTCTTTTAGATCATAAGTTAATCTGCCATGCGATGAACTTCCCATCGCATAGGTAAACCAACGGCTTACATCAGTTCCGGTTTCATCAACAAATAGAGTTATCTGACTTCCGGCGGAGCCACCGAGTATGCATATACCGCTCGAATCGGTTAGGTCTGCTTCAAGTATGATGTCACCTGTCACAGATGGGATTTCAATCCCCTTGTAGCCGCGTATCCATATGTCTATTGAGGGACCTTCCGTGTCGCCACCGGAATAACTTCCCTGAGTCAGGACAACTGGATCGGATGCTCCGCAAACTGTTTCAATACTGCTTATCGCACACCCCGAAACTCTCGCTGAATCACCTGTTCTTGCCTGCCCCGGAATAAAGCAGTCGAGTTCGAATTCACTATCGACAATAGCCTGACTGCCGCGGTACGCTGCTCCGCCGTATTGAAGCCAGTAGATAGAAGCCCCGCCCAAACATGTGTACCGGATTTCCTGCGAAGATTCATACAACTCCACAAATACAAGTCCGTCTTCCTGAAAGTCCTTGCCGCTAATCGTGTTTAGTTCATAACTGCTCAGAGTATCCCCGACAACGGCAACGGTAGCGGTATTAGAAGCACGGGCAAGCGGGATGTCAGGATATCCGAAGTAGATATAGAACCTGTTGTTAAGTTGATATGAACCTGCCAGTTCGAGTTTAGAAAGCCAGAGAGCATCTCCTGTCAAACACTCCGGGTCAGAGTAAAGCATATCCAGAATTTCTGAAGTGAGTTCATAGTTGGAATGTCCGAAAGTACCGCGGGTTGCTGCAACGGTTGATATACTCCCGCCGGCTGGATGCAGAACAAGAGCTTCCCCTATGCAGTCACTCCCAGGATTGTCGAAATGTCCCATATCACAGGTAGCCCAGACAGAGAACGAAAGTCTGTCGTCATTCGAAAGCCCCCCGACATCTTCCAGCAGCATGAGTTTTTCATGAGCAATCTGATTAGCAGCACCGTGTCCGAGATAAATCATGCTCCCGCATCCTGCATTAAATGTCTCGAGAAATGCTTCCCGGGCATCCGGTTTATCCGGATGCGGACCCGAAGGGGGCCACGACCCGGGGGGCCAGGGATACTCTATCATGTAGAACTTTGTCCGGTTCAAATACCGCGGAAGGTCATGTTCTGCAAGAAGTTCACAGTTTTCTGTATGTTCACATTCGTTTTGCGAGCCGCCTTGTCCCCATTCATCATCAGCAACAAGAACAATCCTGTTCATCCACTCCCCGTCTGCTTCTCCGCTGACTCTGTGCTGCACTTTTGCATTGCATGTATTCAATTCTACCGAAGTCATTACAGGTATTCTGCTTATCGGAACTTCCGGAAGTGTCGCTCCTTCATGCACCATTGCATATATGTCATCGATACAGTCAGTTCTCGAACTGCCCAGTATTATCCATGGTGGAATCATCACTTTTTCAGATGTTGTCAAATTTCTAATGTCGTAATGTCCGTCTCCGACAAGTACGACACCGCTAATGCCCCGTCCCCATGAGTCCATTCCCCACCTTACGGCAGACCTGATTGCACCGGGGTCGACTATTCCCTGTCCAAACTCATTGTATATCTCTGAAGTAAGGGCTGTAATCGGCGTGAAACCGGATACCTGAGAGATATTGATCATTGCCTGTACACTCTCGAAAAGCACATCCGGAACTACAAAAAGCCTGTCACCTTCTGTCACTGTACCAAGTAACCGGCCCGGAGACGATGATGATACAGAATCAGGTGAAATCCAGTCTCCGTCATCAATCACCATCATGACACTTGAGGAATCCACACTGTAGGAAAACGACATTTCTCCGCCCGAGTACACGGTTTCATCGAGAAGAACAGGAACACAGAAATCCTGAAGGTCATACACTCCGCAATTTGAAGTCACTCCCGAAATTTCCATATTGTATTTCCCGGTTGCAGATCTGCCCGGGAATATCCGGCGGGAGGTAACAGAACCGGTATTTGCAGGATATTCAGGATGAACGCTGACAAGTGCAACCTGCCCCCCTGAACCGCTTTCAAGGTACTGTATTTCAAGATTGTTCGATGTGGAAAACGGCACATCTTCGATACTGATGACCCTCTCTCCGGAACCTGACCAGCTGTCCTCCCCGATTTCAGTCCCATTCAGCATTATTCTCACCGAATGAAATCCGTAATCAAGAGCGGTCAGGTCGATTGTTAAGATACCGTCACCGGTGACTCCGGGGAGAGTGAACGATACATCGAAGTCCCCGCCGGGATTCTTTATCATCCAGACCCAGCCCGTATTACGCTCATAAGCCGGCTCCCAGATAACATCATCAGCAAGCCAGTCATCCATGATAAATGAGTTACCCCAGTCCGGATATCTTCCGGGAGATGCGGAAGTCTCTGCTATACGTAGCCCTGGTTCTCCGCCCCATGTGAGCCAGTAAACATTGTGCGTGGCATAACGGTGCTGAATCCGCGAAATGACACCCTCGCTTATGCTCCAGCGCTCGAGTCCCCTGCCGATGAATCTTATCCTGTCTGACGAATCGAATATTCCATCGCTGTTTTCATCGATTACTGTAAATGCAACTTCCTCCAGCGTGTGTTCTTCTGCAGGATTGTTTCTGCTGAACATAATTCCGGGTCCTGTGAACAGGCGAAAACCTGAGCAAGCAGAACCTACAACACTGCATCCCGCATTTTCAAGTTCCGCACCCAATATCTCATATCCCCCGGTTTCTCCGATTGCTATCCTTGCCCAGGGTTTACCCCAGAAAATACTCTCATCGTTTCGATTGCCGGCCATTCCCTGCCACCATAGTGTTCCGGAGGGTGCAACCTGCTGCAGCAGGTCATTAGATTCAAGCGATCTTCCACCTGATACCGGCTCCCACTGAAGAGAAATGTCAATCCGGGATGCATATACATCCGGATGCTCTCCAAAAGCGGGATATATCCTGATAATAGCCACCTGAGACCCAGCAAGCGGAATAACCCCGACAAATTCAACGGGGACATCAGGCGGGCTCTGCATCGGAACGCTTACTTCTGATGTCTGCAATCCCGTACCTGAAATAATGGGGGTTCTCTTTTCTTCTGCCGGCAGCTCGATATTCCCGTATTCCAGAACGGTATAAGACAATTCCGGAGCAGAGCCGGGAGGGACAGGAATGTAAAGTGTTTTAACGGGCCGCAGCGGTTCACCCGGAACACATCTCGACCCCATGTTCCCGAAACTCAGAATATTCCCGTCTTCATACTGCATCATCTCAGGTTCGCCGGTTTCAAAGATTGTCCGGAATACGGATTCGGGATTACATTCGATTGGAATTAACCCGGACCCTGAAAACAATACCAGTGAAAGCAGAATGAATGTCATCGATTAAACGCCCTGTCAACAAGTCTTGGAAGCACTTCCCCTGCTTTGCCTTCGATGAATATCACTCCCGGAAGACCGGACAATGAAGTTTTCTCGGGATTGATTTCTATCACATGCGCCCCGTGTCTCAATGCATATACCGGTATACCGGCAGCAGGATATACTTGCATCGAAGTACCTATGCCGAGTATAAGGTCGCAACTCTCTGCAAGCCCGAATGCCCGTTCGATCTCCTGCATTGGGAGTGCTTCGTCGAAAAGCACTACATCAGGTCTGAGAACTGCACCGCATGAGCAGTATGGCGGAATATCTTCTACAAGTTCTTCCGTCAATTGGAGTGCAGAAGCACCGCATTTATCGAGACATGACGCTGTGCGTAAACTCCCGTGAAGTTCTATTACATTCGAAAGCCCTGCTTTATGATGCAGTCCGTCGACATTCTGCGTTATTACAGGCAGTTTGCCCTTTATATCCTGCAGACGCTTCAATGCATGAAACCCCGGATGGGGTTCGATTGTGTCATAATGCAGAAGTCTCTCTTTGTACCATTCCCAGACAAGTTTCGGGTCTCTGTGAAGTGCCTGCGGAGTGGCAAGGTCCGTCGCCCTGTGTTCTTTCCAATAACCATCTTCTCCCCTGAAAGTCCTCACCCCACTTTCAGCCGACATTCCGGCTCCTGTAAATCCGACCGGAGAGACAGCAATCGACAAAATGTCTGCCGCTTCTTCGAATGAAACAATGTAATCCTCAGAGTAATCCATTTATTCCCATCTATCAGCCGTCATGCATGATGATAAATACATCCACGACAGAACTGTTCTGTTCATTCTCACCTGTATAATTTATCCTGTAGATATATGTTCCCGATGCAGGAATATCGCCATCCATATCCCTCCCGTCCCAGAGTATCTGGTTATATCCCTGACTGCAGTCGGACTGCTCTTCCCAAATTGCCCTTCCATTCACCGTGTATATAGCAACCTCAGCCGTGCCTGCTACTGCAGACCTGAAGTTGAAACACCGAAGTCCGTCGCCGGGGTTGGGATAGACAAAGAAATCAGAGAGCATTTCTTCAGGAGCCTGCACTTGAGTAAAGTCAAGCGTATCTCTAAGTGTGTTTCCAACACCATCCCACACTGCCAGAATTATCCTGTGTTCTCCATCTGCCAGGGACGGAAGTGTAAATTCCAGCATGCCGTTGGTATAACTGTTAGGCAGGTATGAAAAATAAGCACCTAAATCGAATCCCTCGGAATCGAGACTCATCATGATCGTCCTGCCGGCTCCTCCGCCCATTGCGCATATCCCGCTTGAATCAGACAGTTCGGCATTGAGTTCGATTGTGCCGTACACTTCAGGAATTTCAACACCGCGGTAATTTGCAAGCCACATGTCTATCAAGGGAGGAATTGTATCTTCAAGGTGTTCTCCACTGTCATAAACGGCAACCCATTCACGAAAAGAGATTTCAGGCTGATTGAGAGACAGCCCGAATGCACTGCATCTCGAGAACGCCCCCGTATCTGCCTGTATTGGCATAAAGAACTGAGCAGTAATGTCACTATTTTCTGAAGTAATAAGTGAACTGTATATGCTCGACCCGTACCTGAGATAGTCGATGACGGCACCGCCAAGACAATCGTATTGAGTCTCTCTTCCACTCTCTGTAATGTTGAACTGTCCGGATGTACTCTCATCTAAATGACCTGTTACCGTATTCAGCTGGCCCCTTTGAAGCGAATCTCCTGCTATTGTCATAAACACAGGCATCTCTTCCGCCTTCTGATTTGACACGCCGCCGTCTCCGAGAATTACATACAATCCATTGCTGGCATAGGAACTTGGATTGGACAGTTTACCAAGCCATAGTGCTTCAGAACAGGAAACCGCACCGTCTGAAAAATACTCAGCAGAATAGTCTGCAAAGAGATACATGTTCGACAAGGCAAATGTTCCCCTGGTTGCACCGATGGATGCAATCGAACCTGAGCCGCTTTTGAGTTCGAAATCCTCCGACATGCTGTTTGCTGATATAAGATCGAAATGCCCCACATCACAACTGGCGAAGATCATTATCGGGAGACGCATGCCGTTCTCAATTCTCTGGACATCTGTCGAGACAAGCAGTTTTTCGTGTGCTATCTGCCCATAGGAACCGTGACCGAAAAAGAAAACCGTACTCCATCCCTGCGACAGCATTTCCACGAAATCCTCGTGTGCATCAGGCTTTTCAGGATGGGGACCGCTTGGAGTGGTCTCCGGGGGCCATGGATATTCGATCATATAGAATTTCACCCGATCCATGGATCTTGGGATTTCCGAATCAGCAAGTAACTCGCAGGCTCTTGTGTGTTCCACTTCGTTGGCAGACCCGTTACCCCACTCATCATCAGCCGTCAGGAGCACACGATTACTCCATTCCCCTGCAGCAATCCGGGCTTCATAATTCATCAGTTTCGACAGGTAATCTGTCAGTTGGCCAGGCGTTTGTGCGGAGATTCTCGATATAGGGGCTTCAGGGAGTGCCGCTCCTTCGTGAGCGATGACATAGTAATCGTCCATATTCCACCCATTGGAATATCCAAGTTTTATATAAACCGGAATAAGGGTTGGGGAATCGGTTACATACATCAGGGGGTCGTAACTCCCGTCTCCGACAAGAACAAAAGCAGCGGGAGGTTCTGACCATGAATCCTGAGTGTAACGGATAAATGACCTGATTGCTCCGGGGTCTCTGACTCCCTGTCCAAATTCATCATACACTTCGCTTGTGCTGACAATGACAGCATCAAGGCCGCGCATGGCATATACAATTTCCAAAGGCCCCGAAGTATCGAGAAGATTATCAGCCACTATGATAACAACATCTCCTTCAATGCCGGTCCCCAATATTCTGCCCGGACTTTCCGGAATGATTGAATCGGGAACAAGATGTGAATCGGGATTGAACAGCCTCATTCTCTCACCCAATGCTATATCACAGGAAATACTGAGTGAATCACCTGTAAGCTCTCCCCTGATACTTACGGGTGCATAGGGATTTGTAACATTCCAAAGAGAGTAGTCAGTACCCGCACCTCCGAGATTAAGTGTATATCTACCGGAAATATCCGTGAAGATCAGGGGGCGGTTGGCGGCATAAGATAAAGACCTTTCCCATGTGGGTGCCAGGTAATTAAAATATATTTCGTCTGATAACTCCCTTGAAGTCACTTTGAGAAGATTCATGGTCGGGTCAAGTTCGAGATTGCTGAATTCGAAGATCCTCTCCAAAGAACCTGTCCAGAAAGTATCTGCTAGCAATTCACCGTTCAGGTGGAACTCCAGTTCGTGTTCGCCGGATGATGCGGTAATTATCGATACCGCAATATTCCCGTTCCCCACGGCAGACGGGGTGGAAAAATAGAAATACGCCGGAATATTGTTATAAAGCATTGTCCAGACCCAACCGGTTGTCGTTTCCCTTCGCGGAAGCCATTGATATTCCTGTTCCTGCCATGAATACTGAGGAAGCGATTCACCCCAGAACGGTGAACCGTCCGGCATCGCGCTCAATGTCTCGATTCTCTTTCCGGATTCTCCCCCCCAGGTAAGCCAGTAAACGTTGTTTTCAGCGTATCTGTGATGAAGCCTGGTTACAGACAAACTGTCATCAACCACAAAACGCCTTAAGCCCATCCCATAGAATTTCAGTGTATCGGTCTCCCCGAATACTCCGTCACCGTCGTCCGAAACTTCTATTGAAAGTTCGTGAAGTTCATGTTCATCGCCGGGTTCGCTAAGGATAAACTGCTCGCCCGGACCACTGTACATGCGAAGCGACGCTGTAGAAACTCCCAGAATATCGATCCCGGCTGAATCAAGCATGGCTCCGGTAACTGCATAAACACCGATCGCTGATAGAGACATCCTTGCCCACGGCTTACCCCAGAAAAGACTCGATCTTCTTGCAGGACTGCTTCGCTGCCAGGAAACTGTCCCCGGAAGGCAAAGGTGTTCTAAGCTCCGATTCGCGGATGCACAGGAACCTGGGACTTCATCCCATCTGAGGATAACTCTTATTCTTTCAGGACATCTATCAAATTCATCCCCCGGAAACGGAAATACGGTTACTACAGCAACCGATACTCCGGCAACTGTGATAACCGAAATATCGCTATAAACACCGGGGGATTCTATCTGCATCGATCCCGGAGATGTCCAGACCGTCTCGAGGCCGCTTCCCGAAGGGACAGGTGCTGCAGCAGGAGAACCAGGCGGAGACAATTCGATAATGCCCTCGGGAATGCAGGTAAGTTCCGGGATGATACCCGGGGGTAGCGGGATATGAACGGTTCTTGCCGGTCGAATGTAGTCACCGGCTGCAATAGAGATACCCATTCCCGAAATGTGAGGATACCAACTTCCTGAGTACTCATAAAACACAGGCTCTTCAACATGTACTACAAACTCGCATCCTGCAGAACCAGAGTAGACTAATTCAACACCGTCATGCTGAATCGGAATACCGCTTGCGAGCAGAACTGTAAGCATCAGGAACAAACTCATCCTCCTTTTTAGTTTACCGTACATCCTATTTTAACACTTTAAGTTGAAAATGAAAAACAAAATAAATAATCATTTAGTCCTTGCAGTATGTATATTAGTGTGAATTTAGCCTGAGATGTTCGGCTGAGGAGGTTATTTGAGTTTTCTATCGTGGCTTCTTGCATGGCGGTATCTGAAGCGGCACCCCCGCCGCCGGCATATTGCGTTTTCGACTGTTGTCAGTATTGCCGGAATAGCACTCGGAGTCGGAGCGCTTATCATTGTGATGGGGGTACTGACGGGACTGGAAGACTTCATTACAGAGTCTATTGTAAAAGTAGATTCTCCACTGACCATTCTCCCTGCTGACGGGAATGTCCTGATCCTTCCTGACTCCCTGATAGATAAAATCAATGAACTTCCATCAGTCAGGAAGATTTCTCCATTTATACGGGGAGAAGCAATAGTGCGTCTTCCGTCAAGAAAAATCGATTACGGGTGCAGAATTATGGGTATTGCACCTGACTCTGACTTCCTCGAAAATGCAATGACATCCGAACGCTCTTACGGCCCAACTAAACTATTAACCGAAGACGGTGAAAACGGCATCATCATGGGTATCTATCTTGCTGATCATTTCTATCACGCTTCGGGAGATACTGTATATATTTTCCCCCCTGCAGCATTCTTTTCATCAAGGGGAGGCGCTGTCGGAAAAGCTGTCATTCTGGGTGCTGTCGAAACCGGACTTCCTGTAAATGATGAAAATCTCGCATGGATTCCGCTTGAACTTGCTCAGCGAATATATCTCCCCCGAGGGGGGTATTCGGGATTTAATCTCTACCCCGCAGATGACGCAAACATCGAACATGTAATCACCGAACTGGAGACTCTCCTCCCTGAAACTGCAATCATCAGTACATGGCAGGAACAGAATCCGGGACTCACGGCATCGATGAAACTCGAACGGATGGGAGCATTCCTTGCCATACTACTCATAACACTTGTAGCAACATTCAATATCATGGGAACTATCAGCAGAACTGCTGTTGAACGAAGGGTTGATATTTCAGTCCTGAAGGCAATGGGTGCACAGAATAAACTCATCTTCAGGATATTTCTGTGGGAAGGTGTTCTCGTTGGCACCATTGGTGTCCTATTCGGACTCTGCATAGGACTCGGCGGATGCTGGATTCTAGGTAGCACTGACTTCATACAGCTTCCGGATGTCTATTCGTTTCACGAACATATTCCGGTAAGCACTGTCCCCATGAACATAATACTGATAAGCACGATTGCCTTTGTATTAAGTGCATTATCCGGGATAATACCCGCCATGAAAGCAGCAAAACTAAATCCCTTAAAGGGACTTCAGGGATGACCATCCTCCTTCTCATTCTCGTGCTTTCGAATTACTCACCTGCTGATTCCTGCTGGAGGCTCGTTACTCTGCAGGAAATCCCCGAAAGAGCCGTTCTGTTCGCTGAAGTTGCTGCCGGGCAGGGCGGCAATGCCGGTGTAAATCTCGCCAAACTGCTTGAAGCTTACGGTGACTTCAACGAAGCAAATGTCTGCTACGGTATTGCCAGATCATGGATAACAGATCCCGAATCAATCGACTGGCTCAATAGGAGGTTAATTGGTACAAAACCGCTAGACACACTGTTGATAATCACCGCAACTGTCATCAATTCAGGTTCGAATACTGCTGAAAATATCTCTGTGGAAATCCCACTTCCCGTCCCCCACCCTCCATACCAGCAAATTGAAATACTTGGAAGCGGCTTTACCGAAGAAGATGGTGTTTTGAAAGCCGAAATAGATGAACTTGCAGGAGGATCAGAGCGGATGATTAACCTGCTCATTCATGTCACCCAGGTTCCCTATACATTCAGACCGCTCTCTGACTTCATTGCGGGAATCCCTTTCGACGATTTAGCGGATATTATCAGGTCGATTCCCAAGCCATACAACAGCGAACGAGATGGGCCCTGCCTCGGGATGGCGTCCAGCCTGCAGAATGCACTTACCAACCGAGGTGCATCTGTTCAGATAGTCGGCGGTCTCCTTCGTGAAGATAAAAACACTTTGGTATTCCATGCATGGAACATTTTAGATGATGACGGGGTGGGAATTCCAATTGACCCGGTCCTGTTCGAAGCAGATTCCCTCCGCGGTATCGGGCATTCTTCAACTGACATGATTCCGCTCTGGGATCTGGGGACAACTGACCTGAATGAGATTACAGCATACTTCCCGGGTGGGCGGGGCTATGATATCGATGTGGGGATTTCGGTTTTATTTACCTCCCCTGAAGCCTTAATGGACACCTTCCAAACAATCCTCCCCTGGAATAATTAAAGGGACAGTATACTTAATTATGCAAGTAGTACCGTACGTCACTTATTCCTCTTTAGTCCAGACTGCTTTGCCAATAGGCTAAAGTGGAATAAGTGACGTACGGTACTGGCTCATCAACTTAATTAAGTATACTGTCCCTTTAATTACAGGCCGAGGAACTTGATAGAGACTCCTGAAAGGAAGATGACAAGGCCGGCTATGGCGTGGGAATACTTCTCGATCCGGCCGAGTGAGAACTTCGACAAGCCGAGATATGTGACCATGACGACACCCAGCATAGTGGCCACAGTTGTCACTCCAAAAGCTATGGCTACGAGTATGACCGTTGTTATGCTACCTTCTGCTGCCGGATACATTATAAGCGGGATAAGGGGTTCGCAGGGACCAAAGATAAAAATAGTAAAGAGTATCCATGGAGTCAGACTGCGTGCATCTTTAGAGTGAACATGAGCATGTTCTTCAATGTGTTTGTGGGAATGTATATGTACATCTCCATTCCCGTGTTTGTGAAGATGTTTATGAGGACGGTTACGGATTACCCGGTGTACTCCCCAAATGAAATATGTGAATCCGAAGGCCAGAAGCAGCCATCCTGCCAGACCACCCCGAAAAGATTCTATCGCTTCAAGTTTGAATAGAGCAGTCCCCAGGGCAATACCGGCAAATCCCAATGCAATGGAACTTAGAACATGACCTATTCCACATAGCAGTGTTACTGTAAGTGTCTTTGCCCGGCTCCATTTACGGGCTTTTGATAACATGATGAATGGAAGGTAATGGTCGGGGCCCAGTATCGTATGCATGAAGCCGATTGTAATTGCTGCAGCAACAAGAACAGTTGTTTCATTCATTGATTATTATCCCTCCGGCTGTTAATTTCATGCTACAAATATACAAATGACTGCAAGTGCGGAAACATGTAATACAATACGGATCGACTAATTTACTCTCTTCTTTCTGAAGTCTACTCGTTGCTTATACCAGTGAAAGTCGTTATTGTAATATACAGGAAGCGCACTACAAGAACAGGGGACAATGTTGATTGGAGAACTAAATTAACAAGACATGTGAACACTCCTCTTCTCTCCCGCAACGCTTCAGAAACCTCTCTATCAGCAGGAAATTCACTATTTTCTTCAGTTTTCTCTTTATTCTCGTTTTATCGTCCACTATTATTCTTTTCCACCATATGAAATCACAACTGAATGATGGGAATATGATCAATATTTCCGGACGGCAGCGGATGTTGAGTCAGAAGATATCGAAGGAAGCCCTCCTTGTAATTCACCATAGCGGATCTTCTGAATCAGGAAAAGCAGATATGGAAGACACCATCGAACTGTTTGAAGTGATGCACAGTGCACTGCGGTATGGAAATGAAGAAATGAACCTGGATGCAATGACCGAGCCGGTAGCAATCGAACAATGGGATGTAATCAATGAAGACTGGGAATCTTTCAAAATATCGGTTGTCAATGTCCTTGATGGTGATTATTCGGATTATTGCTGTGAACAGATAGGCAGACAGAATTTACAGCTGCTTGGTGAACTAGACCACCTGGTGAGTATTTTCGAAAGTAGAGCAAGTGGAAAAATCGAGTTTTCTCTGAAGATTAACATAATAACCGGTATTATTGCCATCATCGCACTTATCCTGGTTCTGTTCTATATTGAAAGGCACATCGTAAGACCGCTTGTATATCTTACTAAACGCTCAAAATTAATTGCACAGGGCGACTTCTCTAATACTGAGAGAATATGCGTATCACAGACGAACGAAATAGGAACTCTCGAAAGTCAGTTCCTCCTAATGCAGAAACAACTGGATGATATGGTGCAGTCTCTGAAGGGGAGTATTATCTCCGGCATTTCGATCGGTCTGATGGCCGTGGACAGGAATAACAAAATTGAAATAGTGAATCCGAGATTTGAGACTATCACATCATTTAATGAAGAAAACATTCTCGGTAGAAATTGTTATGAGATATTCGGCGATTCTCTGCTCTTACCGGAGCATGATCAAATGAAGAAAGCGATCGAATCAAAAAGCATCACCTCCATGATAGATATTGAGTATGAAAACAAAGACGGCCGTTTCTTTAACTTACGGGCTGTAGGAGCTCCTATTTTCGGTGCGGAAGAGAAAATAATGGGGGGGATGATTACCTATATGGACATGACAGCAGATACAAAGAGACGAAAAGAAATCAGTCAACTACTTGTTCAGGCAAAGAAGAGTGCTGCAAAAGAAAAGGAACTTCTGCGTGAAGTCAATCATCGTGTAAAGAATAATCTCGCTGCCATAATCGGACTTTTCTACGCCGAACAGAAGTACATGAGCGATGATACGAAGAAAATATGGGAACCGATTAGAATCGATCTAACAAAGCGGATTCAGGCGATTGCAGCGGTACACTCTATGTTGACAACTTCAAAGTGGTCCCCTATCCTGATTAGTGATCTTACGAGGAATATTATCATTGATTCATTCAATATTCTTCCCAAGCACAAAAAACTGAAGCTTGATATCTCTGGAGATCCTTTTTACCTCGAGCCAGAAATAGCTCATTCAATCGGCATGCTCATAAATGAATTAGTTGCAAATAGTATAAAACATGTGGTTCCGGTGCGTGATGTCATTGAAATTACTTTCGATGTCGATGTCGATGAGGAACTAATGAGAGTCACGTTATCCTTCCGAGACAACGGACCCGGTTTTTCCGAGGGACAGCTTGACTTATCAAACCATAATCTTGGGTATTCAATAATCAAGAATATCGTCAATGGTTTACGCCACGGCAGTATTATATTAAGCAATGACAATGGAGCTGTGATAACGATTTCATTCGAACAGCAATGAAGCACAGATTAAGGAGAATTACATGACAAAGGACAAGAAACTGAGAATTCTGATTGCAGAAGACGACTTCCTGGTGGCTGAAATGATAAAGGGACAATTGGAGCAGCTTGGACACGAAGTTCTCGATATAGCAACCAATGGTCACTATGCTGCTGAAAAGGTACGGGACCTGAAACCTGATCTTGTAATGATGGATATAAATATGCCTGATATGGACGGGATAGACGGTATGCGATTGATCCGCAAACATTTTCCCACTCCGGTTGTAGTACTTACTGCATATGAATCACCGGACCTCTTTAAACGAGCAACAAAGGCCGGTGCGGGTGCCTACCTCATCAAACCATCCAATCTGCAGGAGATTGAGAGAGCAATCGAGATCTCCGTTGCAAGATTCGATGATTTGATGGAACTGCAAAAGTTAAATACTGAATTGAATACTGCACTGGACAATATCAAGACACTCGAAGCTCTCATTCCCATCTGCGTCAACTGCAAGAAAGTTCGCGACGATGAGGGATACTGGACTGAAGTGGAGAATTACCTTCTCAAACATTCCGGAGTGTCTATAGAGAAGAACCTGTGCCCTAAATGCATGAAAGAAATCTATCCGGAGTTCGATACTGACAAGTAACAACTCATAGGAACAAACCCTATAATGAGCAAATGGCTTTCTGTTTTACTGTACATCTGTCTTTCGTTCAGTGTGTATGCCCAAACCCTCGAAGACCTGTCATTCGGTACCGACAGCGCATTCGAAGTAATGACCTGGAACATCGAATGGTTCCCGAAGAACGGGCAGGCAACAGTCGATTCTGTTTCGACAATTATTCAGGCTCTCGACATCGACCTGCTTGCAGTACAGGAAATAGATGATACAACCGTGTTCGCGGAAATGATAGACGGCATAGCCGGATACGAGTGCTATTTTCAGTCATTCTGGTTCGGCGGACTTGCCTATATCTACAAACCTGATGTAATCGAAATCAATGACATATATGAGATCTATTATGAGGAAGAATACTGGCGTCCCTTCCCCCGCTCCCCTTTGGTAATGGACATGACTTACAATGGAGATGATTACTTCATTATTAATAATCATCTGAAAGCAATGGGTGATGGATATCTCGACCCCAATGATGAATGGGACGAAGAACACCGCAGATTCGATGCCTGCAGCCTGCTGAAAGAATACATCGACCTCCAACTGCCTGATGAAAATGTAATTGTGCTGGGTGACCTCAACGATATCCTGACAGACCTGCCCCCAGATAACGTCTTTCAGACCATTCTGGATGACAGTATCAACTATCTCTTTGCTGACATGGGAATAGCAACTGGTTCGAGTTCCGGTTGGTCATACCCTTACTGGCCGTCTCACATAGACCACATTTTCATAACCAATGAACTGTTCAATGTCTTCGATAATCCAAACTCCCATATTCAGACAATAGAGATCGATGACTATATGCAGGGCGGCTTCGATGAATATTATGAATATATCTCAGATCATCGCCCGGTGGCACTGAGATTAGGGTGGACTTCAGCATCTGATGACTGCGTTACAGTTACTCACATCAGTTTCATGATAATTTGTCCCAATCCATTTAGCCTGTCGACAGATGTAGCCTACGGAATTATCAACCCCGGATTTGTAAAACTGGATCTTTACAGCATTGACGGACGGCTGGTTGAAACTCTCGTGGACGGATATCGGGCTACCGGGAATCACCGGATTGGCTGGGATGCATCCGGTTTGGAGTCAGGTTTGTATTTTGGTATACTGACATCCAATAACCAGACAATAACCCGCAAATTAGTACTGATGGAATAGCACCCGTTCCGGCTGCATAAAATGCAGACTGATTTTATCCGGATGATCTCCCCAAATACTCCGATCATCCTTCATCATCGAGCGATTTCGAAAAGACATTTGAATTTTCTTCTCTATCCCGGATTCTTTCTCATTACTATTATGCGCTCTTTTACCATAGTATCGTTGGATTCTCCGGAGATATTAGATGGGCTATTGCGTAATGCCATTCTCTTGTTGGGAATCCGTCTATCGAAAGTATCTATATGACTGAATCCAAAATGTTCAAAGAAGTTCTGTGTCGCTGCATCTGTTGGCAGAACTGTGTTTTTCACTTTCCTATTTGCAACTACATAACACGCATATCCGGATGGTTTTATTACTTCTGCTACATTTCTTATCGAAGCCAGATAATCTTGATAAAAATCTACAATTTCCAGCCCGCGCTTTAGATCCTTATCATATATTAACTTTATTGTCTTATCAAGATCAGGACATGGAAAAGTTATTATTTCTTTGGCTTTCCCACCGCCCATTAATTTCCTATCTGTTTTTTTTCCGGTTCTTCTAAGTCCAGCCATGCTGCTGACAGTCGAGAATACTGACCATATGCAACCGTTGTTCGAGAGTCTCCATAAGGGGGTGAAGTTACCACAATATCTATGCTCGATGCAGAAATACAATCTTCCGGTATTTCTATTACTGAGTTGAAACTATGGATGTTAGCGATTGCCTGTATGTGCTTCCTTTGAACTAATTCAGTAAACATCTCCAAACCTTGAAAGTTTCGAACAAGTTTCGAGTTCATGATAGAATTTACATCGGGAGAGAAAGTAGAGAGCTTCTCTTCCTTGTATCTGTATAATTTAAACTCTCCATTTCGAGTATTTGAACTTTCTCTAACTGTTTCGCTGAAGGCAATCTCAAAGAACAAGCGAATTGCATCATCATCAATTTCTTTAACAAATGACTTCAACTTTGACAAAATCTCTATTACATCCGGCTTAAACCAAAATTCAAGATTTTTTATGCCTTTAATATCCGAAACAGGAGGAGACTTCTGCGATGCAGAATTTAGTGAGAATTTCTGGAACTTGTTCCCTGAAGAAGGCGTGCTCGCGTATACTTAAACCACTCAAT
>CAYRQP010000010.1:33294-49533 GCA_964426545.1 uncultured bacterium | reverse complement strand
TTGTTCCCTGAAGAAGGCGTGCTCGCGTATACTTAAACCACTCAATATCCCCCCTTTTTTCGCTAAAGGCACTCACCAAAATAAGCGCCGGTACTTTTTTCAAGAACCTGTCAGCTAATTCATCCAATTGCCATTCTGCAACAATTTCTCCGGATATATGTCTAACTGAGATCGAATTAGTGCCAATATTCAAAAATAGACCAGAACTATTGGGAGTTTGGGACATTGTAAAATACAGACCCAACCTGCTATTCTTGTCGAGAGTACCGTATTTTCTGATTGCTTCCAGCGGCTGCACTTTCCATGCTTTGTTGTTGAATGTAAAAAGGGTAATCATAGAAGTAGAATCTGTTCGATGGGCTTTTAATTCAATGTTTCCCAAATCCGGAGAAGCAATGTTGTTCTCATCTAATCCAAGAAGTTGTTCTAATGTATGTCCAATTCCGGTGGGACCACCACGAAGACTCTTTACCCATCCTCTTTCCGTAATCCGATTAAGTGCTTTTCTAAATTGATTTAGTGTCATTAATCTATCTCCACTTGTTCATCTATGTTCTATATGCAAATATATGTTCTCGCTTCCGAGCAAACAATTAAGATAGGTTCTCGTTGCAGCATTGGTAGCAGTGGTTAAGTTATTATCAGCAGAAGTTCGCCCGAATTCACGGAATTCCCGGCTTCTACGGCAATTTTCGTAATCTCGCCATCCTTTGGTGCCTTGATGTCATTCTGCATCTTCATCGCTTCGAGTACAAGAAGGTTGTCATTCTGACTGACGGTATCGCCGACATTTACCTTGATGTCGATGACCATACCGGGCATTGGTGCCTTTACCTTGACTTCTCCGCTTTCCTGCTGTCCGCCGCCAAGTGAGATTTCCCGTTCATCTGCTACCGAAAACTCATACTGTTCACCACGTACAGAGACATCATATTTGTCATCGAACTTATCGACTTCTACATTATAGGATACTCCGTCGAGAATTATAGAAAGATGTGATTTCGAGATTCTCACGATACTTATGGTTTTCACATCATCATCTATCTCTATTTCGTAGATATCTTCTTGTGGACGGGTTTCCAATTTCTCAGCGACTATCTTAAAACTGTGTTCACCATCTGAAACTATCCAGGCCACCGTTCCCCCTTCCTGACATCTTCCAGGCGTTGCTTTCCGCTTTCCCGGAATCCGCAAAACTGATATTCTCATCTGCCATGGCTACTATGGTAGCGGCGATTGCGGCTATCTCGACATTCTTATTCTTCTTGGTTACTTTCACCTTCGGCACAATACCTGTGTCGTAGTTTCCGCTAACGAAATCCTCATGTTTGAGGACCCTGAGGTGAAATGGAATTGTTGTTTTTACACCTTTTATCTTGTATTCTTCGAGAGCTCTGAGCATTCTGTCGATTGCTTCCTGTCTTGTAGGTGCCCAGACGATGACCTTTGCAAGAAGTGGGTCGTAGTAGATGGATACTTCGGAATTCTCCGCTATTCCGGATTCGACTCTCACACCCGGACCTGCAGGTTCAACCATTTCTTTTATAATCCCTGTGGACGGGAGAAATGTATCCGGGTCCTCTGCGGAAATACGGCACTCGATCGAAGCACCGTTTATGCCTACATCCTCCTGTGTTATTGTAAGCTTTTCACCCGCTGCAACCCGTATCTGCTCTCTGACCAGGTCGATTCCGGTGATTAGTTCCGTAACCGGATGTTCGACCTGAAGACGGGTGTTCACTTCGAGGAAGTAGAAATCACGGTTGGAGTCTACCAGAAACTCGACTGTTCCTGCATTTGTATAACCTGAAGCCTGCACAGCTTTGATGGCTGTTTCTCCCATTTTCTGCCGGAGTTCGTCATCGAGTATGCAGCTTGGCGATTCTTCGACCAGTTTCTGATACCTGCGCTGGACTGAACATTCTCTTTCGTTCAGATGAATGACATTTCCGTGTTCGTCTGCAAGTATCTGAATCTCTACATGCCTGGGTTTAACTATGTACTTCTCGAGAAATACCGAAGGGTCTCCAAAAGCCGCCTGTGCTTCAGCCTGAGCTCTTTCGAGTTCCTGCGAGAGAACTTCCTCTGAGTCTACAATCCGTACACCTTTACCACCGCCGCCTGCAGCGGCTTTAAGAAGTACAGGATACCCTATCTTCTTTGCAACTTCCAAAGCTTCTTCAGCGGAATCAAGAGATTTGTCGATTCCGGGAATTATGGGAACTCCTGCTTTTTCCATTGTCTTGCGGGCTTCCGTCTTGCTTCCGAGCAGTGCCATTGCTTCGGCTGTCGGTCCGATGAATGTAAGCCCTGCTTTTACACAAGCAGCGGGAAGAGCAGCGTTTTCGGCAAGGAATCCATATCCGGGATGAATTGCCTGACACCCTGATTCAAGTGCTGTTTCTATGATCTTCTCGATTACGAGATAACTCTCGGAAGATGGCGCAGGTCCGATTTTATAAGCTTCATCGCAGTAGCGAACATGCTTGGCAGAGCGGTCTACCTCCGAGAACACGGCTACCGTCTCTATACCAAGTTCCCTGCAGCCCCGGGCAACCCGAATGGCAATTTCACCGCGATTGGCTATCAGTACTTTATCGAAGTACATTAGATTGGTCCGTTACAGTGCTTCTTGGGTGGATTACTCACACGCTTGTTTGCAATAATCTTCAATGAAGCAATCACCCGTTCACGTGTTTCGTGGGGTTTTATGACTTCATCGACATATCCCTGTGCGGCTGCTATGAAGGGATTATTGAATTTATCCTTGTATTCCTGTTCGAGCATGTCTCGTTTGGAATCCGGGTCGGGATCACCTGCTATATCCCGCCGGAACAAGACCTTAACGGCTCCCTTTTCTCCCATCACGGCTATCTGTGCCGTTGGCCATGCAAAGTTGACATCGCATCCGATGTGTTTCGAATTCATTGCAATGTAAGCTCCGCCGAATGCCTTTCGCGTGATTACCGTAATTCGCGGAACGGTTGCTTCACAGAAAGCATATAGAAATTTTGCACCTTCACGGATAACTCCGTTGTGCTCCTGGTCCACTCCGGGAAGAAACCCCGGCGCGTCTTCGAAGACAACAAGCGGGATGTTGAAACAGTCACAGAACCTGATGAAACGTGCCCCCTTTGCAGATGATTTTGTGTCAAGAACTCCTGCGAGTACGGCAGGCTGATTTGCAACTATTCCGACGGGCATCCCGTCCATTCGTGCAAAGCCTACCACCAGACTGCCCGCATAATTTGCATGGACTTCATAGAGTTTTCTGTCATCTACGACCGATTCAATTACCTGTTTCATGTCATAGGGTATCGCAGAATCATCGGGAATAATACTGTCCAGTTCTTCATCACTTCTATCCACAGGGTCAGTATTTTCAACTGTTGGAGGATCTTCCATGTTGTTTGAGGGAAGATATGTCATAAGTTCCCGGATCATTGCGATGCAATGCTCCTCAGTTTCCGCTGAGAAATGTGCAACACCGCTTTTTGAGTTGTGTGCGACACAACCACCGAGGTCTTCGAAAGTCACATCTTCGTGAGTGACCTGTTTAATTACATCAGGTCCCGTGAGAAACATATAGCTCGATTCTTCGACCATGTAGACAAGATCGGTAAGAGCCGGGGAATAGACAGCCCCGCCTGCACAGGGTCCCATGATAGCGGATATCTGAGGAATGACACCTGATGCTTTCACATTGCGGTAGAAAATGTCGCCATATCCCGCAAGGGAATTGACACCTTCCTGAATTCTTGCCCCGCCTGAATCCTTGATACTTATTATCGGTACTCCGTTATCAAGAGCAAGGTCCTGCACTTTCGATATCTTGTCTGCATAGGCTTTCGAAAGTGAGCCGCCGAAAGTCATGAAGTCTTCTGCATAGGCATACACCTGTCTCCCGTGAATGGTTCCATGTCCGGTGACGACTCCGTCACCGAGAACTTTTTTCTTGTCCATCCCGAAATCGGTACAGTTATGGGTAACAAACATCCCGAATTCATGGAATGAGTCAGGATCGAGCAACAGATGCAGTCTTTCTCGGGCAGTCAGTTTTCCTGCATCATGCCTTTTTAGTATCTTCTTCTCGCCGCCGCCAGCAAGAGCTTTCGCTCTCATATCATCTAATGTACTCATTAAACCTCCTTCTATCGATATAAGTATCCAGGATACTTATATTGGATGCAGCCTGTTGATAATATCTCCGGCTGCTGGTTATACAAAGGTAATATACACCGTTTCTTAAATTTTCAGTATTAATTGAATATGCTGTTTCACCAATTGGAATCTTCTCTACAGGGCTGCTGAAAACGGACCTCCCTGCCATATCGGACAGTTCGATATTAACCTGCATACTTCTGTTGGAATGCACTTCAACCTGCAATGATGAGGTAAAAGGGTTGGGTGAAGCGGTCATTGAAATAACCGGTGAAACTGTATGTTCTTCAGAAGATTGAATTCCTGTAACCTGTTCTATGAGAATTATCATACCGCTGCCGTCTTCGGAGACGAATATTCTCCCTTCATCATCAATGAGAACATTTTCGATTGTATAAATCCTGTCGCAAATGTTTCCGGTGTACCCGTGTAGTCCACAACAGTCAATCTGCTGCTGCCTGAACCGAGATCTTCTTCTACAACATAAAGGGGAAATCTGCCTTCGGGGTCGAGACTAAGCCCTTCGCATGCCGTCAGCCCGTTTACGAAAACTGTCCTGGTTCCATGAACGGGGTCGATTTTGAATACACTGTTATTCGTTCCTGTCCCAGAAGCTTCATTGCATACATATACTGCTCCCGATGAATCAGTCGTTATTCCGGAATAACTCCATAGATACTGCGAATACTGAAGTTCTTCTTCTGTCCCGTCAGAGAATACTCTTGTGACGTTTGTCCTGTAGTCCCAGTAGATCCCGACAAACTGCACGGTCGATTCTGTGACAAGAATGTTCCCATCCGCTTCCACCGTCACTCCTTCTGTACCCATTAGTCCGGAAACAAGTTCAGTGCTTACACCCGCGGTATCGACCGCGTAAAGTGAACCACTTTTTATATCCTCCGCTACATACAGGATTCCGTCTGAATTAAAGTCTATTCCTTCAGGACAACTTATTTCCGTCACAAAAGGTGTTACTGTTCCGTATGGGTCGACTGAACTGACACAGTTGTCACCTTCTTCTGCCACATAAAGCACTCCCCCCGGAGACATGGCAAGCCCGTCGGCTCTATTCAAACCGGTGCAGTAAACTGTGGCAACCCATCCTTCCGGCAATTCTATTCTGGAGAGAGTATCACCGGGTGCATTATCTGAGTAAATGTGTGTAGGTATTTCGACGGCAGTTTCCCCGATATTTCTGGGCACAGAAGTTGCAATCAGAATTAATATAGCGTAAACCATGCACAACATATTTCTCCCTGTTTTGGAAAATATACAGAAAGGAGCGGACTTCTACATCCGCTCCCTTCCTATATATGTATGAAGAACCTTACCTGACTACAGTAAATCTCTCCGTAGCCAGTTCGCCCTGTGATTCCACACGGACGAAGTAAACACCGCTGCTTATCCCACTCGGCGGAGTCCATCGGAATGCATGTGCTCCCGCCTGCATCTCACCGCTTTGAACAATTGCGACTTTCCGTCCCGAGATATCGAAGATGGAGATTGCAACCTGTCCGGAAGAACCTGTGGTAAGTGTAAACTGAGCAGAAGACATGACCGGGTTAGGTGATACAGGGGAAAGGAGAATATTAGGGGCCATTCCGCTTGTCTGCCCCTCTGCCGTTCCCGTTCCGCCAAGTGCTGCGGTAACAGAACCATAGGCATCTATCCTACCCGCACCATAGGAATTGTCCTTGCCGCTTGCACCAAGTTCCAGGGCATTCATCTCCATATAGTATTCAACATCAGCCGGAGTAAGCGAAGGTACTGCTTCGAGAAGAAGCGCCATAACTCCCGCCACATGAGGTGCAGCCATCGAAGTTCCGTCCATCGTTGTATAACCGGAGTTATTGGGCCAGGTGCAGCTTGTGATATTCACACCGGGCGCAGCAATGTCAGGGTCGATAAGTCCGCCGCCCGAATCTGGATAATCATACCACGGGGCATCGCTCTGCCAGGTTGAGTGACCTCGGCTCGAGAAATTGGCAATATTATCGCCGCTGTCAGTTGCACCGACTGTGGTAACTGCACTGAGTCCGCCTGTTAATGTCTGGTCGGGATGAAGCCAGGGCGGCGGGCAGTCACCGGGATTACCGATTGTCTGCGAACCGGGACCGCTGTTGCCTGCTGCTATCGAATGGCATATTCCTGCTGCCAGCAGATTCTCTTCTGCCTGGCGCATTGTGCCGGCCATCGAGCCGTGATCTGTTCCAAGAGAAGTGCTGATCACTCTGGCACCGTGGGTGGTGCTGAATTCGAAAGCTTCTATCCATGTGGATTCACCGCCATAGTAATAATTGATCCGGAGAGCCATGATTGTTGCTCCCGGAGCAACTCCGGCATTCGTCCCGGCCGAACCGTCGCTTGCTACTGAACCGGCACAATGAGTACCGTGCCCATAATCATCCATCGGGTCACTGTCCCCATCGAAAAAGTCCCAGCCGTTTGTATATGAACCGCTGCTCCACATATGGTCCCTGAGGTCCAGGTGGTTGTAATTCACACCGGTATCGACGATACTGACAATAATTCCATTACCGTCATAACCCATACTCCAGACGGAAGGGGCGTTGACTTTTGTGACTCCCCAGGCAGTACCGTCGGTAACATCACCGTCTTCTACATCTCTTACGTTCATCGGGTTGATAAGTGCGCTGCCTTCCCGGGGTGTTCTACCATATTCGAGATATGCAATACAGGGAGAATCCATTATCGAGTTGATAACATCTGTAGTTGCCTTGCAGTAGATACCATTCACAATCCAGAAGGGTTTTATGTCCGACACTAATTCTGAAGGGGAGTTTTCGAGAACCTTCAAAACAGTTCCTTGGGAAGATTCTGCCTTGCTCACGAGGAGGTCAACCACAAACTCCCGCCTTTCCCAGTAACTCATCCCTGCTGTTGCCGTATTGACATAATCCATGTCAAGTACTGCATCGAAGATAATCATGACGGGAATCTGTTCACCGGGTTCCGCCAGAGCCATCTCGATTTCGAGATTCCTGTCCATATTACCGGCGAAGACCGCTCCGGTGGCAATTGCAAAAATTAATAAATATTTCATGTTCCTCCAATTGTTATTTATAATACCATGACACTTAATTCTACCCCTCCACGGGGACATGATTTCTTCGTGTCCCCATGAAACATGACGAATCAAGTATCCAGCTATCCTATAGGGACACGATTTCTTCGTGTCCCGTTAAGCATTATCTAATTACCGTCAGCTGTATCTTGTCCGCACCGGCACCATTGGCTGCAATCAAGAAGTAGATTCCGGAACCTGTATTTTCAGGAACTGTCCATAGATAACTATGCGTTCCCTGTTCAATTCTTCCTGATGAAACAGTTGCGACTTCCCTGCCTGAGATATCGTAAACAGAGATGTTCATGTCCCCTGTAATTCCCGTGTACAAATTGAAGGCGACTGAAGATGATACAGGGTTTCTGCCGGTGAGTGAAAGCACAACACCGGGCGGTGGAACACTTCCCGCTGCATTCTCCACACCCACGCTGAGTGCTCCGAGAACAGCTTCGTATATCTGCACTCTTCCCGAACCGTACTGGTTGTCCTTCCCCGTAGTTCCCAGGTCGAGACTTGTAACTTCGAGTAGTGAATCTATCTGTGCCGGTGACAGGTATGGGTTTGCCTCGAGCATAAGGGCCATGCATCCTGCAAGGTGCGGTGTTGCCATTGAAGTTCCGCTCAAGGTCGTATAACCGGAGGGATTAGAATAATTGCAGCTCACGATATCAACTCCCGGACCGCATATATCCGGGTCAATCAAACCTATTGCAGGGGATGTATCTTCATAGTCATTCCAGGGAGCATCATACAGCCAGGTAGAGTAGCCCACACTTGAGAAATATGCGAGATTGTCATTGCTATCCGTTGCTCCGACTGTTACGCAAGCAGATAATCCGCCGGTTGTGGTCTGATCGGGATGAAGCCACGGCGGCGGACAGTCTCCGGGTGTTCTTATATCGAACGGCTGCCCCGTGTTGCCACCTTCATTACCTGCTGCAATCGAGTGAATGATGCCGGCGACAAGAACATTCTCTTCTATCTCGCGCCACTCGAATCGCTGCGGAGACTGACTCTGCGGCCATCCGAGGGATGTGGATATTACATCGGCATCATTGTCGATGCTGAATTGGAAAGCATCCCAGACATCCTGTTCATCGCTGAAAGAAACACCTACGCGAAGAGCCATAATAGTTGCGGAAGGAGCGACACCACAGACTGTTCCTGCTGTCCCGTCGCTTGCAACACTACCGGCGCAGTGAGTTCCGTGCCCGTACGAGTCCATCGGGTCACCGTCACCGTCTTCGAAGTCCCAGCCGTAATGATAGCCTGCATCGGTATCATGCCACATATTGTTGTGAAGGTCTAAGTGATTGTAATTAACACCGGTGTCTACGACACTGACGATTATTCCGCTACCTTCATATCCCATTGCCCAGACATCCGGTGCACCTATCTTATCGACACCCCATGCATTGCCGTCTACGGGAGGAGCCGGATTTACAATATCTACAGGTTCTATCAAAATATCGTTTGGGGACATGAATCTGACATAAAGCACATCTTCGCGTTCTGCGATTTCCCTGATTACAGCAGGTGATGCAGATACTGCCACTGCATTAGCTATCCAGAAGGGGTGTATGTCAAAAACATTTTCAGATGAAAACGATTCAAGTTGTGAGATTATGCGCGATTGTGAATATTCGGCAAAATCCTTCATCACATCTGATGCTATTTCTCTTCTGCTGTCCCTGTCCAGTCCGCGTGATGCATTCTCGATAAAATCGAGGTCTGCTCTGCCAACGGGTCTGATTAGTACGCGCAGTAATTCACCATCGGTCGCATAAGCCATTTCGGTTTCGAGTTCAGGTGTGATCACACCTGCAAAAACAGAGGCGGTGGCCATGAGAACCAGTAAGATATAAAGTTTCAAGATATTCTCCCTAATGCCCCCCCGACAACCCCTTGTCAACATGATAACATAGTGTATCATCAGCGGTTTTGTCAATTATCCGGTAATGCTCTTTGCTTTCTGCCACGCATCTTCCATTTGAATCAGCGAAGCATCTTCTATTTTTAAACCATTTTCGCTTAAAATAAGTTCCATTTCAGTGAATCTCCTCATGAATTTTCTGTTTGTGTGGCGGAGTGTATTTTCCGGCTCTAATCCCGTGAGACGGCAGTAGTTTACCATACTGAAGAGGACATCGCCCATTTCTTCCTTTATTTCTTCTTCTTTCCCCGTTTCAAGGGATTCTCCGAGTTCCCCGAGTTCTTCGTGCACTTTATTCAAAGCCCCTTCTGCATCCGGCCAGTCGAAACCGACTTCCGCAGCCCGCTGTTGAATCCGCCACGCAGTCTGAAGTGCGGGCATTCCACCCGGAATCGAACAGAAAAAGCCTTCTTTGTCTTCCTTCTTCTCTTTCGATTTGATCGATTCCCACTGCTGTTCTACCTCTTCGGGAGAAAGAGACGAAGTCTCGTCGAATACATGCGGATGACGACGGATAAGTTTTTCAGAGATACCTTTAACAACATCGCTTAAGGTAAACAGATCATCCTCTTCACAGATCAACGCCGCCATTACTACATGCAGTAGAAGGTCTCCGAGTTCTCCCTTCAGCATATTCCAGTCTTCCCTTTCGGAAGCATCCGCAACTTCATAGGCTTCTTCGAGCATGAAAGGGCGGAGTGAACTTACTGTCTGTTTCCTGTCCCAGCTGCATCCTTTAGGACTTCTGAGTTTTTTGACAAGAGCAATCAACTCCTCTATTGTTCCTGAAGGTTTGCTATCCATGAATCGACCCCGCACCGAATGCTTCGCCGGCTTCCATGAAAAGTTCTGATAATGTCGGGTGCGGATGAATCATTTCACCTATCTGTTCAGCCCGGACGCCTGCATTGACCGCAATCACGGCTTCTCCTACGAGACTGCTTGCATCTGCTCCAACAATCTGAACTCCGACTACAACATTATCGCTGTCACGGGCAATCAGTTTTATGAAGCCTTCTGTCTCGTTCATTCCAACCGCTTTGCCGTTTGCAATGTATCTCGAGTATTCACAGTGAACAGCAATTCCCCGCTGTTTCCATTCATCCTCTCCCGGTCCCACGGTCGCAATCTCCGGACTTGTGAAGATGCATCCTGACATCATGTCGGGATTTATAGTTCGTTTTCCGTCTGCAAACATGTGATTCACTGCAACCAGAGCCTGCGCACTTCCGGCGTGAGCCAGCTGCCATTTGCCTGTAACATCTCCCGATGTATAAACACCGGGCAGGTTTGTCATTTGGTACTCGTCAGCTGTTATCCCGTTTTTTGTAAACTCGACTCCGGAATCTTCAAGTCCCAGGTCGGAAATCCGGGGTTTCCTGCCTATTGCAACCAGAAGAGAATCTGCGGAAAGTTCTGTGCTGTCAGACAGCATTACGGAAGCTGAATTATCTGCAATATCGACAGACTCAGCACCGTTTCCCGTCAATATCTTTATTCTGTTTCTTGTAAGTGATTTTCTGATCACTTCGGTGACATCCGCGTCGATTCCGGGAAGAATGTCGGGAAGCACCTCGACTATTGTGACTGAAACTCCCAGTGCAGCAAAGATGGATGCAAATTCACAGCCAATTACCCCACCACCCACAATTATCAGGGATTCCGGAAGTTCCGTCCAATCGAGTACATCTGTGCTGTTTAGCGTCCCTTCAATACCGAGTTGCCCCGGCATGAAAGGCAGAGAACCCGGGGCGAGAATTATATTGGACGTATTTATCTCTTCTCCGCCGGCAACTACCAAATCGCGTTCTTTAATGATGCCATGCTCACGAAGAAGTGTAATTCCCATATTCCTGAAATGCAATTCGATACCTTTTCTGAGCCTGCTGACGACCCTGTTCTTCCTGCGTGCAAGATGCTCCCATGAAAATGTGAGATTGCCTTCGAGACCGAACCGTTTCGCGGCTGCTGCATGACGCAGAAGGGATGTACTTGCTATAAGAGTCTTCGTCGGAATGCATCCGTAATTTAGACAGGTACCGCCGATTTCATCCTCTTCGATGACGATTACCTTTTTGCCGTATTTCGCTGCCCTGATGGCAGGTACATAGCCGGCAGGTCCTCCCCCGATTACAGCAAGGTCGTATTTCTCCATATTCTTCCAATCGTCAAAAAATAAATAGATTCATTATGTTACATATTACAATACAGTATAATATACATACTGATGATGTGATGTTGTATGTTGTGGGAAACAGGGAAAGACAGACAAATGGCTATACTTATTTTGATTCTATTTGCAGCAGGTTCTACTGAAATCGATGAGACACTGGCACAACTGCACCTGGACACCGGTATGGCTTATCTGAACCAGGGTTTGACTGAACAGGCTGAACAGGAGTTTACTGAGTCTCTCGAACTTTCTCCCGACTGTGCGGTGGCGATTCTGGGGCTCGGACTTGTATACATAGAGCGAGAATCATGGAATCTAGCAGAATCTTACTTCCTGGAATATATCGAAGCCTGTCCCGATAATTATCTTGGGTATGAGAAGCTGGCTGAGTTATTTCTCCAAAACCATGCCCCTGCAGAAGCTGCCGCCATGGCAGACAGCGCTTTCAACAGGGCACCCACTATACCATCTATATGGCTTCTCTGCGGAGAGACATCAATTGCAGTCGCAGATACATCGGCAGCTGAATTCTGGCTTGTAAAATGTCTCGATGAGAGTGATGTTCGTTTCGAAGCATCGGTGCTCCTTGCTTCCATTTATCTATGCACCTCCCGGGACCACGAAGCACGCAATATCCTCTTCCCCGTTGCTGAATCAGGTTACTCCCCAGCCCTCTGGGGACTCGCAAAAGTCTATCTGAAGTGGAGTGATTATCAAAGAGCTGTTACTTCAATACACCAATATCTCTATCTTGCCCCCGATGGTGTTCATGCGGATTCATGCAGGATTGTACTCGATGACCTTGCCGAATCCGGAAGATATTTCCCTGAAGATTGATTAACCGGCAAATGGATAAATTGAGAGAAACCGCTGAAAAATTGATAAAAACAGTCGAATCAGATTTTATAGACATACGCCTTGAAGAACGGACATCTCTGGATATCGATTTTGCGACTGGAAGTAATGTATATCCGCAATCTCATTCATTCATTGAAGAAGGCGGACTAATCAGGGTCTTTTCAGACGGTGTCTGGGGAATTGCCGGGTTCGTCGGCATAGACGGAATTGAACCGGCATTCAAAAAAGCACTAACCCTTGTCGACGATCATCCGCAGGCAAACCGTTTCGACTTACCTGCTGTCAAACCCGTAACAGACATTTTTAATCCTCCGGTTCTCGAGTCCTTAAACGATGTACTTTTGAAGGACAAGGAGTTTTTGTGTAGGAGATATGCAGAATTACTGGATTCGGCATCACGCGACATTTCTGCATCTGCTTCATATAGTGAGTACATACGTGAAAAAACAGTCATTAACAATATGGGCACTGATATTACAGAAATCGAAAATATCTGCGGGTTACATCTGCAGATGAACGCTCCATCCGGAATATCCCGAAATATCTCGTGCCGCGGCGGATTCGAGAATGTCCGCAACAGGGAAAACTCAATCGAGGATATGATCACCGAGTTCAGTAATACGCGAAACAGCGAGACAATAGAAGCGGGGATGCACCGCGTCATTTTGCACCCGGAACTTACGGGAATACTGGTCCATGAGGCCATCGGACATCTAAGTGAAGCGGACACAAGACTGCTGCTTCCAGCCTTCGATGACATACTTGCCTTCGGTACGAGGATCGGTCCGGAACAACTCGGAATCATTGATGACTCGTCCTATTTTGAAATGCCTGGGAGTTATGCATGGGATGACGAAGGTACCGCCGGACAAAGAACAGTACTCGTTAAAAAAGGCAAGACTTCCGGTATCCTCCATTCTATGCATACTGCGGGAAATGCAGGTGCCGCAAATACAGGAAATGCACGGGCATCCCGGATAACTTCTCCGCCTTCTGTGAGAACGAGCTGTACTTTCATGTTACCCGGCGACCTTTCTCTCGATTCTCTCTTTCAGAAAATGGGAACTGGGCTGTATCTGAAGGGAGTGCTTTCGGGAAGCGCTGATTTCAACAAATTCTCTGTTACCTGTGAGTCTGCATGGAAAGTTAACAGTGGAGTTACCGTAAAATCCGTCGAACCCGTGACGATATCAGGAAGAATATTCGACATTCTCAATCTGATAAACGGGATAGCCAATGATAAAATTCTGTACAGCGGCATGGGTGGAGGCTTCAAAGACACATATTGTAATCTGCCTATAAGTTACGGCGGACCGCACATTCTCATAGACAAAGTTCATGCCCGATAGGAAGAAGGAATGACACACACAGAGCAAATCCTTAAACTTTCAAAAGAAGTCTCAAGTTCTTCTGAAATATTGTGTATTACCGGTTCGGAAAGACGGGTTCTTTTATCTGATAGGTCTGAAACGACATATTCTTCTAATCTATCAAGTGGCTTGGGTTTGAGGATTATAAGATACGGCAAACTTGGAACAGCCGGATGTATGATGACTGACAGTATGGATAAACTGGTTGAAATGGCGATAGGCTCATCCGGGACCGGACCAAATGTGAATTTCTCCTTTACCCAGCCACAGGATATTAAGGAGATAGAACTCATAGACCCGTCCCTTACCGAACTTGAGTACAGCGAGATGGCTAACATAACGGCAAATTTCAAAGCTGAAATACTTAACATATCTCCTTTTGCTGAGGTTTTTGGATCTCTTTCTGTTATTGAGAGAACATTTAATCTTCTCAACTCAGAGGGCTTTCGCGGGAAATATTCCAAGAACTTCATGGAATGGAACTTTCACGTGTTTCTTCCAATTCGAGATGGTGTCTGTACACTTTCTTCGAATGGAGCCATCGGTACTCTTGATGATCTGGAATTATGGAAATTACTTGAGAGTATTCTTCTTTTTGCGAAGAACACTCACCTTGTTAAACCTGTTCTCGAAAACAGCATTCCTGTCATACTCTCTCCCGCAGTGTTGCATAAACTGCTTCAAACATTCAAGGCGGGGGCGGCAAATCCCCTTTCAAGTACAAATCCCCTCCGGAATATGCACAAAGAAAGGATGGCTCCGGAACAGGTTACGCTCTCAGACCTCCCACGGATGCTTCAGGGGCCTGCATCAGCTCCTTTCGATGCCGAAGGTGTTCCCACAGCAAACCGAACATTGATCGATAAAGGAGTCTTTGCCGGCTTTCTCTATGATTTGACAGGCGCAGTCTTCTCAGGAATCGAGCCGACAGGAAATGCAGGACGAAACCTGGATTCACAGCCTCAGCCCGTATGTACTAATCTCGTAATGGAGCCGGGGATGGCTTCCTTCGAAGAAATGGTCGGGGATATTCCCGATGGTATCATTCTTACAGATATTCCAAGAAATGTCCGGGGGAACGTTCTCATAGGTGATTTCTCATTCAGTACTGATACGGCACTGTGTATTTCTGGAGGAGAGATAGTCGGATGCATAGAAAATCTTCTGGTGAAAGGAAACTTCTACGATATCATCGCCAATGTTTTCAATGTGGGTGCAGACTTATTCCCGGTCGGAACAGACCTGCTGCCGTTCATATCTACAGGTGGTATTGAGTTCAATATTATGTAAACGGGCGGCTTTCAATTATTGATATCACACTTTCGCCTTTGTTGAATCTTCCCGCTACTGATTCATATCCCCTGAAAGCACCGGCAGTAATTTTGACCGACCCGTCATCACGGTTCAGAATATCACCGACAACACAATTTTTATAGAGCCAGTTCACAAGATGGCTGTCGTGATATTTTAATTCCATTGTAAACCAGTCGAGTGACTCATCCCGATGTTTCAGGATGGCGTTCTTCAAGTCATCCATTCCAAAACCGGAATGGGACGATACGCAGATTCCACGGGCAGGTGCATCTTCTTCACTCACAGCATCGTACTTCGTCCAGACAATCAACCTTGGTATGTTTTTGTCGACACCTATCTTCTTTAAGGTCTTCTTGACAATACTCAGTCGTCGATTCCTGTCTTCTGCTGACCTGTCGACTGCTATGAGAAGAAGGTCTGATTCTTTCGCAACATCAAGAGTCGTGCGAAAACTCTTTAAGAGTGTCTCCGGAAGATTATCGATAAAACCAACTGTATCGCTAAAGAGAACCGTATTCCCGTCCGCCAGTTCAAGCCGTCTCGATGTTGTGTCGAGAGTAGCAAACGGTCTGTCTACCGTGTTAATTTCTGTTCCGCATAGAGCATTCATCAATGTGCTCTTTCCAACATTGGTATAGCCTACTATAGTCACTCTGAACATCGACTTGCGTTTCGAGGATATTACCTCCCAGCGCTTTTCGATGTCTTCGAGTTTCTTCTCGAGAAGAGATATCCTTGCTCGGGTGCGTCTTCTGTCAATCTCCAATTGCGTCTCTCCGGGACCTCTTGTCCCTATGCCGGCACCGAGTCTCGAGAAGTGATGCCACATTCCTGTAAGTCTGGGGAGAGAATAATTCAATTGTGCCAGTTCTATCTGCAGTTTTGCTTCTGCTGTTCTTGCTCTGTCAGCAAATATCGTGAGAATCAATTCTGTTCTGTCGATTATTCTGCAATTGGTAATCTCTTCGAGTTTTGTAGCCTGTCCGGGAGTAAGGTCTGTATTGAAGATGAGTGTATCTATTCCTTCTGACTCAGCAGCCTGCTTGATTTCCTCAGCTTTTCCCTTTCCTATGTAACTCGACCGGTCAGGAGCATTGCGTTTCTGTGTTATCTCAGAAACGACTTTACACCGCGCTGTAATTGCAAGGGAAACAAGTTCTGCCTTTGTTATATCATCGGGAATCTTGTTCTTGAGAAATACCCGAACGAGTATTACTCTTTCAATCGGTGGGGATTCTATCTCGAAGCCGATATTCTGCTTTCCGGTCATCTGGAAATAGCTAACTCTTCCTCTTCGGCTTAGTAGTTGCTTTCTTCTTCCCGGGTGCCTTCTTCTTGGGTTTCG
>CAYRQP010000010.1:0-33194 GCA_964426545.1 uncultured bacterium | reverse complement strand
CGCCTTTTTCTTCACGGGAGTTTTCGGTTTGGGTTTTTCAGTTGCTTTCTTCTTCCCGGGTGCCTTCTTCTTGGGTTTCGCTGCCGCCTTTTTCTTCACGGGAGTTTTCGGTTTGGGTTTTTCAGTTGCTTTCTTCTTCGCTGCATACTTAGTCCCGGGTTTTGCGGTTTCCTTCTTTTCTTCAGTTTTCTTCTTACCGGTCGATTGCTCCACCTCTACCTTTGCCTTTTCCTCTTTCTCATCTACCGTTTCCTCATCAATTCTATGTACGCTATCACTGCATAGCTGTTTGATCATCTTTTTTGCCCAGTTGCAGTCTACTTCCCGCACAACTGAAATCTCACCTGCAAGAAGTGTGAGTGCTTCATTCAGGACTCTTTTTTCAGACGGGTTCATCTTCTTGCTTTCAGCTCGGGCAAGGATGTCCCTTATTGCTTGTGCTATTTGCATAGGCTCTCCCGAATGGACTTTCTCTTTCAGTTTTTCAATTCTTCTCCGCCAGTCTTTGGGGAGTTCTTTTGGCTCAGACACAAGTTCATCGAGAGTATCTTGAATTTCTTTCTCAGTTGCCATTGGTCTGAGTTCTGTATCCTGCATGTTTTCAACAGGAACAATAACCCGTTTCTTTCCGGCAACAATGTCAATCACAACACATTCTATCATTTGTCCTGATATTCTCTGCATTGATATTTCAGTAATTATTCCCGCTCCGTGTATAGGGTCAACGACTCTTTTGCCCACTTGAAATTTCTTCATTTATCCTCCTGAAACATAAAAATATACAAAATAAATATAGTTAATTTTGTCCCCGATGTCAATTGTGACCGGCTTAGAGAGATGTCGTTTGATTATAATACTACTGTATTAAATGTTGTTATCTGCCCAGAAATACCCAAATGTCAGGGGAACTATAATCTTCGGAAGAGCCGGGGTTCCCGATGGAAGATGGGTTTAGGATAAGTGTTCTTATCTGCCCCTCGGCTGATGCGTATGTCGGATATTCTCTGTCATAAAGAAACACAGTCAAATCAAGTACATTCGGAATGTCTATCTCTGCCGTATAGTTGTCACCATCCCTGAAGTCTATTACTTCAATCAGCCATTCAGTGCCGTCGATAAGAACACTCTTGCCATCAATTGCGGCCTTCGTCCATGAAGCAGCATTAGGGCGTCTGATGATATCGTGATTAGCGAGGTCTATGCAGAGAGTGTCTTCCGGATTGACCGGTGTGAATATTTCTGACCCGGATGACTGAGAAAACATCAAATCATTCCCTATGAGAATTGTGATGTCCACCTGATGCACAGGCATAGGTGGTTCTACATTATTAAGAGTGTTCACTGCAGTCTGCAAAGGCAATGATGAAGAAATTGATACCCCCGGCGCTTCACGCCTTACAACGATCTTAGATGCATTTCTTCTCATTCCCGTACACGCTGTAACATCAGTAAATGATAGAGCGTTCGAATCCCTGAACTCACCTGCTAATCCTGCTATTCCCGTTCCGTTTGTTACCCAGATAACAGGAGAATACGCTTCAATTGACTCTAAGGGTTCAATTGGTTCGACAACTTCTTCGACCGTTTCAATTTCGTCAACCTGTTCACCGACACCTGCAGAATCCTGACCCACAGGAGCAGGAACAGTGCCTTCCGTATGATCTGCATCTGTACAGAAGAGCATATATAACAGGAAGATAAACAGCAGTATCCCCGGAATCCATAAATACCTGTTTTTCTTTTTTTCCTTTTTCCTGTGAATGTGTTCTGTCGGAATCCATTTACTTTCAGAGCTCTCTCCCGGCGGCAGTGTTCTGAGGTTCTGCAGCCTGTCAAGCAGGATTTTGAAATTGGGAAAGCGTTTCGAAATGTCAGGGTCAGCCATTTGTGTAAACAGGTTTAGTATAGGTTCTGATAAGTCATTCCAGACTTCTTTCTGCTCGTCTTCATCATCTGTTCCCGCTATTCCCCTGAACATCAGCAACCCAAGCGCATATATATCGCTTCTAGGATCTTCGGGTTCAACACCGATTGCTTCGGGAGGAGAAAAATGGCTGTCAGGAACACCTCTTGCTCCTGCCAGTAAATAAGGCTGTCCATTCCCTGCCAGGAAAACATTTTCAGGACCGAGATAACCTACTCTGTGACCCGACTCATGGATTGTCTTTAAGAGTCTGGCGAGACGAATTCCCAAGAGAATGGTAGTCTCTTCCTGCATACCTCCGGTATCATTGATTATTTCGGTCATGAGTTGAAAATCGGAAGGAACAGAAAAATAGAGTATCAGTACTCCATCATCTGATTTTTCGAAGGTTTCAGGCTGGAGGATTCCCTCTTTTTTCAGCCATTCTCCTGCCGGAATACCGCCATTATACCCTTTGCTTATTTCCGCAAGATATTTCTGTCCATCGAGAAACACCCATCCCAGGTAATAGTCTTCCTCGTCGATTATAGTCCGGAGTATCTCAACATAAGATTTAAACCTGTCAGAAAGCACTGTTCTCCCTGGAGTAATTTGGAGCCTCTTTCGTTATCCTCACATCGTGGGTATGGCTTTCTTTCAGCCCTGCGACGGAAATCCTGATGACTCTTGCGCGTGTGGGCAGTTCAGGGATGACAGAAGCTCCGATGTAGCCCATTCCCTGACGGAGCCCTCCTATAAGTTGAACGAGATAATCGACTAAAGACCCTTTGAATGGAACCATACCCTCGATGCCTTCGGGTACAAGTTTCTTTTCATCCAGGTCTGTCTGGAAGTACCTGTCGGCACTCCCTGCCTTCATGGCACCGATTGACCCCATTCCCCTGTATGTCTTGAACCTTCTGCCGTTATAGATGATCTTCTCGCCCGGACTTTCCTCCATGCCTGCAAGAAGGCTTCCTATCATTACTGAAGCCCCCCCTACACATAACGCCTTTACAATATCACCGGAGTACTTTATTCCGCCATCCGCAATAATCTGAATCCCAAGTTTTTTTGCGGCTTTTGCACACTGATAGACTGCTGTCGCCTGGGGACATCCAACTCCGGCAATTACCCGTGTTGTGCATATCGACCCGGGTCCAACACCTACTTTGACTGCATCTGCTCCTGCTTTTACAAGATCTTCTACGGCTTCGGGAGTAACAACATTACCTGCTACTATTGCAGTATCCGGATATTTTTGTCTCAGTGTTGCAGTCATGTCTATTACACGCGAGGAGTGACCATGAGCCGTATCGATGAACAGACAGTCCACACTGGCATTTATAAGACCTTCCGCCCGTTCCAGAGCCTTCTCTCCGACTCCCACAGCAGCACCTACCCGCAGACTTCCGGAACTGTCCTTACAGGCATTGGGATGTGTGGTGGTGTTGTGGATGTCTTTCATTGTTATCAACCCGAGAAGGTGCATTTCGTCATCAATCAGGGGCAATTTTTCAAGTCTGTTAACTCGAAGAAGTTCCTTTGCATCTTCGAGTTCAATGTCAGGCGGGGATGTTATGATATCCTCTACCGGTGTCATAAGAGTCTGGACCGGAGTGGACAGATTCGTTTCGAACTGATAATCTCGATTGGTCAATATTCCTACGAGTTTTCCCCTGCTGACAACTGGAAAACCGGACACATTATGACTTGAACTCAGTTCCACGGCATCTGCTATAGTCGAATTACTGTCGAGAGTGACAGGGTCTACAATAATCCCGCTTTCAGAGCGCTTTACCTTCGCAACCTCTTTCGCCTGGTCTGTCGGGGAAAGATTCTTATGAATAACGCCCATCCCGCCCTCACGGGCAAGAGCAATAGCCATGGCTGATTCCGTTACTGTATCCATGGCAGCACTGAGAATAGGTATGTTGAGTTCGATGTTTCTTGCAAGAGTAGTTTTTAGGATTGTCTCTGAAGGAAGCACAGAAGAAGCTCCAGGTAGGACTAATATATCATCGTAAGTCAGTGCATTTTCAAAGTCGAATAATTTCATGTGTTCTCACAATCATCGCGGCTAATCAGCCATGTAGATGAACCGTCCGCAGGTGGGACAGAGATTGACCTCGGCATTCCGCTCAGATGCAGTGGACAATATTGTGGGCAGCTGTGTGAAACATCCGCTGCATATACCATGAATAACGGGTACAACGGCATTGCCGTAATGTCTGCATAATTGATTATACATGTCTCGATACCTGACTTCTATTTCAGATTCAAGTTCTGACCGAAGTTCTTCCAGCTTTTCGACAGCAATGTCAGGAGAAAACCCAAGATTCTTTTCCTGTGTTTGAACTGGTTTATGCTTCAGGTCAGATATCATTACATCCAGGTCATGCAGACTCACCAGTTTTTCTAGCTCCTTATGCATTTTCAACCAGTCTGTTTATTTTGAATTTCAGAATTTCTGCTATTTCTTCGGGGGTTTCGGCATTTAGCACCTTTTCTGCTCCGTCATCCTTTAGTCTTCTTGCGATATGAGCCAGTAGTTTAGTATGCTCCGCAGGACCGGTCGGTTTAACAGGGGAGAGAAAGAGAATGAAGATATTGACCTTCTTGTCCGGCCAGGGAATTCCCTCAGTTGACCGTCCGATGACTATAACAAAATCATCCACGAGAATACTTCTGCAGTGTGGGATTGCTATGCCGTCCCGGACAATTGTCGGTTCAGCCTGTTCCCTGGTCTCCAGTGCTATGCACAACAGTTTGCGGGCATTTTCAGAGATAGGTATATTTTCAACGAGCTTAGAAATAACAGAACTTCTCTCCGTGGATGAGAGATTCCAGATGACATCACAGAGTCTATTCAAATAGCACTCCCCACTTATGATTAACTAATAATATAGAAATAGAATTATATTTGGCAAGTGCCAGTTTATTAGATTTAAGGAGAACCTTCCGGAACATGTTTGATACAGATACAGATATACCCTTAACTGTCAGTCAATTAACATATAATCTTCCTGCTGAACTGATAGCTCAATATCCTCAGAAAGAACGAACAGCAAGCAGGCTTCTTATCGCTGACCGCAAAACAGGAAAACTTTCCGGAGATATTTTTAGCAACCTCCCATCTTTACTCGGTACAGACGGGGTGCTTGTAATGAATGACACGAAGGTGTTCAAAGCACGCCTTATCGGGAAACGACTTGATACGGGTGGAAAAGTAGAAGTATTTCTGCTGCGCAACATTGAGAACAGCATCTGGAGAGCTTTTATCAAACCGGGAAGACAGGGAAGAAAGGGGCTCCGTTTCGATTTTGGCAACAGCCTGAAAGCCGAAGTCATCGATGTACTTGATGAAAGACGGATACTGCTGCGTCTTTCCTCAGAAAACAGTGATCTCGACAATACTCTGAACAAAACCGCTCATGTTCCCCTCCCGCCGTATATTCGAAGAGTACCTGAAGCGATGGATGATACTCGCTATCAGACTGTTTATGCAAAGAACACAGGTGCAGTTGCTGCCCCAACGGCCGGACTGCATTTCGATGATGAACTGCTTAACAGGATAAAACTCGTAGGATGTGATGTTACATTTCTGACTCTCCATGTCGGTCCGGGAACTTTCGAACCGTTGCGGAATGACCTCATAGATGAGAATATACTGGCGTCTGAAGAGTATGAGATATCAGGGAAGGCAATACGCAAATTGAAAGAAGCCAAATCTGCAGGCAGAAAAATAATCGCTGTCGGAACCACTACTACCCGGGTTCTCGAGTCAATTGACCTGGATAATATTTCCGGAGAAGTTTCGGGAGAAACCGATAAATTCATCTACCCGCCTTATAATTTCAATAATGTCGATACACTTATCACCAATTTTCATCTGCCCGGGAGTTCTCTTCTCTGCCTTGTTGCAGCTTTCATGGGGTTTGATTTTATGACCGGTGCGTATAATAGGGCTGTCGAAGAGAGGTATCGCTTTTACAGTTATGGCGATGCCATGCTGATAAGATAGGAGAAGAGAAGGATGGCTCTCATGTCAGGGAAAATGGCACACAATCAGGGTATTCTACCCGGTTTCCGGAGAATGACTGTTCTTGTTATCATAGAAACTGTGATAATCTTCTCATGGGCACTGCTTTCCGCTATACTCCTCAATCTGATATTCGGTTATTTTCTCGAATTTCTTCCATTCTGTTATCTCTTCGCAGCATTTCTGCTCGCATGGATAGAACATCACGGCACCCGAAATTCACAGGGAATAAGTCCGCTCGAAGTTATCCGTTCGGTTGAGATTACACCTGATGGGGAGATGCCTTCCCAATGGCAGTCATTCCGCAGAGTCTTTTTCACCCCGGTTTCTGCACTTCCGCTTGGAATTGGATTGCTCCATACTGAAAGCGCACGCTCTCTTTTGAATGTTATCTCCGGCACTAAGGTAGTCCTCCTCGATAGAAGTGCCAACCCAAGTCCTGTACATGAACAGAAGATGTTCCATATTGCTGCAATACTGAAAGTAACGGGATACTGCATCTTTTCAGCTGTCGTCAGTATCACAATTCTATTCGTTTCTCTTCAGCAGGATACTGTAATCGACACTTCGTTATTCAATGCACCGGAACATATGTCACAGCATGATGCTGAACTTCTCGGTGAGTATCTTGAACTTTCAGCAGCATGGCCAGACAGCCTTGAATTTCATGTACGGCTTTCAAGCCTGTACTACAGGAATGAAATGACTGATGACCTGACCCGTGAACTAATCGAAGTACACAGGCTGAATCCTAACCACTCCATTCTTCTTCTGGCAGATGACATCGAACTCGACTTTTCCAGCCTTGAAGTCGTTCCTGATTCAATGATAGATTCGACTGAAATTGAAACAATACAACCCGCCGCAGTATCATCCACCCCTTCCTCCGGTGACAATGCCGAAACCACCGAAGATTCCATTACATCGGATTCTCTCCTGCAGGCTGTCGATTCAATGTTTGTCGATTCCGATACTTCTACCATCACTTCGGACTCAATGCTTCTTGTAATCGATTCTATAGATACTGCCACTAACTCACTAATTCCCGACAGTAGTGACCCTCACACGGATATCCTGCTTCAACCTGATTCTGTTGAAACTGCTGTTCTGTCTTCTGCAGCACTCGAAGATACATTAACTCAGAATGAGTGATTTCAAGATACCTTCTTTTATCGTTACAGGCGCTTCAGGGAAAGGACGGCGCGGGTTCCTTAGACTCGCCCACGGCAATGTCGAAACCCCTGTATTCATGCCTGTAGGTACTCAGGCTACCGTAAAAACCGTCAGAATTTCTGACCTGAAGAACGATAAGTGGGGGATTTTACTTGCAAACACATATCACCTCTATCTTCGTCCGGGAGAAGAAATTCTGGAAAAAGCAGGCGGCCTGCATTCCTTCATGGGATGGGACGGAAACATCCTCACAGACAGCGGGGGATTTCAGATATTCAGTCTCGCAAAACTCGGTAAACTAACAGAAGAAGGATATCGTTTCCAGTCGCATGTAGACGGTTCTTCGCATCTCCTTACTCCGGAAAAAGTCATAGAACTGCAGACTGCTTTTGGAAGTGATGTCATGATGGTACTTGATGAGTGCCTGGAACAGCCAAGCGGCAGAACACGAACCGAAGAGTCTATTGCCCTTACTTATCGCTGGGCAGAGAGAGCACGCAGGATGCACTCTGAAAACGAACAGGCGATGTTTGGAATAGTCCAGGGTGGTGCTTTTCCTGACCTTCGTCGGGAATCCGCTCGGAAACTTCTCGACCTGGATTTCGACGGATATGCAATAGGCGGTGTTTCCGTCGGCGAACCGCGCAGAGAAATGATGAAAGCCGTAAAGGCATGTATAGATATTCTCCCCGAAGATAAACCAAGATATTTAATGGGTGTTGGCAAACCGGAAGACCTTGTCGATTTCGTTGCTCTTGGAGTCGACATGTTCGACTGTGTCGTTCCCACCCGCAATGCTCGCGGCGGCGGCTTCTTCGTTCCCGGGGGTCATATAAACATCCGTAATGCCCGATTCAGAGATGACCTTCTACCCATCCAGCCCGGATGTCAATGCTACACCTGCAGAACACATTCCCGTGCATATGTCAAACATATATTCAAAGTACAAGAGTGGCTTGCTCCGGTTCTTGCAACCCTTCACAATCTCCATTACTTTTCCGTTCTCATGCAAAGTATCCGATCCGCCATAAATGCCGGACATTATTCGAAGTGGAGAAGGGAATGGCATATGCACAGAAAATCATTCGATCCTTCGGATTATTGATCCTCTCTACCCAACAAACAGCAGTATGACATCCGAGCCATTCCAATCGTATATTAATTTGAGCAGTTTAGCATTCACTCTAATTTGAAATGGTCTGATAAATGACAACTTTTATACTCTTGGTCAGTGTTCTTATCAGCGGTTCTGTTCCCAACTCAGGACTCTCCACTGCCAGCCCCTTATACTGGTGGATGCAGCAGATGGAGGCATGTTCGGATGAACTTCTTCCCGGTTGTCTGCCGGACGCAGGGGAAGCCGGTACATATTATCCGACAGTAAGTGGCTATTTTTCCGGAATAAGCAATCTCATACGCGAAAGAGGTCTATCCCCCGGATTCAGCGAAGACGGTGAAATACCTCAGGGATTCAATCTTGCAGTCGGCGGTTCTGTTGCAGGTGAGGTTCTGTTTTATGATGATGATTACCAAACCAGGCTCGGTGGGACATTGGAAATCCATGCAGTCCTGTTACCCGGGCTTTTCCTGGATGAGCAACTATCGATATGGACAGGCTCTGATGAGCAGCCTCCCGACTTCTTCGGGACTTTCCACGAAGGTGTTGAAAAAGGAAGGCATCTGTATGTGGACTGGGGATACCTGCAGTGGATACATGACGGACTTTCGGTATCACTGGGCAGGATACCGCAGAGATGGGGGCCGGGCAGGGAGACACAGCTGCTTCTTTCGACCAACAGCCCCGCTCTCGATATGCTAGAAGTTAAATATACTGCAGGAGAACTTTTTGAGTTTACCGGCTTCACGGCAACCGTTCAGAGTGATTCAGGCATATATCTGACAGCCCACAGGCTGGACATAGAACCGCTTCCAAATCTCAGATTCGGATTAAATGAATCTATTTTATACAAAGCCGATGGTCTGGATTTTGCCTATCTTAATCCAATTGTCCCGTGGTATCCAATTCAATGGAACGAGCGGGAAGATGACAATGCATTCCTTTCATTCGATGCTTCCTGGAAACCCTTGACCGGACTGCTTCTTTATGGTGAATTTCTGATTGACGACATTCAGTATCAACTTGAGTATGACAGACCCAATAAACTGGGATATACAGCGGGAATAACGACTGCTGTTCCAAACGCCGGATTAGCGGCTACGCTGGAATACACCAAAATAGACAGATATGTCTACAGCCAGCGGGAGGATTACAATTACTATCTTCATCATGGATCAATCATCGGTTCCGGACTCGGTCCGGATGCAGACAGGATTTCTTTGTCCATGGGAACTTCTGTCTTATCTCCTCTGCTCATCAGAACAGATGTAAGTCACACACGCCACGGTGAAGGCAGTATTGAAGACGGCTGGCCGGAAGAAGCCGAGACAGGTGCAAAATTCCCGTCAGGTGTCGTAGAGTACACAACCAATACTTCTCTTTTACTTTCGTGGTATCTCTCGGATGCAATCGAAATTCACACAAATGTATCCAATGACTGGGTTAGAAACAGCGAACATAACACCGGTGAATCCATTACTTCTACTTTAGGAAATTTCGAGATTATCTATAACTTCTAACAGGTGCGACATTCTGAATTAGACTGTAGCTATTTCTTTATCGGATTCTCGTATATCCCGGGCGAACTGCCTTCTATGATTCGTGCGTCGCAAAACTTCCGGAAAAACTCCACCGGGCCGGCATATCCAATTACAGCGTAGCCGTATCCCGATTCCTTCATGGCGTGAAGACTTTTCAGAACAACTGCTTTGCCGACACCTCTGCCGCGTACCTCCTCAGAAACACCAATAGGTCCGAGAAAGCCCAAAGCTGTGCAGTTATGACAGCAAAATCCCACAACTGCTCCGGTTTCTTCATCAACGGCAACAGTGATATTTGGGGGTGTCGAAGCAAATGCAGCAGTTGCTTCTGCATTCCAACCGCTTCCGAAATTCTCTGATACGAATTTCAAAACAACCGGAGCCTGATGTGGAAGCGGTCTTCCTATCCAGATGCCCTCTATGTCTGTAACTTCCTTTAACTTATACAGTGGAACAAGCAGATCTGACATCAAAATTCTCCTTCATTTACCATGATGTCGCGCAGGAACATCAGATTTTCATTCCCTGTAATTGCATAGAGTGCTCCTAACAAGAAACCGGTGACGATGAGGATCATAATAATAGCTTTGCAGGCATCCTGCCCTTTGACTGCACCGAACTCCCTTGGTTCCCGACCAAGATATGCACTTGCGGCATAGAGTTCTTCTCCTATCAGAGTATAGTCGCAGGTAGTAATGAAGAACGGGAGCTGCGTAACAGCATCGGTTCCGGCTATCTGAATTGCCCCCGAAAGTGAACCTGTTTCAGCGAGAAGTAGTGATTCCGCCCAGAACATACCGAGATAGAAGTTAGTAGCCGGCTTATCGCGCATCATTATTCCGTTGACTCCAGCCACATAGGCAAACTGGCTCGTGGTAAGGAAAAAGACAGAATCCGGATCATATTCATCAGGTCTCCCTGCCTCCGCATAAGCCTGTTTAACGGATTCACACGCAACTGTGTAAACTATCGGGTCACAATTAGGAACGATAATCTCTGTTTGATATTCCGCTATCTTCCGCGCAACCCTGCATAGAATTGTCAAACTTGCAATTGTCGCAACATCAGATATAGAAGATAGCCCGGGAACATACAGGATTGGTTTGCCCATCTCGGTCGCTCTCCCTATAGCTTCATCGATGGCTTCTATTCCCGCTATAGGCCTGAGATACATTTGAACTCCCCTTTGTGCCCGATGAAAATAAAAGAAGATCATTCCGATAAATACGAGTCCCGCTATCAGAGTCGGAGTTTCTACCGTATTGTATAATTCCCCTTTGGCTACAACAGGAGATAAGAAGATCTGTCCTGCAAGAGAGTCAGAATTCACAGTCACAGTAATCGATTTGTATTCATATTGGATTCCCGGATGTACCGGATAGTCCGGATCATAGCCGTCAACAAAGTATTCCTCCTCCAAAGGCAACCCTTCTGCAAAAACAACATCAAAGCAACCGTCCGGTTCTCCGGCTTCCCGTCTCAAAATCAGGCAGGACATGAGTTCTGCCGTCGGGTCTTCGGGAACAGACAGATAGAGAATAAGCCCATCTCCAGCATCGTTAGGTCTGTCATCAATATCGTTTATTTCAACCGGCATCTGTGTAATTACTGTAGCCATCAATAGTATTAGATAGTGCATTTATGCTTACTCCCCCGTTCGTTTCCCAGAGAATCTGATAATTGCAGTTGAATACAATATAGTAATTTCACTTTTGTCCTTCTATTATGAGATAAAGATGTTTTTTGTCTATTCGATTACTATAATACAGAAGAAGTAGACCAACAGCAATATGACACCTCGTTTAGAAGGAAATGTGACGGAAGATATTCTACTCGAGGAATTCGAGCATTACCAGAATGAGAAAGAAAAAGTAAGGGTAGTTATCGGTAAGATAGGCGGCCAGCAGGACAGACGGAAAGACAAAGTGTTTAATTATGTATTTCTAATTGTTGTAGCCCTGCTTTTCGTATTCGATGTCCTTAGACACATAATCGGCATTACCATCATTCCTGTCCCTGACCTTTTCCTGATGGAATTAGCCATCCTTCTCGTTTCCCTAAAGGTAATCGGGATGATTCACAGACAGACGAAAGTAGAGCATTTTCAGTTTTGGGTACTTAATTCAATCGAATTTTAGATGAACAACATTGCTCGACGAGCCCGAAAGATGAAAAAAACACTTGAAGAAATAAAAGACAACGGGCATGATTAACTAAAAGTGCCAGGCACTTTTTGGTGCCGGGGGACAGAGTTGAACTGTCGACACACGGATTTTCAGTCCGTTGCTCTACCAACTGAGCTACCCCGGCAGGGGAATATGCAATTTATGAAATTATCAGAGTAAGGTCAAGCACCAAAACTGCATTCACCGTAGTACGAGAGAACACCCCAAACGGAGTGCTCTCTCTTTCATTCTGAACTACTTTATCAGATGCAGCCAGTCAGATAGGAGGAACTGCACGCGGCCGATCAGAAGACTGATTCGTCCCATGACCGTAAAGCCGAATGTTGCTCCAAACCCTATCATTATGACCCATATACCAATTTTGGAACCTGTCCCGAAGAACAAACCCTTGTGCGGCTTCGAGAAGAAGAAATATATGAGTGCCGTCAATGTACCGAGAATCAGTACGAGATTCCCGGCAACCACATCCCAGGACATATCCGAAGTGTAGAATGGAACCATGGTAGCCTCAAGTTGTCTCAGAACGCTTGCTTTCATTGTAAGTGGGAAGCCAACACCCATTCCTGTACCCATGACAAAAGCAATAGGGTAACGTGAAAGCCATGATATCTTCGGGAAGAACCTGGTGATGTATAGAAGCCCGAGAAATGCCGGAACAAGAAGAACCCAACTGTTGCCTTCAATCAAAGGCATTATCAGCCTCGGTCCCAGCACCATTTCGTAGGTAATCGCAATACCGTAGCCCGCTGAAATTCCCACAACAAGATGTTCCGCAAGACGATACACCGGATTCTCTTTATAAAGGAAAGAGTAGATGGCTAAAGTGAAGAACGCTCCTACCCAGATAAGTATGACATTGTAAGACATCTTCTACCTCCTTCCCTTCGTAAGCCGTTGTTTCTTATGGAACCCGCCTGCAAAATATGCCACATTACCCATAATGATGAGTAGTATTATCAGAAGGTGTGCTGCGGACTGAACATCCATTCCGGTGAATGCCTTTCCGGTTGTTTCGACAATACCATTCTCAACCATGAGTACTTCATATTCCGCAGCCCCACGGAGTCCGCCCATCTGACCAATTATCTGCTCTGCCTGGAGGTAGGGATAATAATCTGTCGCCATGACCGCAGTAACACCGAAGGCTACATTGAGTCCAATTTTCTCGCGTCCGTAAACAACCCAGCTGACACAGGCACTCGATCCTGATGTGGTCAGGACAAGGTCTACTTCTCGAAGACTTTTGTGTTCGTTGAGCATCGGCATCTCAGCAACGGGATTCCCATGATAATCTTCCGGATACTGATTGGCAATCGAGTTCGTCATGCCAAGTATCACAAGATGGAACATGGGACAGAATCCCAGGAGAGCATAATCCCTGCCCTCGAAAACCCATCCTGCGGCATTGCCGGAAAGAGTATTACCTTCTGACCGCCAGGCAGCAAGGATGTCGGAACGGCTTGTTTTCCCAGTCTCTCTTATATAAGCCCATTCGTCCCATGAGACTATTTGGAAATACCCATCTATTTCCGGGTTTGTTACATGATCTAACCCGCTTACCGCCATACCGTGCCCGAGCGGAAAGAACGCCGTCATAAAGACAGGAATGTTCTTTGCAAATGCATGACGCAGGACAGCAACAGCCATCGGCATATTCTCAGCCTGAGTACCGGGGGCGAAATCGAAACTGATGAATATGGCATCATCGGAACCAAGCTCATTCACATGATAGAATATGTCTTCAACTTCTTTGGTTGTAGATATCGGCATTCCTATTCCAATCAGGAATGGAATTATCGCAACTACTCCAATCAGGAGGAAGATCCAGCGCCGGTCAATATTCAACATTATTTCCCATACATTGTTATTCACGGTACTCATCACCTACCCTCCTGTTCCGCCGAGCCAGTTGCGCTCGACGCCAAAAATTATTTTAAGGTTTGTGGCTAACATTCCAAAACCCACTCCAAGCATAATCGCTCTTTTTGCCGCAAGGTTTGGATAACGGAGTATCCATAGACCGATGATCTGTAGACCCTTGCCGAAAATAACCTCTCCAATAGGTACCTGAGCAAGCATAATTACCACAGCTGCAAGCAGCAAGACTGTAGCTAGTGCTGATTTTGCTCTGAATGCTCTGAATGCCGCACTCGCTATATAGAATGCAAGCAAACTGAACATAGTCGACTGGATTGGTACCTGAATACCCATAAACAGAAAGTCGAAAACACTGGGGTTGTCCATCCCACCGCCAATCGACTTCGGTATGAGCAGTGCAAATAAAGGCATCAGATAGAGAGGAATAAGTACTGCCAGACTGTATGGCCAGTTCTTTGCCTTTCTCTTTATCCTGTGGGAATGCACTCTCGTAAGACTCCCCACACCAAGCACAAGAGCAAATGCTCCCACAATCGGTGTCCATGTTGTGTAGTAGTCAAAGAGAGTTTGAGAATATTGATGTGGAATAAAATACTGAATCATCATCAGTATTCCGCCCACCATCACTATCATAAGCGGAACAGTTCTTTTCACTGTCCATCCTCCTTTCGGTGGGTTAATCCACTATGGGCATTGTAACAATGTTGCATACCCACTCCAGAGCGTTTGTCTTTGCTATTAAATCAACTATTCCAAGTAGAAAAGCAAGTGTAACGAAGCCCATTATTATTGCTTTACAGGCATCCTGTCCTTTTACTGCACCTATCTGTTTAGGCTCGTGCCCGAGATAAGCACTCGCTGCATACAGCTCTTCTCCGATAAGTGTATAGTCGCAAGTAGTGATAAAGAACGGAAGTTGTGTAACAGCATCCGTACCTGCAATCTGTATGGCACCTGAAAGCGAACCTGTTTCAGCAAGAATGAGTGACTCGGCCCAGAACATTCCAAGATAGAAGTTCGTCGCAGGACGGTCTCTCATCATAATTCCATTTACACCTGCTACAAATGCAAACTGACTTGTAGTAAGGAAAAACACGGAATCACGGTCATAGGAATCCACTCTTCCTGCTTCAGCATAAGCCTGTTTGACTGTTTCTTCGGCAACTGTATAGACGATTGGGTCCCGGTTCGGGACCATAAGGGGTGTCTGATATTCTGCAACCTTTTTGGCAACCCGGCTGAGAATTGTCAAACTTGCTATTGTCGCAACATCTGAAATCCCCGAAAGCCCGGGAACATAAAGTATGGGCTTCCCCATTTCAGTTGCACGGCCTATTGCTTCATCGATCGCCTCTATACCGGCAATAGGTCGCAGATACATTTCGATACCTCGCTGGGCTCGGGCAAAATAGAAGAATATGAGCCCTATGAAAAGTGCGCCTGCAATAAGTACTCTCGTTTTACCGGTGTGATACCACTCACTTCTTGCTACTTCGAGTGAAGCAAAAGCAGGTCCGTAAAATTCATCCCCTTCCGATGTCTCACCGGATATCCTGTATTCATAGGATATCCCCGGAATAACCGGGAAATCGGGATCATACCCGTCAATGAACTCGGATGGTTCTCCAATTGGAATCCTCTTGACAAGATTCCAGGATCCGTCCGCTTCTCCGGCAAAACGGCGATAAATATTATGACAAATGATATCTTCCGTATTCTCCGATGGTTCAAATTCTACATGCAACTGGTCTCCTGCATCATTGGGAACATTATAGACTTCACCTATTCCGGGAGCATCTATCACTGTTGCCGGCATATCTTCAATTCTCGCGAGCATGACCTCTGCAGTATCCACCAGATCATCCTGGGTGTTTGTGGATAAGGTCTCTTCTGCGACAGGAGATTCTTCTGTACTCTCCTGTGCAAAAGCCAACGCGGGAAGTTGCAGGATAATCAATACGACAAGAATACCTATCCACTTCTTTCGCATGAACCCACCTCTCATGGTTGGTTTATCAATTACTATTCAAAGAATTCGTTTATTTCGCGTGCCACTTCAGAACCGACACGCTTCTTTGCTGCAACTGATCCCGCTCCAATGTGGGGGGTTGCAACAGTACCAATGTACTCAGCAAGGGCATTTCCCTTTGCAGGTTCTTCTTCGTAAACATCCACCCCGGCTGCAAACACTTTTCCGGATTTCATTGCTTCGAGAAGAGCTGCTTCGTTAATAGTTCCGCCCCTTGCACAGTTCACAATTACAACACCGTCCTTCATTGCTTCGAACTGTGGAGCATCGAGCAGATGGTGGGTTTCGTCATTGTGAGGAATATGAAGACTGATGAAGTCTGATTCTCTGATGAGAGTATCTAGATCAACCTTCTTTCCTGCCCCGCAACAGCAGTCGACATAAGGGTCGAAGTAGATGACATCCATATCGAATGCCTTTGCCCTCTTGGCAACCTCCTGCGAAATTCTACCAAAGCCGATAAGACCGAGAGTGGACTTCCAAAGTTCCTTACCCTTGCCGTATGCCTTCTTATTCCATTCGCCTTTCTTCATAGTGCAGTTGGCGGGTCCGAGAAAGCGGCTGCAGGCAAGCATGTGCGCCATTGCAAGCTCAGCAACAGCAACAGAACTGGCAGACGGGGTATTCTTGACTTCGACACCCAATTCTGCAGCAGCTTTGAGGTCGATGTTATCGAGTCCCACGCCGCCGCGTACAATGAGTCTAAGATTTCCGGTTACACCTTTTTCAATGATGTTCCTTCTTGCCTTCGTAGCACTTCTGACTACCATTCCGTCGTAATCGCCTACCACTTCGAGCAACTCCTCAGGGGTCATCCCTGTTTTTTCAATTACTTCGTGTCCTCCGGCGCGAATCGCTTCGAGAGCGTCTTCGGCAACCGGGTCACAAATGAGAATCTTTGCCATTTTTCCTCCTTGTTTTCTAATTGTCTAGGGCATCGTTATAAGTATGTATATTAACATGCAAACTAAAGAAACTGAACTCAAAAGTCAATGATTTTTCTTAAACATTTGTGATGTTGAGATTAGAGTCTTCGTAACATTAATAGCATTGCTTTTCTAACTATCATATTGGCTGTTAATCCGTATTTGGAAAGCACACTTTCAGGGGTTCCGCTCGTTCCAAAACTATCCTGCACAGAGACGGAGTCCAGCTTTACGGGACAATTTCTGCCAAGCAGTTCTGCAACCGCTCCAAACAGCCCCCCTGCCATCTGATGATCTTCTGCTACAATGACTGCTCTGGTTTTCCGCGCATGCGTAATGAGCAGGTCTGCATCGAGCGGCTTAACTGAAACCATATCTATGACACCTACCGTTATCCCTTTCTCTTTCAGAGTTACGGTAGCTGCAAGTGCTGATGATACCATTGCACCGCAGGCAACTATTAAAACATCGCTACCCTCTGCGAGAAGATGCCCCTTTCCTATCTCAACACGGGTTTCAACCGGATATATCTGCGGAACGGGATTTCTTCCAAAACGGATGTAAACCGGTGAATTCGTTTTCAGAGATGTTAAAACCGCTGCCCTGGTTTGATTGGCATCTGCGGGAACAAGTACTTTCATGTTTGGAAGCACACGCATAATAGCAATATCTTCGAGAGCCTGATGTGTGGCTCCGTCGGGACCAACACTTATTCCGCTGTGAGCTCCGCCAATCTTGACCGGAAGGTCCATATAGCAGATACCTGTCCGGATCTGATCCCAGGCTCTTCCCGCAACAAAGACTGCATAGGTACTCACAAAAGGTATGAATCCCGCAAGTGCAAAACCCGCTGCTTCCCCAAGCATATCCTGTTCACTGATTCCAAGATTGAAAAATCTGTCAGGAAATTCTTCCCCGAATGAAGCACCACCGGTCGAACGGGATACATCCCCCTCTATTACAACTACTCTGTCATTCTCCCGGCCTGCCTGGAGTATGCCTTCCACATAACCTTCCTTCGTTGGCTTCATTGACGGCATCAGACATCACCTCCAAGTTCTCTGACAGCTTTCTCATATTCTTCTTCATCCGGACACCTGCCGTGCCATTCGAATGCATTCTCCATGAAGGACACGCCCTTCCCCTTGACCGTATTCGCTATGATTACCGATGGAAAAGGTGTCTCGGCACAATGTTCAAATGCTTTCTTGAGAGAAACAAAACTATGCCCGTCTGCTACAATCACATCCCATCCGAATGCAAGCCACTTGTCTACAAGCGGTTCTATCTCCATTACTGAACACACGCTACCGTCGAGCTGTAATTGATTTCTATCCACAATCGCTGTAAGTGATGAGAGTTCGAAGTGAGATGCGGTCATCGCAGATTCCCAGACACTGCCTTCCTGAAGTTCACCGTCTCCCAGCAGGCAGTAGATACGACCGTCTTTCTTATCCAGTTTGTATGCGTGCGCCAGACCGCAGGCGATCGCAAGCCCCTGCCCCAGACTACCGGTGGAGGTGTCGAGACCAGGGAGTTTCAGCATGTGCGGATGTCCCTGAAATGGAGAGTCCAGTTTCCGCAGGGTATGAAGTTCATTCTGTGGGAAATATCCCCTTTGTGCAAGAACTGAATAGAGTGCAGGGCATGCATGTCCCTTCGAAAGTATGAACCTGTCACGGCTTTCCCAATCCGGTTCTTCCGGCTGAATGTTCATCACTTCGAAATAGAGTTCCACAAGTATCTCAACTGCCGAAAACGATCCGCCCGGATGCCCGCTCCCCGCTTCGTATATCATGGACAGCACGTCCAGCCGCACATCTCCCGCAATTTTCTCTAGTCTATTCATTCACTCTCCATTGGGGACGGAGGAGGTGTTTACGTAAACACCTCCTCCGTCCCCATTCTATTTTATTATCGGGATTGGGACATACCCGGTGATCAGGGTTTTGGGTTCGTCGAAGCCGAAGTCGACCGTTATCTGCCATCTGTCCTGTCGTCTTATTGCCTTAATGACCATTCCCCTGCCGTATCTCGGATGTTCAATAACATTACCTTTACGGTATATGATTCCAGCTGGGTCTTTCTTCTCTATCGGTTTTGTCGGAGTCTGCTGAACTCTTTTTGTCGGTTTGATTCTATCATTCCCTGCCGCGATTTCCGTAAGGAATCTCGAAGGTCCGGATTGGCTAACTCCACCACGCTTTCTATCCACAACATAGGTGAGGAACAGCCTTTCTTTGGCTCTCGTCATTCCGACATACAGCAGACGTCTCTCCTCTTCAGTGTCCTTCGGGACATATTCTCCCTGCCTCACAAAAGGGAGAAGCCCTTCTTCCAGACCTGCTACAAAGACAACATCGTATTCCAGTCCCTTCGAACAATGAAGGGTCATAATGACCATTTTGTCGACATCTGAACCGTCATACTCATCGACGGTGCTCGCAAGGCTTATTTCATTCATGAAACCGGGAAGCCCGCCGTCAGGTACATCTTTATCGTATTCTGCAACGCTCTTCGTGAATTCACCGATATTTTCGAGCCGGGACTGGTCTGCAATGTCATTCAAGTCAAACATCAACGGAATGCCCGATGTTTCGAGAAGACTGCTGACTATGTCAGACGCAGATGCTTCTTCATCCATCATGCCAGTTGCATCTTTATACCACTCGCCGAGTTCCTTAAGGGCTTTTTGCGATTTCAAGGACAGTCCGGGAATACTCTCTGAATTCAACATTGCTTCAATTGGACTGTATCTACCTGCATCCACATAGGAGAAAAATGCATATTGTCCCTTCTTGCCCAGTCCCCTTGTCGGTTTGTTGATAATCCTTACCAGGCTTAGTCTGTCTGATGGATTAAGCAATACGCGCAAATAAGCAATAATATCCTTTATCTCCATTCTCTCATAGAATCTCTGCGAGCCTACTACTTCATAGGGTATCTTGAATTTTCTGCAGGCAGTCTCGAACAGTCTCGACTGGGCATTTGTTCTGTAGAGAACTGCCATGGAATTCAGACTGTAACTGTCATCATCCCGCAGTTCGATGACTTTCCGCAGAGTCCATTCGGCTTCTTCAACTTCGTGAAAGCATGCCTGCACTTTAATAGGTTCGCCCGTTTCCTTACGTGTCCACAGTGTTTTGCCGTGCCGGTTCACATTATGTCTTACAAGTGAAGATGCACCTTTGAGAATGTTTCCGCATGAACGGTAGTTCTCTTCGAGCCTGATGATCTTCGTTCCGGGAAAGTCTTTCTCGAATTCCAGGATATTTGATACACAGGCACCCCTCCATCCGTATATGGACTGGTCGTCGTCTCCCACAACACAGACTCCTGTATTTTCATCTGTCAGGATTTTCAGGAGTTCGTGCTGGACATGGTTTGTATCCTGATATTCATCCACGAAAATATACCTGAACCTGTTTTGGTAATACAGCAATGTGTCACTATTTTGACGAAACAGGTATAATGTCTCTGTCAATAAATCGTCGAAATCGAGTGCTCCCGCTTTTTTCAGTTCATCGGTGTATTTTCGATATATTCCTGCAATTTCGCTTTCCCAACTGGTCGAAGCCGCTGTTTCTGCATCATCGACACTGACACCGTCATTCTTCTGTTTAGATATGTAACTCTTTGCTGAGCTTGGAGTTATCTTCGTGGATAACTGGCTGTTCTTTAGAATTCTTCTAATCAATACCCTCTGATCGTCTGCATCATATATCGAATAATTCTCGCTAAGCCCGAGAATTTTTGCCTTCCGCCTTAATATCCAGGCGCATACGGAATGAAATGTACCCATCTTCAATTCGTAAGCACAACCGGGTAGGAGTTTCTCGATTCTTTCCCGCATCTCATTTGCTGCCTTGTTGGTAAATGTCATTGCAAGTATCTGCCAGGGCTTTACATAACCGGCTTCGACAGTCTTCACTATTTTTAGGGTGAGGACTTTGGTCTTCCCGCTACCGGCACCTGCAAGCACTAAAAGCGGTGTACCGAAATACTCAACGGCTTCAGTCTGTCGGGAGTTAAGTTTATCCATTTAAACATCCATCTTCATTGGCATGTGATATGCTTCACTACTTACGACTTTTTCGAAGGAGAAAGAATGCTCGGGCTGAGAACATGGATAATGTTGGCACTTAGTTTACTGATTCCTGTTCTTCTTATCTTTCTGCTGACCTGATCCCCTCCTTGGTCGAAAGAAAGGGATAATTGTCCGGGTCTTGGCTGTCGGCAGGTTTACCCCTCCTGCCGGCAGTTCTATTTGTTAATTTATCAAAGGCTGCTTTCCCGCAGGAAGAGCAACTCCATGGAATTCGATTCAATATCGAGCACTCTGTCTTGATATATAACATTCCCGTTGACGGTAAGGGTCAAAGGGTTGGCACCTGCCGGCAGAGCAAGACGGACTACATATATTTCTGCAGGAAGAGTAAGCCATGCGCGCAGGTCAGCACCTTCCGAAGCAGCTCCTAAAATACTCAGCACAAGCCCGGTCAATTCTGATTCAATACTGCCCTCTTCAGTAAGTTCTTCGACTATCTGCTCTCCCGCTTCGGCCACTCCTGCCTTGGCTATCACCCTTGCGGTTGCTCTTACTATGTCCCTTCCGGACTGATCTTCGAGATTCTCTCTTGCTATCGAATTCAGGTCTTCAGCTAAAAATCCGGTTGAAGAGTAGGAACCTGATGAAAGAGTGACAGTCGAAATCCTTGACTGGAAATCAGGGATAACCGGCAGCGCAACTCTGTAAACACGTTCATTCACTGTAAAAGTAAATGCTTCTTCTTCTCTTTCAGATATCATCCCGAGTTCAAGGAAGATTACCAATTCACCGTGGTTTTCATCTGCTCCGTCACCACGCCAGCTTACATCCGGCCACTTTGCCCTGTAGTTCTGAAATATGCCTGTCATGCCAAGATAATCCGAAAGCCGCAGAATATCTGCCTTGAGCCTCTCGGGGGTTCCCATTCCATAATCGCGGGCATAAGAAGAATCATAGACGGCCGAACTGTTCCGGTAGGCAATCAGCGCATTATTCAGATCACCGGTTGATTCATAAAACACACCCATCATGTACCGGACGAATGCATCATCGTTATATCTGTTCCGGTTTGTATCGTACATACTGTTCAGAACTGTCAGTTTGTCGTTCACGCGCCTGCATTCGACCAAAGCATCTTCCATGTCTCCTGTGGAAGCATAGCAGACGGCAAGGCAGTAATTTATCAGTATTTTCTCATAATCCGCCCCGCGAAATTCGAGGGCCCTATCGCTTGTCAGGAATGATTCCAGTTCCTGCCCTATCTCGATTCCTCTTTGCGTATCACTCAACCTGTCCGCTGCAAGAAGTGCGGTCTCCGCAGGAGCATAATTTCCCGAGAGACGAAGCAGATTGCCGGTTTCCATGAGATACAGAAGTCTGTTCTTCCCCGTCGAATCAGGATAGACATCTCTGTATGTATCGAGCGCTGCCTGCGGATTGCCGGATTGCAGTTCTGACATGGCGGAATGAACGGTTCTTGTATAACTTGTCGCACATGCTGTCATCAAAATTATAATGACAGCAAACAGAATCCTAGTCTTTGTTCCTAAATACGACATTGAAATCAATTGAAATATAATCTGTTACAAGTCGATTATCTTCTTGATCTCCATACTGCCCATCCAGTCTTTCAGTGCTGTTTCGACTTCTATGAGTTCAAGACTTATCTGGTAATAAACGGTTCTATCCCCTTCATATTCCTCAACGATTGAACTGATGTTGCCCGTCATTATATAATCCGCACCTATTTCTCTGCCAAACTCAGCAGCGGTTACGGGGGATGCAAATATCTGCTGGTCTGCCCGTTCACCACGGACTTCTCCTCTGCCTGTCCCGCCTGCAGCCATTTGGATTTCACCGGATTCGATAAAAGCCTGCTCTATCTTGTCCATGAAAATATCGGTATTGATGTGTTCGGAAGTCTCATTGAAAATTGCTCCCACAACTACCACAGGGGTGGGAGGTCTTTCTCCGCGAGCAACATTTCCGGTAAAATCAGAAAGCCAGCGTCCTTCGAGACACTGGGGTATGAGGGAATCAGCAACGAGTTGGGCATCGGTGGAATTCCACCAGCCTGTGAGGTCAACAACCGTGTCAGGATCTGTCCGGGTAACTTCCCGCCCGCATCCGGCAGACAGGATAAATAGTGCAATGCAGACAATAACTGCAATGATTCTTTTCATGGTTTCTCCTTTTCTTGACTATTCGTCCAACCACGGAATCGGTACGATCCCGCGAAACATTATATTGAAATATCCGTATTTTCTCGGGGCAGAGCCAAAAGCCGGTTCTTCGAGCGGTTTGAAGATAGTCATGTATGAACTCTCAAGATCAGCAATGGAGTTATATCCTGCTCCCCACTCGGAAACGGTCCACTCCCACATAGTATTGTCTTCAGAATTGCCGGTGTTGCTGATAGACATCTGACTCATTGGAATATTCAGCAGACCTAATACTGATAAGTGCAGAAAATCCGAGTAACTATCAAGATAATCGTTGCAGTCGATTCGGAAGATATAACCCGCATTAAATGCTGCAGCAAGTTCTGCTGCCGTGGGAAGCCTTTTACCGCTGTATAGTAAATAGAGGTTGGCTCCCTCCCATGTTAGGGATGCTGCGGGAATATCGAAACAACCGTTCAAAACGGAGATAGTTATTGGATTGCCGCCACCCCCCGAAAAATAATAAGGAGTGTACTTGATGAAATAAACACCGGGATTTTCAAGTGCAGCTCCATCTATCAGAAGCGACTCCAGCCCTGTAATCAGTGGGATTACGGATGAAAGCGAATTAGACAGCCTATTGAGAACGGATAGTACTTTCCTGCATGTGACCGGAGATACATCGATATAGAAAGGTTCGACCTGAATACTCTCTCCGTCTATCTCCACTGTGCAGGCATCGATGAAGACCATTCCAGTAGGTGGTTCAGGAACTCCGCAGGCAATGCACATGTCACCGGAGTTTTCAGTACCGCATGCAGGACATACCCACGCTAAAGTTACTGATGCGAATAACAGGAACAGAATGACAGTAGATCTCAAGGGATACCTTTACTTTCTCATTTAAGTTTAATTGTTTAAAATTTCATGCTAATTTATCAGGAATAATACTCATAAATGCCATTTCTTCAAAACTCCGCTCCCAATGTTATATAAGAAATCGGTTTTTGCAGTATTTCACTTAAATCACTGTTCCATGCAATCTCGTGCTTGAACAGAAAATAACCTAGATTTACTCTGTAGCCCAATCCAAATCCCAGTTTGATATCATCGAGCCGGTATCCGTTTTCAGTCTCGGCTCCCCTGAAGGATCTGAACTCGTCGAAAGCAGTGCCGGCATCCACGAACAGAACTCCGCGCCAGTTGCTGACAGTAATTGGAATCGGCGCATCAAGTTTAAGTGTTTCAATAAACGGTACGCGAAATTCCGTTGAAAACAGACCGTAATTGGTTCCCTGAACGACTGCATATTCATATCCGCGAAGCATGTCGCCATAGTTTAGATAAAAACCGAGAATGTCCTCTATGAAATTGGTTTCTCCCCAGATATTCCGGTGCTGAACGGCACCCCCGAGGAAGAATCTCTGAGCATCTTCACCAAAACTGCTCCCACCTGCAAATCTGAGTGCAAGAGTAACATGAGGAGATACCCAAATGTAATCCCTTATGTCAGCCGTTATGGTTATGAACTCAGCCATGTCGCCAAATCCGGGAGCATACTCCGCTGAAAGAGCAAGCCGTGTGCCTACCCGTGGCCCGACAGAACCCCACAGTGCGTTATCGAAAACAACACCGGAGGTCAAAGAAAGTATATCTGTATTGATATCCATAGTTGAGTTCCATATTCCCAGCCTTCTGATGCGTCTATATTCGAGTGATGCATCAAGAGAAAGTTCTCTTGAAACCGGATATGAGATTGACAGCTGCCCCCCTATGTCTTCGTCTCTTATTTCTTCGAGATGTTCATCGCTGAATTGAAATATGTACCGTCTTGATTCGCGAAACAGCGTTACACCTACATCAGTTCTGCCGCGAAGATAGCCGTACCAGAGAATGAGATCGGCATCACGTATGTCTCCATTGAGATCGGCATCGATTACCAGCAGATGGTGTGCAAGAATATCACTGAACAGGAGTCTTGTATACCCCCCGAATCCAAGATATGAATCGTATCCCGCATTCATCGCGGCATAGTCCAGTGTGAGGTTTGGTGAATATGGAGCGATCCGCATCTCCTCGAGTGAGTCTTCATACAACAGGGTTTCTCTAATTGAAATTGTCTCAAGCAGTACTTCCGGTGGAACCACCCCTGTTGGTCTTTCAGACACCGTGTCAATATCCAGACAGGATGGTGTCCTCATGTTCTGTATGTCATAGGATAAGTAAACACCGCATCCGTTCCAGTCACTCGATATGAAGGTCATTATTCCTGTAGAATCCGAGTATGATGGAGAAGATACTGTGGTATATAAGGAAGTTAGTTGCGTAACCGATGAATCAGAATTACTGAGAAAATAAAAATCTGTAGAGCCGCTTATGTCAGAGACGAAAATAATTCCGCCGGGAACGGATTTGGGATATCTTATCTCACAGGGTTGCTCCAGCAGAACTGTCTGTTCTCCGGTCAGTTCGAACCGGCTTATACCACACCCTCTGGAATCATCCGTTTCGACTGATGCGAGTATCGTACTGCCGTTCCATGATAGGTCCCGCTGTCCCTGCGAAACATTCGAGACAGTCTCCAGAGAATCACCCGGTATGTTCCAGCAGTATATCCCAAGGGCTCCGTCATCCATGCCGACAAATGCTATTCTGCTGCCGTCAGGTGACCAGACCGGGTCCCTTATCAGATCCATTCCAACAGCAGTCATATCCCGGCTGCCGTTATGAGTGATAAGGAGACCGTCAGACCCGATTTTCTGAATAGCTACGGCTATCGAGTCTCCGGTCGGCGAGAAAGTACAAATCCTGTAGGTGGGAGATATACTCATGTCGGAAATCCCCCCCGAGATGAATGGTCGGTCTATCACTGCTCCGGTAACGGTCGACCGTACGACAACTGCGAGTCTTGCATGATAATACTCAATTCCGGCAATCATACCTGCGTCGGATGAAATGACTGTTCCGCCCTGACATACCCGTTGATTGTCATGCATGATGGGATTGCCTATGTCAGACGGGTTTTCCTTCCGGCCCACTTCAGGCCAATAGGTTTCCCTTGCCCATTCCTGAAACTTCTCGTTCAGGCCTGCAGTCGTCATTCCAAAGACACTTTCGATGGTCTTTTCCAAACCGCCGTCAGTTCTCAGAGAACCTACAAATCTAAGAAATACATCCTCCCCGTATCTTTCAAAGATGAAGTGATATATTGCCTGACCTTCCCGATATACAAGATAATCATACCGTCTCGAAAGTTCATTGATAGATACAACCTGTCCCGATATTACCATATCCCGGAATTCAGCGGCAGAAGCATCATCCCAGCCAAGCGATGTGTACTCAGCCAGCCCTTCCATTACCCAGAGCGGAGCCTGAGAATTGATAATACTCTCAAGAGAACTTCTGTGAAGATAGTCGAAGATGTATGCATGATTTATCTCATGCGCAATGACATGCCGAAATTCAGACCAGTATCCGGTGAAGGGTACTACTACTCTGCCCTTGTAAAACTCGGTAAAACCGCCGACTGCCTGTGATATTTCATAAGGATTGATGTTTGTCTGGCGAAACTCCGACGGGGAAGTATAAAGAATTATGGGTATTCTCTGCTCAGGGAGATAATTGAACTGTCCGGCTAACTCAAGCACGCTTTCCTCGGCAAAGACAAGAAGAGATTCCGCCGGTATTTCGTTATCCTGCGTAAAATAGACTATTACATGCGGGGATGTGATCTCCCACCAGTCAGCATCTTCAGTCTGGACTTTATTCCGACCATATACTGTAGCCGAAGCAAGTCCGGTAAGAATAAGGACAATAAAGATAAACCTGTACATTTTCCTCCAATGTGTACAAATAACCACTTGGGAATTATACTTCACATATACGTAATAGAACAGGAGAACCGTGTACAAATATAGGCACTTAGTATATCTGACAATTCTCTCATTGTTCCTCTTCGGCTGTCAGGATAGAGAGCGATATGACAGTATCTCCGCTGCCGATAAAGATTTCCTGGAAGAACAGGCTTTGGTCTTTGCCCATTACTGGGCATTACCCCCTGGCAGTATTGGGGATGCTTATCCATCGTCGGAAAAAAAAGAGATACTGATAGACTTGTTCGAAGAGAACCCTGCAGCAGGGGTGTATTTCTATTCCTGTGTTGCTGATTCGATTTCCGCACTCGAACCGCCGAACCCGGAGTGCAGGAGATAAGTGAGCATATCACTTATCTAACTCTGGTGATTATCCTTGAAATGTCCTTGAACATTATTAAGGCAAACAGCGCAAGTATCAGCAGGACTCCTATGTTTTGGATTATCTGAATGGCTTTCTTGGGGATCGGTTTGCCACGGATACCTTCATAAACCAGTAGCAACGTTTGCCCACCGTCCAGCACAGGAATTGGCAGAAGATTGAAGATCATTATTGCAATGGAGATACTTGCTATTGCCTCAAGATAACTTGAAAGTCCTGAATCTGCCCTTTGGCTGAGTGTCTCTGCAACGAATACCGGACCGCCGGAATTCTGCACAAGTGTTTCAGGTTCAGTAAATGCACCTGCTAACATTACACAGATGCTCTTTGCAACCGAATATGCTCCGCTTACGCCCGTTTGCAATGATGCGCCCAAAGGGAGTTTTATTCTCTCGTACTTCATCAGTACCGTGACTCCGGTCAGTATCCTGCCGTCATAATTTCCGGGGGTAACGAATGCAGTATCTATTTTCCCTTCTCTGGAGTAGACTATTTCAAGTTCGTCTCCCTGTGTAGCTGAATAGACAATTTCCTGAAAATCTCCCCAAATTATCAAGGGTTCACCGTTCACTGATATAAGGCTGTCGCCCCCTCTGATTCCGGCTTCGAATGCAGGCATTCCAATCATGGCTTCATCTATAATGACCGGGATTAGCGGGAAAAATAGAATGCTGTCAGTATTAATACTGTATTCAACTTCTTTTCGTCCGGCAACAGTTCCAACGAGCATTAGTCCTTTAGGTTCTTCATAAACACTGTAGAATATATCATCATAGGATTCTATTTCTATATGATTTACAGTCAGTATAGTATCTCCAACAGCAAGCCCTAATTGGTTATCAGAATCACCGACAACAGGGGGTTGTATTGAAACGTCAAAACCTATTACACTAAATATTAAGAATACTATTACAATTGCCAGTATAAAATTGGTAAAGGGACCTGCCAGGGTGACCAGTGCACGCTTATACCATGCCACCGGCGGAGGGGCTTCACCCGTTGTACCCAAATTTACTTTCACATATCCGCCAAGCGGGATAGCGCCGATGCAATACTCCGTTTTTCCGAACTTGAGTTTCAGTATGTGCGGGGGAAAACCGATTGAAAAACGTGGAACTTCCAGTCCAACCGCCTTTGCTGTAAGAAAATGCCCTAACTCGTGAATGAAGACTATTACGCCAAGACCCAGGACAACGCTTAAAATACTCAGGATAATTTCGTTACCACCTTTTCTGCACTTTCTCTGGTGCGTGCATCAGCATCCATTACATCATCAAGTGTTAAAACATCGATCGAATCATGTTGTTCGAGGGCCGTTTCAATTACCTTTGCTATTTCACCGAACCTTATCCTGCCCTCCAGAAAAGCAGCAACCGCTATCTCATCTGCAGCATTCGCAGCCGCAGGATAACTTCTCCCGTCTATTCCTGCCTGTATCACCAGTTCGAAAGCAGGATACCTGTTTTCCTCCATTTTATACAGTTCGAGTTTCCCCCAGTTCTGCGGAACACCATCAGCAATTTTCTGAAGTCTTCCATCAGGATAAAGGAGTGCATACTGGATGGGGATTTTCATATCAGGACTCCCCATGAGAGATTTCCATGAACCATCAGCAAGTCTTACAAAGGAATGTATTATGCTCTGGGGATGAATCACGACATCGACTGGTATTCCCGGGAAGAGCCAATTAGTTTCAATTACTTCGAATGCCTTGTTCACCATCGATGCCGAATCGACTGTTATTCTGGCTCCCATATTCCAGGTGGGGTGTGCAAGGACATCTGCCGGACATGCATTTTCAATTTCTGCTACAGACTTGCCTCTGAGAGCTCCTCCGCTTGCTGTCAAGGTAATGCCAGTGTAGGAGTTATTGGGATTTTCTCCTGAAAGGCATCTGAATACAGTACTGTGTTCGCTGTCTACCGGGATTACGAGCCCTCTTTTGATGCTGCTTTCAAGCAGAACTCCCCCTGCTACGAGACTCTCTTTGTTAGCAAGAGCCAATGTAATGTTTCGCTCGAGTGCTAACAGGCTCGCTTTCAGACCGGCGCTTCCAACTATGGCATTTAAGACTATATCTGCACCATCTATTGCTGCTTCAATCGAATCCTGTCCGGTGATAGTATTCCTGCCTGCTTCAGGGTGAGGTTCGACTAGACATGCAATTGAAGGGCTATATCTTTCTTTCTGGATTCTAAGTTCTTTAAAATTTGTATTACAAAGTAACGAATGAAGAGATAATTGGGGATTTTGGTCGATAATTTCAAGTGCCTGCACACCAATGGAACCGGTGCTGCCGAGAACAGCGACTTTTCTCATACCTGAATTCCGCTGCGCTCAATCAAAGCAAGAAGAAGCCAGACAATCGGAACTGAAATGAGAAGGCTGTCGAAACGATCGAAAAGTCCACCGTGTCCCGCAAGAATGGAACCGGAGTCCTTTACCCCTGCATCACGTTTCATCGCTGACTCCATCAGGTCTCCCACTACTGCAGCTGATCCGCCTGCTAAACCAAGCATCAGCATGAGATAAACCGGATATCCGGCTCCGACGGAACCTGCCAAAACCGCTCCTATACATGCCCCGACCAATCCGGCAATAAAGCCTTCCCATGTTTTATTAGGACTTATCTCCGGGAAGAACTTGTGTTTCCCGAAAATCTTGCCGACAGTATATGCAAAAGTGTCTCCACCCCAGCAAATCAAAAGCGGGATGAAGAACACCCATGGGGATTCATAGTCCAATCTCATCCTGGCAAGCAGACCGAGACTCATCGCTGTTATTATCAGAAGTGATTTAGTTCCGAGAGACCGTCTTCTTGACTTCTCGGGGTTGTTCTGACTTATTGTAATCAGGAATAGTAACATTCCCGGAAACAATAAAAAGGGCATTGCAATATCAGCGGGCAGAAGTGCAACCGATGTGGTTGATAACGCAGTCAATAATGCTCCCGAATATCGTTGCAGTTTTCCTGCCATCACATTGAACAGTGCTATCCCTTCGAAAGCAATGAGAAATGCTATAAGCGATGCGGACATGACTGTAAGCAGAGTAATATTCAGGAAAGCCACTGCAAAGAATATCCCTATTCCGGGAATTGCAACTGCTATTCTACCCGGTAGTGCTTTAAATGAAGTCATTGTCCACCTGCTTCTATCCTGCCGAACCGCCTGTTTCTTGTATTGAATTCTTCAAGAGCTTCCACAAGATGCTCGCGACGAAAATCAGGCCAAAGAACATCTGTAAAATATAATTCTGTATATGCACACTCCCAAAGGAGAAAATTCGATATTCTCTGCTCTCCGCTCGTGCGTATCAGAAACTCAGGGGCTGGGACATCCGGCAGGTATAGATGCGATTGAACGGTATTCTCATAGATTTTATCAGGGGACAATTCTTCATTCAACACCTTTTCCGCAATCGACCGTACTGCATCTGTTATTTCAGCCCTGCCGCCGTAAGACAGTGCAAGGATCAGGTGAAGTCCTGAGTTATCCGCCGTTCGATCCATGGCTTTCTCAAGTGTATTCCGTGCATCATACGGCAGGTCATCGAGCCTTCCGGTTGCCCGAATTCTAACATTGCTTTCATCGAGAGAGTCGATATTTTTTCTGATGAAACTGCTGAGAAGTTTCATGATGAATGCGACTTCGGCCTTTGGCCTGTTCCAGTTTTCCGTTGAGAAGGCGAAAAGCGTAAGGTATTTAACCCCTATTTCACCGCAGAACTCGACTGATGCATGGATAGAAGACTCTGCTTCTTCGTGCCCCTTTATCCTCTTGAGACCATGAGCCTTAGCCCATCTTCCATTGCCATCCATAATAATGGCTATATGATCGGGAATAGAAGCAAAAGACAAGGGTCTAAACCTCCATTATGTCGTTTTCTTTTGATTTCAGCAGCTCGTCGATTTTGGATACAGCATCATCCGCGAGTTTCTGAATATCATCAAGTGCTTTGTGTTCCTGGTCTTCCGTGATTTCGCTGTTCTTTGATGCTTTGTGAAGAGCATCGTTTCCGATTCGGCGGATATTCCTGACAGAAGTCTTACCCGTTTCCGCCAGTTTCTTTACCTGCCGGGTTAACTCTGTCCTCCGGTCCTGTGACAGTTTTGGGATGGGGATTCTTATAACAGGGCCATCTGCAGAAGCACGGAGACCCAGTTGAGATGCTTCTATTGCCTTCACGATAGCATCGCCTGTAGAAGGATCATAAGGCTGGATAACCAATAGCCTTGGTTCCGGTGCGGAAACCCCGGCTACCTGTTTCAGCGGATGCTGTCCACCCCAGCACTCGATTCTGATATTGTCGAGAATTGCGGGTGTTGCTTTTCCTGTTCGGATAACTGACATTTCCTTTGCCGTGTTATCCACCGTTTTTTTCATTTTGCTTTTCTGATCTGACAGTAATTCTGTAATCATCTTTTAAACCTCTTTCACCAAACTGCCCAATGAAGGATTATCCAGTACCTTAATTATATTTTCAGGGTCGCGTATATCAAAGATACAAATTGGAAGTTCATTATCGCGGCATATTGCTATTGCTGCAGCATCCATTACATTCAATTCCAATCGCAGCACTTCATTATAATCGATAATATCGAAACGTTCTGCAGTAGAATCCCCTTTCGGGTCAGCACTGTATATACCGTCGACCTTTGTTCCTTTGAGTAATATGTTGCAATCCGTCTGAACTGCCCTGAGTGCGGCTGCTGTATCTGTTGTAAGATATGCATTACCGGTGCCACCCGCATAGATGACGATATTCCCGGAGTTCAAAAGAGTATTTGCTTCCACCGGTGAATAAGTTTCAGCAGAACCGTTAATCACTATTGTGGAGAGTACAGAAGATCTACCACCGCTTCTTTTGATAGAGTCCATAAGAGCAAGAGCATTGATGAGAGTGGCTGTCATGCCCATTTGATCTGCAGTTACGCGGTCCATATCAGGGAAAGCCCTTCCCCTGACAAAATTACCTGCACCTACGACAACACCAATCTGTCGGCCGGAATTTGATAAACTAACAAGAATCTTCGAGTATCGGTCAATTACCGACGAATCAAGGCCGTATCGTTTAGAGCCCGCCAGAACTTCTCCGCTTAGTTTAAGAAGCAGCCTCTTATATTCAGGGTCGCTCTCTTCTTTCATCGGGTTCCAATTACAAATTTAGAGAATCGCCTGATGACTATATTCTCTCTGAACCTTCCGATTATATCTGTAAGAACTTCTTTTACAGTACCTTTATCCGAGTCATGAAGCCATTCCTGATCCAGAAGACACACTTCTGCATAGAACTTCTCCATTCTGCCCTCGATGATCTTCTCCACGATGTTTTCCGGTTTCCCGGAATCATTCAGTTGTTTCCTTAGAATACTCAGTTCTTCTTCCACCATTTCTGCAGGAAGCGCATCTCTCGACACAGCCACAGGAGAGTTAGCAGCGATGTGTATTGCCACATCCAGTACAAACTCCTGAAAATCGTCTGTTCTTGCAACAAAGTCTGTTTCGCAGTTAACCTCTACAAGTACGCCGATTTTCCCGGGAGGATGAATGTACGAACCGATTAGACCTTCTTCAGCATTGCGAGATGCCTTTTTCGACGCTACCTTGATCCCTTTTTCACGAAGATAGTTGATGGCTTTCTGCATATCACCATCACTTTCTTTCAAAGCTTTCGAGCAATCCTGCATTCCTGCACCGGTTATTTTCCTTATTTCCTTTATTTTTTCGTAATCAACAGCCATTATTCACCAGTTTCCTTTCGCTCTTTATCAGCTTCGGTATTATCGATCACTTTCGTCTCAGTCTTCTTAGCTTCGGTCGTCTCGGGTGCAGCCTTCTTTGCCGGTGCTTTCTTAGTTTCCGCCTTTTTGGGTACGGCCTTCTTTGCCGGTGCTTTCTTAGTTTCCGCCTTTTTGGGTACGGCCTTCTTTGCC
>CAYRQP010000009.1:38092-102250 GCA_964426545.1 uncultured bacterium | reverse complement strand
GAACTTGGCACCTGAACCCACATTGGATTATCCGCTGGGAAAGGAGATTAGGAAAGCGGGATGAAAATGTTTTTACACCACTCTGGGGACTTGACCCAGGATATTCGAGAGTTGCTATCCTCTGACATATACCTATCTGTCAAACGAATATAATATATACGAACTGTATAACTACTTTTTACAGGACATTTGACAGGGGTACCGCCTTGACCGGGTATTAGATGGAACTATTTCTGTCCGTGTACGCCTATCAGTTCCCCGATACTCTCCTCTGTGATGTCGGCTGCATTTGCTTCATCGATATCGATATGCATGGACAGTTCGAAATCCGGGTCGATCCTCACCAGTACATTATCGAATATGAGAGCTCTTTCGCCTTCGATCTTCACCATCACACGGTCACCGTTCTTTAAACCGAAAGTAAGTGCATCTCCGGGTGTCATGTGAATATGCCTGTGAAAACGGATTACGCCGCAGGAGATCTTATGCTCACCTGCGTTTCCTCTAAGCAGAACTCCCGGAGAACCCTTGATATCGCCCGAGCGTCGAATAGGTGCCTTGATACCGAGAGCAGTTTCATCCGAATGTGATATTTCCACCTGACTCTGTTTACGATACGGCCCGTAAACATGAATATTCTTTAAGGTTCCGCGCGGTCCCTCAACATCCACAGTCTCCTTCGCTGCAAACTGGTTCGGCTGGGAGTGTTTACGGAGATATGTGAGTTCAGCACCTTCACCGAAGAGGGCAGCGGCATCCTCTCCGGACAGATGTACATGGTGTATGGATATCCTGATGGGAATACTTCTGTCTTCGAGATTCCGGATAACTTCACCCTTTGAATGATATCCGAGTGTCCTGATAGTTTCTCTTGCAATCATCCGCCCTTCATCCGTCGGGATGACAAGAATTTTCGCGCGGGAGTCTTCAGCAGAGATGTCAACGAGTTTGTCTTCCCCGCGCTTGATTGCCCTGCTTTTGATATCATCGATTGAGATGCCTATCTCTCCCAGCCCCTGGCATGCAAGACCGCGCACCCACGGACTATATTCTCCAACACCGCCTGCAAACACGATTACATCCACACCCCCCATTGCGGCAAGATATGCACCAATGTACTTGCGGATGCGGTAGCAGTAAACATGAAGTGCCATGAGTGCCATACGATTGCCGGCACCCGCCGCATCTTCGAGTTCCCGGAAGTCATTTGTCAGACCCGATAATCCCTTTACACCGCTTTCCTTGTTGAGCATTGTGTCCAGTTCATCGGGGGACATTCCTTCCTTGCGTGCTATATGTACTAAAGCTCCCGGGTCTATATCACCGCACCTTGTACCCATGACAAGACCTTCCAATGGAGTAAGCCCCATACTCGTGTCGATGGAGCGTCCGTGGTTGATAGCACATATTGAAGCACCGTTGCCAAGATGACAGGAGATGATTTTCAAATCTCGGTAACCGACTTTGAGGTGAGATGCAGCTCTGAGTGCAAGGTAATGATGCGATATACCGTGAAATCCGAATCGCCGGATGCCGTCTTCTTCATAGTATTTATATGGAACTCCATAGAGGTATGCATGTTTAGGCATCTTCTGATGAAATGCGGTGTCGAAAACCGCCACCTGCGGTATATTCGGCATAAGAGCCACGCTTTTCCTGATTGCTGCAAGATTGGGGGGATTATGAAGCGGTGCAAGGCTGCAAAGTTCTTCGATGGTCTCTATCACATCTTCATTGATCACAACCGGACTACTGTACTTCGAGCCGCCGTGTACAACTCTGTGTCCGACAGCTGTCAGTTCATTCATATCGGATATGAACTCCTCTTCACTCTCGGTCAGGAACTCTATGACAGTTTCAAATGCATCTTCATGAGTTACCGGACCGAGTTCTCTCTTGTTCTTGCCCTTTGCGGTCGAAGTCTCGAGTCTGCCGTTCTCCTCCCCGATCCTCTCAACACCGCCCTCAGCATTTTTCGAAGAGTCGACTGTATCGAAGTAGCTGAACTTCAGGGACGAACTTCCACAGTTGATGACGAGTATTTTAGCGGGAGTCGAAGAAGAAAGAGCAAGTCCATACCTGTCGGAAGCGGCATTCCATGCCCCTTCCACTCTCCGGCCTGTTTCATCATCGATTTTTCGTTTTCGCAGCCTGTCTGTAATCGTCCTGACAAGCAGCATAACTGCATTTGAATTGGTTGAAAGCTGAGAAAAACAGATTTTATTTGGTATGAGGAGAATTACTGTGCTTTCCGATGCGGTCACATCAGCACAGGAAGGTTCTCCTGTGAGCAGAGACATCTCTCCAATAATATCTCCTGTTTTCATTATGGCAAGCAGCTGCCGTTCGCCACCCTCATCGAGCGACGTAACCTCAACCTCACCCTCGATAAGAACACCAAGGAATCTTCCGGATTCACCGTATCTGATTACGTGTTCACCTTCCGGAAATGTTCTCAATTCACTTTTTTTAACAATTTGACTGAGTTCTTCTGTACTGAGTTCTTCGAAGAGTCTGACTGTCGAGAGAAGTTCGAGAACATTGTCCATGTCAACGATGCCTTTCTGTTTAGTGTTCGAACCGGAGGGATTGCTCCCCTCCGACTCTATTCTCGCCTGTTTCTATATTTTCGCAACTGCAATTGCAGTCATGTTTACTATATCTTCGACTTCACATCCGTGCCTTAGGATATGTGCAGATTTTGCAAGCCCCATAAGAACAGGACCTATCGCATCAGCACGGGCCAGATGCGAACATAATTTATATGCTATGTTCGCAGATGCAAGATCTGGGAAGACAAGAACGTTTGCTCCGCCCTTCAGTGATGAGAAGTCATAGTTGTTTTCAATGATGTCGGGGACTATTGCGGTGTCGGCCTGCATTTCACCATCAATCATAAGTTCCGGGTCTTCCAGTCTTACAAGTTCAACTGCTTCACTTATCCTGCGGCATTTCTCGTGAGATACACTGCCGAAATCCGAGAATGAGAGCATTGCAACTCTCGGCTCATACCCGAGTTCACGCACATATTTGGCTGCAAGCCTTGCAATACTTGCAAGGTCCTGTGCAGACGGGTTAATATTCACGGTAGTATCTGCAAAGAAGATCACCCTGTCATCGAAGACGAGCATGTGCATGCCCGCTACTATATCAGTTTCATCGTCCAGCCCGATAACCCTGATTGCCGGCCTGATCATCTCCGGGTAATGCATGGTAACGCCTCCAAGAACTGAGTCCGCGTCACCCATTCGAACCATCATAGGTCCGTACACCCGGGGGAGTTTCATCAGTTTCCTGCAGTGCTCCAGGGTTCTTCCCTTTCTCTGACGGAGTTCGAAGTACTTCTCTGCATATTCGTCGAAATGCTCTGAACCTGAAGGAATGATAATTTCTATTTCACCCAAGTCTAGACCGAGTTCCTCGATTTTTGCATTGATGATTTTAGGAGAGCCAAGCAGGATTGGAGTTGCCATGCCTTCATCGAGAATATTGGCACATGCCCGGAGTATGCGCGAATCTTCTCCCTCCGGGAAGACTACCCGTTTCGGGTGTTTCTGGGCTTTCGAAATAACTCCGCGCATGACACTTCTGCTTCGCCCCAGTCGAGCTTCGAGCTGTTTTTCATACTCGTCCAGATCGAGATTGATTTTCGCAACACCTGTGTCCATAGCTGCTTTTGCAACAGCCTTTGCCTCCCAGAGAAGAACTCTGTGGTCGAACGGCTTGGGAATGAGATATTCTCTGCCGAATGTAAGCCTATCAACCCCGTAAGCTTTGCATACTGAATCCGGAACATCTTCCTTTGCAAGGTCGGCAAGCGCTTTTGTGGCTGCATGCTTCATTTCTTCGTTGATGTCTGAAGCCCTGACATCGAGAGCACCCCTGAAAATGAACGGGAACCCAAGCACATTGTTGACCTGATTCGGAAAATCTGATCGTCCAGTTGCCATGATCACATCTTCTCTTGCATCGACAGCATCATCATATGCTATTTCAGGGTCAGGGTTTGCCATTGCGAAGATGATCGGGTCTTTTGCCATACTGCTAACCATATCCTTGGAAACAAGACCTGCGACTGAGAGCCCAAGGAACACATCTGCACCTTCCATGGCATCTTCAAGAGTCCGTCTTTCCGTAACGGCTGCGTACTTCGCCTTGAACTTGTTCATACCTTCGGTCCTGCCCTTGTAGATAACTCCCTTGCTGTCGCAGAGAAGGACATTTTCTATTTTGACACCGAGACTGACATAGTAATTGGTGCAGGCAATGGCAGAGGCACCGGCACCGCTAACAACGAGTTTGAGGTCTTTTATGTTCTTTCCATTGAGTTCCAGTGCGTTTAGGAGAGCAGCACCCGAAATAATCGCAGTGCCATGCTGATCATCATGAAATACCGGAATGTCCATTCTCTTTTTGAGTTCTTCTTCGATAACAAAGCAATCAGGTGCTGCAATATCCTCGAGATTAATTCCGCCGAATGTGGGCTCCATCATCTCGACAGCCCTTATTATCTCATCAGGATCTTTCGAGTCTATTTCAATATCGAATACATCAATGTCAGCAAAACGCTTGAAAAGAACGCCTTTGCCTTCCATGACAGGTTTTCCGGCTCCGGCGCCTATATCACCGAGACCGAGAACGGCAGTACCGTTGGAGATGACAGCCACCAGATTCCCCCTGGCTGTGTAATCGTATATTTTCGAATTATCTTTCTCTATTTCCCTGCACGGGATGGCAACTCCGGGAGTATATGCCATTGAAAGGTCACGTTGAGTCCTGCAGCGTTTGGTTGAAACAACTTCTATTTTACCGGGTTTGCCCTTGCTGTGATACTCAAGAGCTTCTTCGCGGCTGATAGCCAATTTGATACCTCCGTATCGATTTTTTTGTCTGCATTATCTGCAGAATTAGATTCACATTTTGTAAAGAACATTACCTGGTCACAACCGAATGTTCACTGTTTTTCTGAATCAACTCCTTTCAAAATGAATCAACTATGTGATTCATTAAGAACTACAGTTATTATCGTATCGGAAAATAAGATATGATGTTTGGAATTTCTGATGACTATCTAAACTCCGTTCCACTTAAGACACGGTATTAACCAACAGAAAATGGAAGTGAAATTATACATATTGATTCGAGAAAGAACAAGAGCCAAATTAGGTTTTGGAGGGTGTCTTTTCTTCTGCATTTTCACGCTTTTCAAGCGTTATTTCGGTCTGCAGCCAGGCTAACAATAATGCCCATAATACTGTAAACCTGTAATTTGTCAGCAGAGAGCCGAAAATAGAGGCAAACAGAAGCATTAAAACTGCAGCAAAGATGCCAAGTGATATACCTGCTCTACTTTTCAATTTCGTGCATAGAAACAGTTTAACTGAACTAGACAAAGCAGACAGATAAATCAGTAATAATGCAAACGAACCAGTTATTCCCATGATAAGAGCAGTCTGCATAAAAGACCCGTCAATCCAGTGTTTAGTTCTGAGTTGACCAAATTCGAAGAGAAAAAAGGTTGCTGTACTGCCTACACCCCGCCCTATCCAGACATATACTCCCGTGAGTTCTTTACTGACTGCATACCACATACAAATGCGGGCAAACATCGATGATTGAGACGGGTCCTCCAGTGCGGTTTCTTTTGTACTGCGCGATATGATGTCATCCAAAGAAACAACGCCAAGAACAGACACAGCTGAAACGAGCAGTATTGTAAGAACGAAGAAAATTAACACTCCAACCGCAAGTTTCTTTGGAAGATTCTGTTTTTTCTCTTTCTTAAAAAGATTGAGTATCCAGACGCCAATTACCGCCAGAAACACTCCACCCCATATACTTCGGGATTGTGATAACACTATAGATCCAATCATTAGAATGACACCGGGAATGATAAATAGAAGATTGGGTTTGTTCTTCCAGTCCTTGAATAGTTTTGCGGCGAGGATCAGCAATATAACCGCTATTGCATTGGGTTCACGTGCTACAACTCTTACTCCGGTTGCATAATCGAGAGATACACCTTCACCGATGCCCAGAATGCCTTTCGCCGTCATGACCAGAGCGCTGGCAGTGCCTGCATATAGAAGTACTTTCCACATGATATTTCGTGCATTCTTATCCGAAAGGATCCACAGTATAGGAAAATACATCAGATATCCGAGATAGGTGCGCATCTGGAGGAAGATCACACCGTAGTCTTTCCCGCTCAGTATCCCTCTGAATACTGCAATACAGAATAGCAGCACAAATATGAGAATTAGTTTTCCGACTGCTCCCGATTTAACATCTTTCATTGCACCGTCAGGCAAAGCAAAAAGCCAGAGAATGGCACACCAAATAAGGAGAATTTCGTCAGGACGTACAATTATAGGTAAAGTCTTCAGCTGGCTCAATGTCACAATTATCTGCAGTGAAAGTGTAAATGCCAGTATTCTGAGAGGAGATCCGATAATCAGCACGAGAATACACGGCACTGCAAAGATCACTACAGTAATGGCAAACATCTTGGTCAGTGTCCCTATAATCAGTGCTACTGCAATAAGAATAAACCCGAAAGTTACATATCCTGATTTCACATTATTCAGCGTCTCGGTTCCAGTGTTCATTTCTTACTCATGCTCTCCTGTAAGTGCAAGACGCTCTCTGAAGACAAAACTGCAATTGCTTCAAGAATCTGTATTTCTTCATGTAAAAAAGCACTTCTCTTGTGCGAATCAATGTCCAGTTCACCAATGAATGTGTCCTTGTCAAATATTGGAATTACGATTTCGGATCTAACATCCGGACTGCAGGCAAGATAATTATTCTCATCTGAGACATCAGCTGCAATGAAGGTCTTCTTCGACACGGCTACCTGTCCGCAGATCCCCGAACCAAACGAAATCCGGACATGTTCGGTTGAAGCACCGCAGAACGGGCCCAGAACAAGTTCATCCACTGATAACGAATCCACTATATAGAGTCCTGCCCAGTCACAACTTTCCAGTCTGTCGACTAACAGGTCGCAAAGTTTTTGGAGTTTTTCTGCAGGATAGACATCCCCTGTGACAACCGATTGCGCATCAGCAAGGATTCCTGCATAACCTGTCATATCAATCATCTCAGTAAGATTTAATCCGGAATATCATTGCTTTATGAAAGCTGGAATTTCGTCAGTCTTCATAACTTCCTTCTTGCCCGTTATCAGATTTTTCAATGACACTGTAGATGTTTCTGCTTCATCAGCTCCCACAACACCCATGAATCTTATATTCCGCTTTTCGGCAAGTTTGAACTGTTTAGAGAGATTCCTGCCAAGTATATCCATTTCCACGGTTATACCGCTGTCCCTTAACTCTTCCGCAATCCGAAGGGCATAACCGAGTTCATCACCGGATACAACAGCAAGGAATAAATCCGCAGTCGGAGCATCTGCGATATTCCCAGGAATCAGATCGTATGTTTCAAGGAACAGTTTCAAAGTTAGAATGCCAAGCCCGAAACCGACCCCGGAGATTTCCCTGCCTCCAAATATACCGACAAGATTATCATATCTGCCTCCGCCGCAGATTGCCCTGCCGTTTTCACCACCCGTGTCCATTACTTCGAAGACTATGCCAGTGTAATAGTCCAACCCCCTTACTACTCTGGCATTGAACACCGTTGCCTTTGTTCCGGCTTTTTCAAGCAACGCAGAAAATTCGAGAAGTTCGTTGTATGCAGGATCATCTTTCATGAGTTCTGTAAGCCATGGAGTTTCGAGGGAATCAGAGTTTACGAATCTATTAATTACCTCTGATTTTGCACTGTTGGTGATAGTCTCATTCAGGAAATCTAGCCACTTTGCAGATTCCATTTTATCTTTCTTGTCGATAATGGAGTAAGCCAAAGTGATCTCCTCATCCGTGAACCCATACCTGCGAAATACTTCTGCCGCGAATTCCCTGCTTGAGAATACGATCTGATACTGTCCGGCATTTGCTCCCAGTGCGAAAAACAAGCGCTCGAGTACAAGAATGACTTCCAGATCCGCATTGAGACCTGAGCATCCGAGAATATCGAGATTGAACTGTAGAAATTCCCTAACTCTTCCCCGCTGAGTCCTTTCATAGCGATAGCAAAGCGGGAAGGACATCCACTTTACGGGACTCACAAGTTCACCGCCTGCAGCAACCATCCGTGCAAGTGAAGGGGTCATTTCGGGACGCATGATGAGTTCTCTCCCCCCCTTGTCTGTGAAGTTATAACTCTGTTTTCGTGCAAGTTCACTTCCGGATTTAGCCAAAAACAAATCCAGGGGTTCGAGTACCGGTGCATCATATTCTTCGAAACCGTATAGCAATCCCGACTCTCTCAACTTTTCGACAATGTAATTATCCACACGCTTTTCATCAGGAAACAACTGGCGCATTCCTGCAAGCGGTTTCTTACTCTGTGTCATGGTCCCTCCGGTCTCTCTTATCAATTTCATCGCAGTATCCTGCATATATACACAAATAAACACAAGTCACATAATTAAAGGTTGTATTTCAACAAGTTCTTTTGTAGTATATAAAAGAATTTATGTTTACAAAAGAAATAATTATTGATTGTTGGAGTGTGTTGGTCATGAATTCGGATAATACAGCAGAGAAATTTATTGAAATCAGCCCGGATGACATTACCGATAACTCAATGAAACTAATTGCCGAAGACTGGATGCTTCTCTCCTCCGGCAAAGCGGGCGGGATATTCAATATGATGACTGCCAGCTGGGGTGCTTTAGGGCAGTTGTGGCATAAGCGGGTTGCATTTGTATTTGTAAGACCTCAGAGATATACTTATCAGTTCATGGAACGAAACAGTAAATTCACGCTCTCATTCTTCTCGGAAGAATATAGAGAAGCGCTTGAATTCTGCGGCAAGAACTCAGGGAGGAATGCAAATAAGCTGAAACACACCGGATTGACCGTTTTCGAACCGGTACCGGATACTTCGGCATTTGAAGAAGCACGCTTGATAATAATCTGCCGAGAACTTTATTACCAGAACATCGACCCTGATAATTTCCTGTTTCCCGAACTTGATAAACTCTATCCGAAGTGCGGTTACCATAGAATGTACGTCGGCGAGATACTGAAGGTGCTGAAGGCAAAATAGTACACTGTACTACAAAACAGATACCATTATCTGCTTTGTTTAACTGGAATTAATTGCCTGAGTTCGATCAGGTTTCATCATGCACTAAACCTAAGGAATCAAAATGGACTATGACATCATTCGAATTGCTCTGGAGAAGGAAATAAGCGAGAGTCTCTACACTCTTCTGCATGGTGATATTCTGAAGAAGATAATGGAGGAGGAACAGGTAGAAAGCGGAACAAACCAGTTTCAGGCAATGCTCGAGAGCAATGGTTTCAGGATTACCGAGAACATGTCACCAAATCTATTTAAACTTTGCCACGATGTTAAGGACGTGCTTAATTTCAAAGACCCAATTGACTTTTATATCATCAGCGATCCAGGCTTGAACTGCTTCGCTGTTCAAAAACTGAAAGATGAAGAACATGACCTGATAGCCATTCACTCCGGTCTGCTTGAAAAATTCGACACCAATGAACTCAGGTTTGTCATCGGACATGAAATCGGGCATCTCATATCCAGAAACGTCGAACTGATGTCGATTGTCCATATGGTATTTCTTGAAAGCGAGCACAAGAACTATCCTTTGATAATGTCGAACAAAATAGCTCTTTGGTCCCGACTTTCCGAACTCTCTGCTGACAGATACGGCTTGATTGCCTGCAAGGATATGAATAGATGTATTTCAGCATTTTTCAAGATGGCTTCGGGAATCGATACATCCCGCATAGACTTCAAACCGGAAACCTATATGCAGGAAATCGAGAATTCACTGCAGTTCCTCATTGAGAACAGGTCATATCAGGGAAGTTCGCATCCGGTTAACCCAATTCGTACCAAGGCTCTCAAATTCTTCAGTGAATCTGAATTATTCAAGAGAATTTCCAGTGATAAGAAACTGAAAGACGACAAGAACCTCGATAGGAAAATCGATGACCTGCTGGAGATAATGCTGACTATCGGTGTCACGGAAATGGATGAACATAGGAAGGGCTTCATTGCTTCAGGCGGCATCATGATGGCAACGATCGACGGGGATATGTCCCTGAGAGAGATCGAGAAAATACTGTTAGCTTTGGCTAATTACAACGTAAAATTCCCATTGAAGTACTTCTCAGAGATATGTGAGATAGACCAGGATGACATCATGACACTGTTCAATGATTCTATCAGTTACATTCTCGAGCGAAATCCGTTTGAAAGATATGACATGTTCAATTTTCTTATGGACATCGTGATTTGCGACAGGACGATCAACGAAAAGGAAATGGAATTTCTCTTTAACATAGGTACTAACGTATTTGGACTTGCACAGAAAGAAATCGCACAGGCATTCGGAGCAGCGATAAGAAGTTCTTTCCGCCCCAAGTTCATTCAATGAGACATTGCTGCGGCAATGTACCAGAGAGTATGAGATGATGCAGATAAAAGCAGTAAATTCCAGGAAAGACATGGGCGCCTTCATCAAGTTTCCCTATGCACTTTACAGGGACGACCCCTATTGGATCCCGCAGCTTCTCATGCAGGAGAAGGCGCAGTTCAACCCGGAAAAGAATCCTGCATTCAAATACTGCAAAACAAGGTTTTTCGTAGCCACCCGCGACGCTATTCCCGTTGGACGAATTGCAGCTGTTGTAAACACCAGGTACAATGAGAAGACAGGCAGAGAATGCGGTCGATTCGGTTGGTTCGAGTGTGAACATAACGAAGAGACCGCTACAGCCTTGTTGCGCGAAGCTGAGAAGTGGCTTACCGAACAGGGAATGACTGAAGTCAGCGGTCCGATGGGTTTCACGGACAATGACATGACCGGTTTTCTCATCGATGGATTCGATGAACTTCCTACAATCGCATCATGCTATAATCTCCCATGGTACAATGACTGGATAACATCTCTCGGATATACAAAAGAAGTGGATTATGTCGAGTACAGAGCTGAAATACCCAAAGCGATGCCTGAGAAAGTGGAACGCATTGCAAATATAGTCCGAGAGAGGACCAATATTCAGGTGTTCTCGACAGGATCAAAGAAGATGCTGGCTAAACGCTGGGGTCATCAGCTCTTTGGGGTATTGAATAAGGCTTATGCAGAACTTCACGGAACATCCATCCTCGACGATGCGGAGATTGACTACTTCATCGATGCCTATCTTGGACAGGTTGATATCGAGTTCATAAAACTTGCGGTTGTTGATGATACACTTGTTGGATTCATCATTGCAATGCCCAGTCTTTCAAGGGGATTTCAGAAAGCCAAAGGCAGATTATTCCCATTCGGGTTCATACATGTTCTTAGAGCAATGAAGACAACCGATGTCCTCGACTTCTATCTTGCCGGTGTACTGCCTGAGTATCAGGGCAAGGGAATCGATGTCCTAATGACATACGAGATGGGGAAAAGTGCCATTGAGCGCGGTATGAAATACGCTGAAAGCAATCACGAGCTTGAAAACAATCATAAGATTCAGGCACAGTGGAAATTTTACGAAAAACGCCTTCACCGCCGCGCCCGGGTTTACAATAACCAATTGGGGACGGAGGAGTAGTTTACATAACATACTCCTCCGTCCCCATTGCAAACTCCTCTGTCCCCAACCCCTTGACAATGGTTTTTAATATAGTATACATATGTTTACTATGGGACGTACAGCGAGATTAATAGTACCGGAAACTCCGCATCATATAGTTCAGCGGGGTAACCGAAGCCAGGATGTATTCTTCGAACCTTACGATAGAGTCCGCTATCTGGGCTTCTTAAAAAACGTAGTTGATAAATACCACGTTGAGATAATCTGTTATTGTTTGATGAAGAATCACATCCACCTCATTGCTGTTCCGTCTGAAGAGTCCTCGCTGGCCTCCTGTTTCAGGCAGGCCCACTCCCAGTATGCCCGCATAATCAATAAACGTTTCGATTGGAGCGGTCATCTCTGGCAGGATCGCTTTCATTCGAGCCCTCTCGATCCCGCTTATCTGTATAATGCTGTCAGGTATGTTCTTCAGAATCCTGTCAGAGCAGGGATATGCGAAAGTGCATGGGATTATAAGTGGTCGAGTGCAGCATTCCATACAGGAGACCGAAATTTTGACCTGCTGGTCGAGAATAATGACGCGTTATCAGATTTAACTGATAACTGGAAAGACTACCTTTCGATTGACCTTGAAACAGTACATATGCTCGCTGTTCGAAAGGCTGCTAAAATGAATAAACCTCTCGGAAAATTGGGGACGGAGGAGTAGTTTACGTAACATGCTCCTCCGTCCCCAATTCTTATTCCTGTATCTCGATCAGGAATTCTATTGTTCGTTCGCGGTCGCGTCCCGCTTCTTCGGGGACATAACGGAAGGAAATAACTGTCGATCCACCGTTTTCCGCACTGAATGTCCAAACTTCCTTTCCGCCGACTCCTACTATGCCGCGAGGGGCATCGTCTTTGTAATACTGAGAGTCCGCCACGGGTTTCACAAGTTGAAGGTCTCCGATTGAGTCGATTTCCCAGGCATATCCGGTCGTCGGATTGGCTTCGAGAATTATCTCAAAAGTTTCACCGACTGCTACCTTGATAGGAACTCCCTCGGGAGTCAGAACAAGTTCTCCGTCTCCCGGCGGGGTAACCGGTGTAACCGCACCTGGGGAACATGCAAATACCAGAAGCAGTACAGCAGCCATTGTGAATACCTTAAACACAATTACCTTCTTTCTTCTGCCCTGAATCAACAGGGTGTTCGTTAATGTATATTGTTCGCAGATTGACAAACTCCATTATACCTTCTCTTGACAGCTCTCTTCCATAGCCCGATATGCCAATACCGCCAAACGGCAGTCTGGGGTCTGACCTTTCGAAAGTATTAACAAAACAAGCGCCTGCCGCAAGTCCCAATACGATTCTCTCTCCCCTATCGGTATCAGCCGTATAAATTGAAGCAGCAAGTCCGAATCGGGTGTCGTTAGCAATAGACACTGCCTCTTTTTCATCTTTTGCAGATATAACCGCGGCAACAGGACCAAATGTCTCTTCATCGTACACCGGCATTCCTTTTACAACCCCGGTAAGAACCGTTATCGGATAGAATGCTCCGGGACTGTCAGGTATATAGCCACCCGCCAGTAATTCCGCTCCAAGTTCGACACTCTTCTCTACCTGCCTGTGAAGTTCATCACGCAGATCATATCGTGCCATCGGTCCGACTGTGACCCCCTGTTCAAACGGATCGCCGACTCTTCTCTCTTCGGCTTCCCGAAGTAAATGCTCAATAAATTCGTCCAGGACATCTTCCATGACGATGAAACGCTTCGAAGCGATACAATTCTGCCCGCTGTTCACAAGACGGGAAAATAGAGAACTTTTCGCAGCATGCTTCAAGTCAGCATCTGACAGTATAATAGCCGGATCGCTTCCCCCAAGTTCCAGGACACTCTTCTTTATGTTGCTGCCTGCACAGGATGCAACGGCTCTGCCGGCAGCTGTACTGCCTGTAAGCGTTACTCCTTTTATCTCATCCCGGCCAATTATCATGTCGGACATGGCAGGAACAGCATCTGCAGAAACCAGCACAGCTCTGAATAGATTATCGGGAAAACCGGCATCCCTGAACAACTTCTCGAGGGCAAGCACGCACCCTGTGACATTTGGTGAATGCTTCAGCAGGATGCCGTTACCCGCCATCACGACCGGAGCCGCAAAACGCATCACCTGCCAAAACGGAAAATTCCACGGCATCACCGCATAAATCACTCCAAGGGGAGTGTAGCATGTGTAACTCTTCTTTGCGTCAGTGATAACCTCATTGGGTGCAAGATATTCTTCACCTTTTTCCGCATAATAATCACACACACACGCACATTTCTCAGCTTCAGATATGCCCTGGAGAAGTGGTTTGCCCATCTCCAGCGCCATCAATTCTGCATATTTTTCTTTCTTGTCTTCGAGTATTCTTCCTGTCTTTCGAAGACAAGTTGCTCTTTCGCTGAATGAAGTGCTTTTCCATGATTCATATGCCCAATCAACTTCCCGGATTATCCGGATTACTTCTTCTGCTGAATGACTGTTCCACTCATCGATTAACTCCCCTGTAGCAGGATTCACTGATCTGAGCTTTCCATCTGCACTCAAAGTAAACTCCTCAGGATAGAAATGGATTTGTGCGTTTCTCTACACCGACACTCGTGTCAGGTCCGTGTCCCGGGTGTACTATCGTATCATCGGGAAGTACGAACACTTTCTCCCTTACTGACAATATCAACTGAGCATAATCACCCCCGGAAAGGTCTGTCCTGCCTATGGACCCACTGAAGAGCAGGTCACCTGCGAAAAGGTGATTCTCTGCCAGAATTGAAATGCTCCCCGGGGAATGCCCCGGTGTATGAAGTATTTTCAAGACAATACTGTCAATGGTCAACTTGTCACCATCGACAAGGTGTATTTCAGGTGCCGGTGACTCTTCGAACTCCATACCCCACATTAGGGCATGTTCAGAGGCATCTTTCAGAAACAGTTCATCCGCCTTGTGCATCATCAATCGGGCAGATGTGTTTTCAATCAGGAACGCATTCCCGCCTATGTGGTCGAAGTGACCGTGGGTATTGATAACCATAACCGCTTCGAGTTTCATTTCATTCATCTTTTCAAGTATGAGCGGACCGTCACCCCCCGGGTCGATAACTATACATTCTCCGGTGTCCTCACATCCTATAATCCAGCAGTTTACATCTAACGGGCCGGTGGGGAGTGTTTCGAGTATCATTCTCTTGATTTTCCGTCAGCTTCGATTCCAAGCAGTGCATTTATGAAATCATCCATGTCGAAGGGGATTAGATCAGCAGCTGTTTCTCCTACACCTATGTATTCGATGGGGACTCCGATCCGGCTTGCCATGGCAAGCACTGCTCCACCTTTTGCAGTCCCGTCAAGCTTTGTAACAACAAGACCGGTAACAGGGAGATATTTGATAAACTGTTCAGCCTGTGAAAGAGCGTTTTGGCCAACCGTACCGTCAAGAACAAGAAGAACCCTGTGCGGGGACGATTCCATTGCCTTTCCGCATACGCGATATATTTTCGACAGTTCATCCATGAGACCGACTTTGTTGGGAAGCCTGCCTGCAGTATCTATTATTACAGTATCATAACTCCTGCTGATTCCCCTTTTTACTGCATCGAATGCCACAGCTCCGGGGTCGGCTCCTGGAAGCTGAGTCAAAATGCCCGCACCGAGTTTCTCCGCCCAGATTGTGAGTTGCTCTGCAGCAGCAGCCCGATAAGTGTCAGCACAGGCAAGAAGGACTTTTTTTCCCTGTTTCTGAAAGATATCTGCAAGCCTTGCAATTGTAGTAGTCTTGCCGGCTCCGTTTACACCAGCTACAACGATGATTTCAGGTACATCAGACGGTGAATCGCACTTGACAGGAATCGGGATAACATCCCTGAGAATCTCTGCAAGCACTAAGCACCACTCAGCATTCTTCCCAAATACATTTTCCTCAGTGAATTTCCCAGGCAGTTTTTCGATTATCTTCTCTGTAAGTTCCCAGCCGAGGTCACTTGTAAGAAGGATTTCCTCTGCCTTTTCGAGAGCATCCTCGTCGAGAACTCCTTGTCCAAGGACTCTCCCGAGACGACCGGCGAATATATCCCTGGTTTTACGGAGTTTGCTCTTGAGATTCATCTGTATCGCTGCCGGCAATTTCAGCAGCAAGTTCCAGGCTTACGGAAGTCATGGTAGAGACACCTCTCTCCGCCATCGTAATCCCGAACAGTCTGTCTGCGGCTTCCATTGTCCGCTTGTTGTGTGTGATGATTATGAACTGTGTCTTATCTACGAAACCCCTGATAAGATTGACGAAGTTATCGACATTGGAGTCATCAAGGGGGGCATCAAGCTCATCAAGTACACAGAACGGGGATGGTTTGACAAGATACAACGCAAAAAGAAGAGCCACCGCTGTCATTGCCTTTTCACCGTCTGAGAGCGAAGTGACATTTTCCATTTTCTTGCCGGGCGGCTGGGCTATTATCTGAATACCTCCTTCGAGTGGGTCTTCAGACCGCAGTGCAATGACATCGGCTTCTCCCCCGCTGAACAGTTTTTTGAACATTGTCTGAAAATTCTCTTTTATCTGAACGAAAACTTCCGAGAATTTCTTTTCTGCAGTTGCATTGATCTCACCTATCGCTTCCAGCAGTGAATTTCTTGCATCTTCCAGATCGGTTCTCTGTTCCTCGAGGAAGGTAAGGCGTTTCTGTATTTCTTCATATTCAGTTACAGCAAGCATATTCACAGGACCGATATCCTCTCTGTATCCACGTTGTTTCTCAAGTTCGGAAAGCAATTTCTCGTCATCATAATCCCAGTACTTACTCGATTCTTCCGGAAGTACGATCTCTTCCTCTTCGAGTTCTGAAAGTTTCTGTTTTGAAGTGACTGCTTCACCGGATATGCCTGCCAGTTCTTCTCTGATAGATGAGAGTCTGGTTCTTGCCTGCGATACTTCCGAGTTGTATTCACGCGTTTTCTGAAGCCATAAACCACGTTCGCTACTTGCTTTTACACGAACCTCTTCTGCTTTTTCCCTTTGAAATGAGACCGCTTCACGGTCTTTGTTCAGTTCTCTCAGTTCGCCTTTGATGTTTAAGGCATCTTCATCAGATTTATGGCTCTTCTCCCTGAATTCCACGCCTAGTTCATCTGCAAGTTCCGCATCTCTTTTGAGTCTTTCTGTGGTCTCTTCAGTCTGTCTGATCTCTGAGCGAAGCGATGAGACTTCAAGAGCAGATTCGCTTTCAAGACGCAGTAACTCATTTCTGCTTTCACCTATGGCAGTCCGCTTTCCTTCGGTTTCTTCGACAAGAGAAGATAATTCTCCCATTCTGCTGCGTAGTGAACTCAGTGAATCGGGTGCTTCCGGGGATTCACCGCCGGCTGCGCTCTGTAGAGCGGGGATTACTTTGCGTAGGCTCTCCAACCTCGTTTCCAGCTCTTCCAGGCGCTTTTCGGATTCATCGCGGAGAACACGGATAGAAGTCTCTTCTATTTCGAACTTTCTTATTTCCGATTTGATCTGTTCAATTTCATCGGAGCAGGTGCCGGATTCAGCTTTCAGTTTCTTCAGCCGATCACTTATTGCATCAGATTCTTCTTCAATGGTAACTTTTCTTTCTGCCGCTTCATCGACCAGCACTTTTCTGTCGAGAGTACCTGTTCCCTCCGGCGGAACACCGAGTCGAACCAGACCGGTACTTCTGAAGAGGTCACCATCCGGTGTTACTATATCAAATTCAAGTCCGATCAAGAACCACTCCAGTGCAGTTTTTCTGTCAGGTGCGACGATTACCCTGGAGAACAGTTCAGCAGGATAATCAGATTCGAAACAGTCAGCAAGCGGAACTGCACCTTCGGGAAGCCCGGCCTGCTTTACTTTTCTCCCTGCCGCAAGAAATCTCTTTCCGCCGGCCATGTCCATAAATGCCGTGATATCTTCGACAGATGCGGATTGAAATGCATCCAGCCATGCTCCTACTGCCTTACCCATTCCATCCTTTGGCTTAATTCCGGAAGAGATCTCATTGGCTCGGGAAGAAGAATCAGCTTTCTTCAGATCGTCTATCTTTGCATCAAGGATACTTCTCTCGAGTTCGCATTTTCGGATGAGCAGATTATCTGTTTCGAGCTTCGAGCTGATATTTTCTAGAGCTTTTTCAGACGCTGTCAATAAAAGGGAATTTTCCTTTTTCCTCTCAGTATAATGTGTCAATCGCTCTGAAGCAGTTTTCAGTTCTTCTTTTACTTCAACTGTCTTATTCTCAATGGTGGCAATTGTCTCCCCTGCATTCTGAAGTTCCTGTCGGGCGCGTTCGATTTCACGCAGAGAATCGGTAAATTCACTTTCCAGGGAATTGTATTTTTGAACAATTTCCCTGTAGTTTTGTCGGGCGGTATCTGCACTGTCACTGGCAGTTTTATATTCAATGTCCAGGGCGTTGACTCTCTTTTTAATCTCGGCATATTTCAGTTTGGAAGCGGACATATTCTCCAGATGAATTTCAATCTGTTCTTTTTGAGTAAGCAATGATGTCCGGTATTTCTCTGATTTAGCTTTTTCTTCTTCAGACTGTCTCAGATATTCCCCTGCCGTATTCTCTGCATTCCGGAGATGTACCGCTTTTACGGCTATATCTTCCCGAATCCCGCTCAGCCGGGTATCGAGCTGCGAGCAGGTGGTGTGTGCGGAATCAAGTATCTGCTGTGCCTTGTCGAGTTCGACTTCTGCGTTTGCATGCTTTGCCTCTGCGGCAGATGCTGACGCTAGAGCTTTCTGTTCTTCCGCCTTTGCTGTCTTTTCTCTCTCTCTAAGCTCATTCAGCCGCCCGGATAATTCCTCATGTAATCGATGTGTTCGAAGTCCTGATAGTTGCGATATTCTCGATTCAGCCTTCTCGTATCTGCGAAACACTCTCACCTGACCGCGCAGTACTTTGACATTCGAATCGACTTCAGAGATTATGTCATCGAGTCTCTCGAGGTCGTGGCTGACCGAGTCGAGTTTCAGTTCTGCTCTGTGCCTTTGAATCTTGTATCTGACGATTCCTGCAGCTTCGTCAAACAGAAATCTTCTGTCCTGAGGTTTACTTTCGATAATTGTCTTGATCATCCGGGACTCAAGCATCCAGTATCCATTGTGTCCGAGTCCCTTATCCACAATTAAGTCGGTTATGTCCATTAGCCTGCATTTTGTACCGTTGATAAGATATTCGCTTTCCCCCGAGCGAAATAACCTCCGCGTAATCGACACTTCATCGAATTCGAGAGGGAGGTCGCGATCTTCATTGTCAAATGTAAGGATTACTTCAGACATACCGAGCGGATTTCGTTTTCCGCTTCCTGCAAATATTACATCTTCCATCCGGTCCACCCGCAGCTGAATCGGACTCTGTGAACCCAGTACCCAGCGGATGGCGTCTGCAACGTTGCTCTTCCCGCAACCATTAGGTCCGACAATTCCTGATATTCCCGGAAGAAACTCCATTTCGAATACATCCGCGAATGACTTAAAGCCCACGATTTCAAGGCGTTTCAGGTGCACGCTTTATTTGTTCCCTTCGTGGATTTCTCCGGGATTCCGGAGGATTTTTACTGCATCGGCAGAGTAAACAATAAGACTGATTATAACAAATATGACAGCAAGTATGCCAACCGCATCGACATTCCAGAGAATTGCCTGTGAAGGCCATACCGGGACTTTATACATGACAGAAACGGTTATGCGTAAAATGTAAACCGCCATCAGAAATGTCGTGACTTTTCCCCACTTATTCGAACTCGGCGGTGATGTCATTTTCTTTGTTATGAGAATGCCGGCTCCTGCTATCAGGGCATCACGAAAAACAACTACCAGAATGAACCAAAGAGGAATTGCGTGCAGCAGCCATAGTGTACCCACAAGACCGATAATACCTATCTTGTCGGCAAGCGGGTCCAGTATTTTCCCCCAGTCGCTTACGGTTCCGGTTGCACGGGCTATTTTGCCGTCAAAAAAATCAGTGAGGATCCCCAGACTCAGCAGTATTAGAGCGTAGACATGAATGCCTTCCATTATGCACCAGCATGCTGCCAGTGCAATTGGAACACGAACAATGCTCATAATATTGGCAATAGTAAAAAATCTGCCTTTAATCCGCATACTATTCCCCTCCGGTTTTCAGCATTGCTTTTGCATGTTCCAGAGCAGCTTTGCCACCACCAAGAAGCCTTGCTATTTCATTTTCACGGCTTTTGACTGTTTCAAGAGATGTGACATCAGTTTCCGGGATGCCTTCGGTCTGCCTTTTCTCGACAGAGAGGTGATTGTCAGCCTTTGCAGCAATCCGGGCTAGATGGGTTATCACAATGACCTGTTTCGAACCGGATGCCCGCTTGAGTGAGTCTGCCAGTTTATTAGCAGTTTCTCCGCCAATACCGCTGTCTATCTCATCGAATATCATTGTTGCAGGCTGTGATACTTCAGATAGAGCGAGTTTAAGAGCAAGACTTATCCGTGACATCTCCCCGCCGCTTGCAACAGTCGATAAAGCAGATGCTGATATCCCGGAGTTGGCACTGAAAGCAAACTCAATGCTATCAGCACCGTACCTATAATAGGGTTTACTATCGATACTTACAATGCCTTTCCCTGCAGGCGGGTGATAAAGAACTTCGAAAACCGCATCTTTCATCGACAGTTCAGCGAGCTCATTCAGAACCGATGCTGTCAGTTTCCCCGTTGCTTCATGTCTTTGGAGTGAGAGTTCTTTCGCACATTCGACAAGTGAACTGCTTATCTGCGGTGTCTTCTCTTCTACTTCTTTCAATTCCAGTTTCATCGCTACTATCCGGGCAAGTTCATCCTCGAGATTCCCGTATTGTTCTGTCAGTCCTTCAATACTCCCCCCGCATCGAACCATCAATGATGAATAGTCATCGAGCCGCTCATCGATTTCAGTAAGACGCCGGAACGAATTCTCACATTCAGACAGGGTCGACAGACAGGAACCTGCAGCTTCGTCGATGAGAATCTCTGACTGTTCGAGCAGATTAGACAGTTCAGGGAGGTCGCCTCCCGAGTTTTCAAGCATTCGCAGGTATCGGTTTAAGCGTGCTGAAATCCCCCCCTCTCTGCTTATCCCCTCCACTATCTCACTCAGGCAATTGATATGCTCCTTTGCATTCATCAGTTTTTTTCTCTCGGCAATCAGATTCCTGTAATCCTCTTCATCAGGCTCCAACTCCCTTATCAACTTCAGTTCATGCAGTATGAACTCTTCACGTTCTCCGGCTGACTCTGTTGATTCAAGAAGAGCAATCCTGCGAGCATCAAAAGTCCTGTATTCTTCAAAGAGAGATTCCATCTCAGCAGTTTTCGAAGTGCATCCGGCGAATTCATCGAGCGCCCTACGCTGTACAGCCCGCTGCATGAGAGCAGGTGTTGAACGCTGTGTATGAAGGTCGAACAAACCTGACAATCTTTTGCGGACTTCCTCAAGGGTTACCAGAGCATCATCTATGAAAATTCTGCTTCGGCCCTTCGAGTGAACTTCACGCCTTACAAGCAGTTCCCGGTTGTCAGGCAGAATAAATACCCCTTCGACACTCGCTGTTTCAGTTCCTTCCCGCAGAAGAGTTTTGTCAGCTCTCTCTCCCAGCACAAGAAGAAGACCATCTATCAGAATGGACTTGCCAGCTCCGGTTTCACCGGTAAGCACATTCAGCCCAACGGTAAACTCGATATTCGTGTCGCTGATTGTAGCAAGATTTGAAAGGACGAGTTTTCTAAGCATGTTATTTGCGCAAACCCCATCCCAGTTTTTCACCAAGCCTGTGATAATAGTCATCCTGGTCATGAAATTTAACAACAGGGCACGATTGGGAATCCTTTGTGACTTTCAGGATCTCACCCTCCTTTAGGGTTTTACCCGGCACTCCGTCAGCAGAAACCACCGAACCTGTTCCCCGCAATGAACTTATCCTGATTCTCACGCAGACAGTATCAGGAACAACCAGCGGTCTGAGAGAAAGAGAATGCGGGCATATGGGTATGACCAGCATTGCAGGAAGTTCAGGGTCAAGAATCGGTCCGCCGCAGGACAGTCCATAGGCAGTCGAACCCAGGGGAGTTGAGATAATCATGCCATCTGCAGATAGATGAGCAACGCTTGCGTCCCCAACCAGTATTTCAAAATGAGGAATGCCGCCCATCATCGACCTGTTGATGCAGATATCATTTATGGCAGTCAATTTGTGACCTGAAGGATATTCCGCACAGAGTTGGGGAAGTGATTCCAGATAATAATCGCCCTTCGATAACTTGAATAATGCCTGTTCCATATTTTCTTTTTCCGCACTCGCCAGGAAACCCAGGTGCCCTGCATTGATTCCAAGAACGGGGATATTCTCTCCCCTAAAAAAGTCCATCCCACGAAGAATGGTCCCATCTCCACCCAGAATAACCGCAATATCACCGTCATCACCTTCACATATCTCAAAATCAGAAAGATGGTCAACGCGTGATGCAGGGGATATTACATCCATACCGAACTCACGGGCTATTGTAATAAAATTAGTTATCAGCCCGGCATAGGGTGGATTAGGTTCATCGAAGTACAGATATATCTTTTTCGGGGGTACTCCCTGCGTGTTACTTCTCTTCAAGAAAATCACTCATCCTCTCTGCTATTCCCTCTGCATCGATCTTCATCATCCTGTAAAGCTCGGTTTGAGTCGCATGCACCTGGAATTCGTCCGGTATTCCAAGGTTAATGACAGGGATATCGGATTCCTGTAGAATCGAACGCACAAAAAATCCGAATCCGCCTATGACCGACCCATTTTCGACAGTAACTACTCTCCTGCATTTTCCGGCAAGTTCCATGATCTCTGATGCCGGAGCAGGCTTTAGCCATATAGGATCATATACTGCAGCTGAAATATCCTGTTTCTGCAGTATTTCAGCAGCCCGGTATGCTTCTGCCGCCATGATGCCGACCCCTATGAGAAGAACATCACTGCCATCTCTCAGAATCTGTCCTTTTTCAAAAGGCAGGTCTTGGGGAGCGGGGATACCAAGTAGGGATTCTTCAGAGCGGGGGTATCTTATCGCAGTCGGATATTCTTCAAATCCAACTGCTTTCTTCAGTAATTTCTCCAAAATAGTACCGTTTCGCGGGGCAGCCAGTCTCATTCCAGGCACAGCAAGAAGCATAGAAATATCGAATACGCCGTGATGTGTCGGACCGTCCGCACCAACCACACCGCCCCTGTCCAGTGCCAGGACGATCGGGGCTTTCTGAAGGGCGGCATCGTGAATGACCTGATCCATTGCACGCTGAATAAATGTGCTGTAAATAGCAACAACCGGTTTCATCCCGCCGAATGCCAGACCGCACGCCAGCGTGACTGCATGCTGTTCGGCAATGCCTACATCGATGAATCTGTCCGGGTGTTTCTCAGAAAATTCAACCAAACCTGTCCCATCGGGCATGGCTGCAGTGATTGCAATTATCTTATCATCAATATCTGCCAGATTAGCGATTGCCTTCGAAAACACCTCCGTGAAAGTCTTCGATCCGTTCGATTTGCTCTCAGGCGGTGATACGCCGTGGTATCTGGTTGCATCCCGTTCAGCCGGGATATACCCCTTGCCCTTCTGAGTGATGACATGAAGGAGTACAGGCCCTTCAAGAACAGCTACTCTGCGAAGTGTTTCTGTAAGTACCGACAGATTATGCCCCGGAATGGGTCCTATGTACCTGACACCGAAATCATCGAATACCGTATCTGATGGAACCAGTGTTTTCTTTAAGCCGGCTGTCAATGCATGCGTCGCCTTTCGGACTACTCTGCCGCGTGAGGGCAGTCTGAATAGCGCATTCCAGACCGACGCCTTCATTTTCTGATAACGGGGATCTGTGATAAGGCGTGTAAGGTACGAGGATATTGCACCTACATTCGGGGATATCGACATATCGTTGTCATTGAGAATGATGAGCATGTTCGTATCTGTGTCTCCAAGGTGATTCAGTGCTTCGAAAGCCATCCCGCCGGTAATTGCCCCATCACCGATAACCGCAACCACTTTTTCGCCGGTTCCGCATAAATCCCTGGCAAGAGCAAATCCGAGTGCAGCGGATATCGAGGTCGAACTGTGCCCGGTCCCGAATACATCGCAGGGACTTTCATCCCGGCGGGGAAAACCGCTAAGTCCGTCCTTCTGCCTAATAGTGCTGAATCTGTCGAGACGTCCCGTGAGTATCTTCCATGGGTAGGACTGATGGCCTACATCCCAGACCACTTTATCTTCCATCGGGTCGAATACCGACAGTATGGCAAGTGTAAGTTCTATGACACCAAGACTGGATGCAAGATGTCCGCCTGTTTCGGTAATCGTCGAGATGATAGTCTCGCGAATCTCTTCTGCCAGCTGCAGTCTCTCATCCGGCGAAAACGATTTGATATCCTCCGGATTTTCAATTCGCTCGAGTATGGACATCACTTCCTCCTCTGCGGGAGGTAGAGTGCAAGAAGCCGAATACTCTCCCAGTCTCCGGAAATCTGTTTGAGTTCATCTGCGATGATATCAGCCAGTGCCAATGCTTTCTTCTTTGCTCTCGAAAGACCAAGAAAAGACACTGTATTGCACTTTCCCATATCAGCATCTTTTTTTACCTGCTTGCCCATTGCCTTAATGTCACCTGTCCTGTCGAGAATGTCATCTGTCAATTGGAAGAGGAAGCCGACTTTGTCTCCAATACCACTAATAGCCTGAATATCAGCATCAGACGCGTTCGCCGCCATAGCACCAAGTACTATGGAAGCCCTAATAAGCGCAGCAGTTTTTCCGCTGATCATTCGCCTAACCCACTCAAAATCTATCTCATCAGGCGGGAACATGTCCATATACTGCCCACCGACAAGATTTCCCGCCCCGGAAACCGAAGCCAGCACAGATACCATCTGTTCTACTTTAGAATTGTCTAGAGGGGTTCTTCTTATCTCCCTGAATGCTTCCAGAAGAAGTAGGTCGCCGGCCAGCAAAGCCTGCTCTGCACCTGCTATCTTGTGTAAAGTCGGCTTGCCGCGTCGCAGGTTATCATCGTCCATTGCAGGCAGATCATCATGGATGAGTGAATAGGTATGAATCATCTCCAGGGCACAGGCACTGTGAATTACATTTTCATCAGGCCCCCCTGCAGCTCTGCAGGAATAACGTGCCAAAAATGGGCGAACTCTTTTTCCACCCGCATTGAGGGAGTATTCGGCAAAACCAGCAAGTTTCGAAGGACTCCTGAACATATCAAGGTCAGCGAGTCCCTGCTCCACCCAGACAGCTGTTTCAGCCAGCCTGTTTTTTAAAAGTGCCTTCTCATTCTCTTTCATTGACTGTGCGCAATCCGCTGACTTCAAGACTGCCAGAAAGGGTAATCTCCAATCCATTGACTATTGGATTCCCGGAAGCCATTTTTAGGTTTGTCGGTCTGCCTGTAAGCATCCGGTGTCTTGCACCTTCGGCGGCTATCCCTATGATACCGGCACCGGACCCGCACATACCGAGGTCGGTTATGTATGCAGTCCCTCGCGGCAAAACTCTTGCATCTGCCGTAAGTACATGAGTATGAGTTCCTGCCATAACAGTCACCCTGCCGTCTAAATGCCTTCCCATGATTTCCTTCTCACTCGTTGCTTCAGCGTGCATATCAACTATTATGATATCTGCGGAGTTACTGCCTAAAATCCTGTCGACTGTTCTGTAGGGACAATCGAGTGACATCGGGATAAACAACCTGCCCTGCAGATTGATAACCATGATGCTGATTCCATCCACCTTGAATTTGAAGTAGTCTTTCCCAGGGTTTCCCGGCGGCATGTTTGCAGGGCGAAGAACAGGATAATCCACCTTGTCGAGATTTTCGAATATCTCCTTCTGATGCCAGATGTGATTCCCCGATGTAATTACGGACACACCCGCATCCAGCAGTTCTCTTGTTGTTCGAATTGTAATGCCGAATCCCCCCGCAGCGTTTTCACCGTTTGCAATTACAATGTCATATGAGTTGTCCCTGAGATATTCCCTGACAGCAGTTCTGCCGGGCTTCCCGACAATGTCTCCCAGCATCAGAATCTTCATTTTAATGTGCCGTTTCTGTCGCTCGTGTTTCGCGGATTACGATGACTTTCACCTGCCCTGGGTATTTTAGGTCTTTCTCTATCTTTCGTGCTATCATCCTCGCCAGGTCAGCAGCAGTGTCATCGTCAATGATCTCCGGCTTTACAGCAATCCGAAGTTCCCTTCCTGCCTGAATAGCAAACGACTTTTTGACACCGTCGAAACCATCAGCAATTGCCTCGAGATTATGAAGCCTTCTGACATAGAGTTCGTAAGTTTCCCGTCTTGCTCCAGGACGGGCTGAACTGATGGCATCTGCAGCCTGTATCAGTATTGCATAGAGAGACTGTGGTTCTATCTCTTCGTGATGAGCACCGATGGCATTGCAGACAATCGAAGACTCCTGATACCGCTGGGCGATTTCCATTCCAACGATTGCGTGAGAACCTTCAATATTCTGGTCGGTGGCTTTTCCGATATCGTGGAGAAGACCAACCCGTCTTGCAATCGATGCATCAAGTTTAAGTTCAGATGCAAGGAAACCACATATATTCGATGTCTCCAGAGAATGCTGGTACATGTTTTGACCATAACTTGTCCTGAAATGCAGCCTTCCGAGATGGCGTACAAGTTGTCCATGAAGTCCTGACACATTAGCATCAAGAGCTAACTGATTACCGTATTTCCTGATCTTCTTATTCATTTCCGAAGTAACCTTCGAAACAGTCGATTCGATTCTGCCGGGATGAATCCTGCCGTCATCTATGAGTTTCTCCATCGTCTGCCGTGCAATCTCCCTGCGAATCGGGTCGAAACTCGACAGAACAATTGCCTCGGGGGTATCATCGATTATGACATCAACATGCGTGGCGGCTTCAAAAGCCCTTATGTTCCTGCCTTCTCTGCCGATTATTCTGCCTTTCATTTCATCACCCGGTATGTTGACAACCGATACACAGTTCTCTACGACATGGTCGGCTGAACATCTCTGTATAGCAGTTGACAGAATCTTAACAGCTTCATCTTCAGCTTTTTCCTCTGCTTCCTCGAGTATCTTCCGTGTAAGGTGTGCCGCCTCGAGCTGCATTTCTTCTTCGAGGTTGTTGAGCAGAAGTTTGCGGGCTTCATCTTTAGAAAGTGAAGCTGTTTTTTGGAGAAGTTTGTTTTGCTCTTCCAGCAGTTTTGCAACCCTTTGCTGTTTGGAGCCGAGTGCCTGCTCGGCTTCAGCGAGTTCTGTTTCCCGATTCTGCACACTCGCTTTGCGGTCTTCCAGTTTTTCCTTCAGTAAAGCCAGTTTCTCCGTTTCATTCGATAACTGACCATCTCTCCGGTCTAGTGCTATCTCACGTTTCTGGGTTTCTTCCACCGCTTTTGCCTTCTCGATAGATACCTTGTCACGACCTTCAAGAATAGCCTCGCGCTTGAGTGTTTCACCTTCCCGTTTTGCAGCGGTAATGATACGTTCAGCCTGATTCTCGGCACCTTTAATCTCCTTTGCAACCAGCATTTTCTGAAGTAGAGAACCGAGTATGAATGCGATGATTGCAGCAACTGCAGCAACTATTACTATATCCATGACTTGCTCCGTTCTGTTCAGACGCAGAGTCTTTTATAAAAACGGAATCAGGTGCGGAATAATCCGAAATACCGGCTTCCCTGCGTATGATGCCGGTACACCTTTCCCGTGATAAATCACGAAATCGCTTTTGTGCACGGCACAGAGTCAGCGTCAATTATGGAAAATACGTTCTCCGGCTGTATCGTGGATGGAAGAAGATGCTTTTTTTGATGCAGTAGATTTTTCTTTTTCTGCTTTTGCTGATGTCTCGTCCAATACCTGTTCTATCTTGTCAGCCAGGCTCGCTATTTCGTTACTGCGCGAATCGTCTTCGGCATTTGTAGCCTCACGAAGGCGAAAAAGCTCATCAGCAATATTAAGTGCAGCGAATATTGCTACTCTCGCAGATGCTGCGACAGTAGTACTATCATCCATCTGTCTCATTTTCATATCTACATAGTGGGCTATCTCGGCGATGTGTGCGGGAGAAGCCGCCCCCCGAATGGTGTATTCCCGTCCGAAGATATTGACGCGGGTTACTTCATTCCGGTCTTCCATGAATCCTCTTATCTTGTTAGGTTTCGATACTTTCCAGTTTATCAAGCACGCCAACCAGTCTGCGCTTCAACTCCTGCCTTTCCTGCAGAAGTCGTGCACTATGAATTCTGAGGACATTGTAACCCTCGGAATCCACGCCGTCCACACTGTTTTCCAGCCTGGACTGTAGATCATCCACTTTTACAGCGAGTTTATCCCGCTGCGACTGCAAAGACCGCAACCTGACAATCAGTCTGTCGACTGCTTCTGTCAGTCTTTGAAAATCCTCTGAGTCGGCCATGGATGTTCCTCCTCTAAAGTGCTTCTCTCGCTACCTCTACGATCTTTGTGAATGTCTCGGGGTTTCTGACCGCGATATCAGCGAGTATCTTCCTGTTAAGCTGAACACCGGCTTTGTTGAGACCGTTGATCAGCGTTCCGTATTTCATACCATTCTCGCGGGCGGCGGCATTGATTCGGGTAATCCAGAGTGACCTGAAATCCCGTTTCCTGTTCCGTCTGTCGCGATATTGATATTCAAGGGCTTTCTTCCGGGCTTCTGCAGCAACTGTATAGAGTTTCCGCCTTCCTCCGAAATACCCTTTTGCACTTTTCAGTGCTTTCTTGTGCCGTTTCTTTCGAGGTACGGCATTCTTTACTCTACTCATTATTATCTCCCGTTTTCAACTAAGGCAGAAGCCGTCTTATCCGTTTTGCATCCGGACTCGAAAGAATACCACCCTTGCGCAGTTTTCTCTTTCGCTTCGAAGTCTTCTTTGCCTGCATGTGCTGAGCACCGGCATGGGTAAACTTATATTTACCCTTTCCGGTTTTCTTGAATCTCTTCGCAGCACCCTTATGTGTCTTCATTTTTGGCATCTATTCGCTCCTGTTATCCTTTCTCCTTCAATGGAGAAAATACCACTGTCATCTGTCTGCCCTCCATAACGGGCTTGTTTTCCATCCGGCCGAATTCTTTCAGATCTTCAGCCAACCGCTCCAATACTATTATTCCCTGCTCCTTATAGGACATTTGCCTACCGCGAAAAACCACGGTTGCTTTTACCTTATGTCTTGCTTCGAGGAACTCGGCAGCATGCTTCATCTTGAAATTATAGTCATGCTCTTCGATATTCGGCGAGAACTTGACCTCCTTCAATCCTCCTGTATGCTGCTTCTGTCTCTCTTTTCTTGATTTTCTGTCCTGACGATACCGGAATTTCCCATAGTCAACAATGCTTGCAACCGGTGGATTTGCGTTTGGGGATATCTCTACAAGGTCGAGACCCGCTTCCGCGGCCATCTCTATAGCCCGGGCAGTATCAATCTCACCTACATAATCACCGTTTTCGTCCAGCAGACGAACCATCGAACAAGTTATCTCACCATTGACTCTATTTTTAGATTTCTTCTTTCCGATCGAGAACCCTCCTATTCAGGTAATTCCGGCCGCCGGCAGGCAGCATCTATAATATTTATTGCTTCTTCCAATTTCATAGCACCCCTGTCACCCTCGGAATGCACCCGAAGAGACACTTCACCACTCTCCGCTTCACGCTTACCGATAACCAGCATGAACGGAACTTTCATTGTTTCCGCATCCCGAATCTTGTATCCGATGGTCTCGCTCCTGTCGTCGAATCGACAGCGAATCCCCACATCTACAAGTTCTTCAGCGACTCTTTCGGCAGTTTCGTGCTCAAAAAACGTAATAGGTAAAATAATCGCTTGGAGAGGTGATAACCACCCCGGAAAATTACCTGCATAATGTTCTATCAGATTTCCGACAAATCGTTCCACTGAACCAAACAGCGCACGGTGAACCATGAACACCCGGTGGTCTTCTCCGTCCTCCCCGACATAAGTAAGGTCGAAGCGGCCGGGAATGTTGAAATCGAACTGAATTGTCGGTCCCTGCCACAAGCGTCCGAGGGCATCTTTGAGCTTAATATCTATCTTGGGGCCGTAGAATGCGGCTTCACCGATGACGGTTTTGTATTCTTCTCCCATTTCATCGAGGGCTTCGGCAAGTGCGGGTTCGACAGATGCCCATGCGGATGGCTCTCCGGCATAGTGGTCAGGGTCGCAGGGGTCCATCAAAGACAGTTCTAATTCATATCCGAAATCGAATATCTTCAGGAAGTACAGTGCAAACTTCACGACATCCTGAATCTCTTTAACTATTTGTTCTTCCGTGCAGAAGATATGCCCGTCATCGACAGTAAAGCCCCGCACACGCATGAGCCCGTGAAGTACGCCGCTCTTCTCATGCCTGTAAACTATGCCCAGTTCAGCAAGTCTCATTGGAAGTTCCCGATAAGACCGTTTCCTGTGTTTGTAGATGATGATGTGACCCGGGCAGTTCATGGGCTTCAAAGCATATTCACCCTTATCGACATCCAGAAAATACATGTTGTCCCTGTAGTAGGAATAGTGTCCTGATGTCTTCCACAGATCTACCGGCGCTATATGGGGTGTATTAACCAATTGGTATCCGGCTCGCTTATGTGCGTCTTTCCACAGATTTTCAAGTTCTTCGCGAAGGATGGTACCACTCGGCAGCCAGTATGTAAGCCCTGGTCCCCCTTCGCCACCTATCATAAAAAGACCGAGTTCGGGTCCGAGTTTCCTGTGGTCTCTTTTCTTCGCTTCTTCGAGCATTTCCAGGTGATCGCTCAGGTTCTTACTTTTATCGAATACGGTGCCGTATAGGCGGGTGAGCATTTTGTTCTTTTCGTCACCGCGCCAGTATGCACCTGCAACACTCAATAATTTAAAATACTTCAGAAAGCCTGTATCTGGCACATGCGGTCCACGGCACAAGTCGACAAAATCGCCAAGCTCATAAAGGCTTATCTTCTCCCCTGCATCCCGCAGTTCTTCGATAAGTTCGACTTTATATATTTCACCCTTCGAGCGGAACAGTTCCAGTGCTTCGCTGAATTCCATCTCTTTTCGCACAAAGGAAATATTCTCCCTGACCTGCCGTTTCATCTCGGCGGCAATCTTCTCGAATGCCGCATCCCCTGTAAATCCGGGGATTTCCATATCGTAGTAAAAACCATTCTCAATCGACGGTCCAATGCCGAACTTAGTCCCGGGGAATACCTTCTGAACAGCGGATGCGAGAAGATGAGAACAGCTATGCCTTAGAATATCTCTTCCCTCTTCATCCCTGTATGTAATTATCGCTATATCCCCGTCCCTCGGAAGGACACCTCGCAAATCCAACAATTCACCATTGAAACGCACTGCAAACGCCATCCGTGCCAGACCTGCTGATATAGATTCAGCCACATCCAGACCGGTTGTTCCAGCATCGAATTCTTTTGTATTTCCGTCAGGAAAACGAATCTGCACAAAAACCCCTTCATAAACAGATATAAATGGTGGGCGATACTGGATTTGAACCAGTGACCCCTTGCATGTCAAGCAAGTACTCTAGCCAACTGAGCTAATCGCCCACCGAACACTACTTCAGCGGAATAATCAATACATTTAATATATTGATAAGTCAAGGTTATTTTTTGTTTACTTCGTAATCGTTGTTCCGGTCTTTCCTTCGAGAGCTTCGAGGATGTGTCCCGGAGCGGTAATGATAACGCATGTACCGCCGTGGTTGAGGAATCCTATGGATGCCCGTACTTTAGGTCGCATGGATCCCGGAGCAAACTGATCGTCGTTATAGTAGTGTTCCATCTCTTTCAAAGTCACGTTTCGGAGTGGTTTTTGATTAGACTTGCCGAAATTGATATACACTTCGGGGACGGAAGTGGATACAATGAATGTGTCAACTTCAAGTTTCGTAGCAAGCAGTGCGCTTGCATGATCTTTGTCTACAACCGCAGCTACACCTCGTACTTCGTAACCATCGCGAACGACCGGTACTCCACCGCCACCACAGCAGATAACTATTTGTCCTACTGTTACAAGTGCCCGGATTGAAGGTAATTCAAGAATTTTCCGCGGTTTTGGAGATGAAACAACCCTCCTCCATCCCCTTCCGGAATCCTCTTTCATTATCCAGTTGTATTTCTCTATAATCCTGTCAGCTTCTTCTTTAGTATAGAAAGAACCGACCGGTTTTGTGGGATTACCGAAAGCCGGATCACCCTGATCGATAAGTGATTGTGTAATAAGACTGACTACAGGAATATCAACACCGCGCTCTTCAAGCACATCACCAAGAACCTGCTGAAGATAGTAACCGATGATTCCCTGCGTGGATGCGACATTTACATCGAGCCCGTCGGGTGGAATGTTCTTTTCGGCAAGCGTATTGCGCAGAAGTTCATATCCCACCTGCGGGCCGTTGCCGTGCGTGATTACGACACCCCCGTGAAATTGCGCTATAGTGGCTATTTCCTGACACACTTCACGGGCAAGTTCGTGAGTATCGAGATTACCGTTTTTTGTCTCAGGGGATATGAGAGAATTTCCGCCTATAGCAATGAGAATTCTCGACCTGTTCTTATTCGGGAGCATTCCCAGTCTCCTTTCCTCTGTCACGCATAAAGGTAACAAGCAACAGGATTCCGCCTATCGAAATCGCTATATCGGCAACATTGAATGTTGGCCACCTCCTGCCCGTAACTCCAATATCGATGAAGTCCACGACTTTACCGAAAATGCATCTGTCTATCAGATTACCGAGAGCCCCTCCAAGAACAAGCCCGAAGGCGATGAATGTCATTTGATTGTAGTTCCCACATCTTCGGATATAGACTGTAAGGACAATCACTGCAATGCCGGTAAAAATACCAAGTACCCACGGTCCGCCCCAGGAGAGACTGAAGGCCGCTCCCTCATTCCAGGCAAAAGTAAATCTCAGATAATCACCGATTATTTCAACCGGTCTGTGAATTTCGAGATTCATGCGGGTAAGTAATTTTGTAATCTGATCGGCAGCTATGACGATAACTGCATAGATATATGCATACAGGCGTTTCTTATTATCAGTTCTCAATGTTCAGTCCTTTTACCACTTCTGCACATCTTCCGCAAAGATCTGCCGGATTCAGAGTTCCTACATCAGGAAGGGTCTTCCAGCATCGGGTACACTTGATACCCTCCGTTTTCGAAACTTCGGCTGTAATCTCATCACCTGTCTTGATATCAACCTGTGAGACAATAAGGAAATCCTCCCAGTTTTCTCCGTTTGCAGATGTTTCCATCCCTTCGGGAACTGTCAGTTTTACCGCTGCATCGAGACCGCCGCCAATCAAGCAGGCAGCCCTGGCTTCTTCCAATTCCTTGAGAACTTTGCTTCTTACATCGAGATAAGGAGCCCATGCTTCGAGTTCGGATTCTTCGTCTGATGTCAATTTTTCTGTCAACGCGTCATCAAAGAGTGTCAGATGAACAGATTCTGTATCCCGAAGCGACTCAGGAAGTGACAGCCATGCTTCTTCCGCAGTAAACGGCATGAAAGGTGCCAGTAGTTTTATCAGTTCCCGGACCATCAACGCAAGCATCATTCGTGTCTGTGTTCTTTCATTACGCTCTGCTTCATCGCAGTACAGGCGGTCTTTTCTCATATCGAGATATTGTCCTGACAGGTCAATGACCGCAAAATTCCGGAGTTTTCTGAACACCCTGTGGAATTCGAAATTCCTGTATTCAGACACACAGTACCGGCAGAGCTCTCTGAAGCGCAGATATATATAGCGTTCGAAGCCAGTCAATTCTGACGGATTGAAACTGAATTCTTCAAAGTCTTTGAGATTACCGAGCATGAATCTAATTGTATTGCGAAGCTTTCTGTATGCTTCCCGTGCATCATCAAGTTTCGACATATCCGCCCTGAAATCTGTAGTATAATCCACACCGGCAAACCAAAGACGGAGGATATCTGCTCCCTGTCTTTCGGTTATTTTAAGCGGGGACATTACATTACCAAGCGACTTCGACATCTTTCTTCCCTGCTTATCCTGGATAAGACCGTGGGTGATGATGTTATCGGCAGGCCGTGATAAGCCAAGCACTTCACTTGTGATCATGCTTACACCAAACCATCCGCGGTGCTGGTCCGTTGCTTCGAGATAAACAGCCGCCGGACGCGAGAGTCCGTGTGCTTCAGTCAAGACATTGTAGTGACTGAGAGAGCTGTCGAACCACACATCGAGTATGTCATCTACTCTCGAGATATCCGGACTCGAGCAGGAAGGACACTCAGCTTTCTTCCCGGCGAGGGTAAAGGCATCTGCCGGGGTAAGTTCGAACCAGATATCCGACCCCTTTTCGAGAACGAGATCAGCCACCTTGTCGATTACTTCGTGGTCCAGCACCGGGAACGAGCAGTCATCACAGGTAAATACGGGAAGTGCCACTCCCCAGGAACGCTGCCTTGACAGGCACCAGTCAGGGCGGACCTCCATCATGTTCTTCATCCGTTCATAACCCCAGGCAGGGTGCCAGTTGGTCTCATCTACCTTTTCGAGTACTCTTCTTTTCAGATTCCGGTGTCCGAGATTCAGGAAGAACTGACGCGTGGCCCTGAAGATCAACGGTCTTTTGCAGCGCCAGCAATGCGGGTAACTGTGTTTGACTGACTTCGAAGAGATCAGATGACCGGATTCTGTCAGATCCTCTACAATGATTGGGTTCGCCGTGAATACGTATTCACCGGCATACCTGCCGGCTTCATCTGAAAACACTCCGTCTTCGAGTACCAGGTTGAATATTTCAAGACCATACTGTTTACCCACTGCAAAGTCATCTGCACCATGACCCGGAGCTGTATGAACACAGCCTGTGCCGTCATCCATCGTTACATGCTCTGCGATTATCATCAGGGATGTTTTATCCTGCAAGACAGGATGCCTGAGTGTAAGCATTTCCAGTTCACTACCCATTATCACAGGTTCCATAAGAATATGTCTGTCGATACCGGCATCCGACATGAACGTTTCGGCTCTTTTTTGAGCTACAAGATAGCGGTTGCCGTCTGATTCGACGACTACATACTTTTCACGCGGATTCAGTGCAACTGCAAGGTTTGCAGGTAATGTCCAGGGAGTTGTTGTCCAGATTACAACCCTAGTGCCGGCAGGCACACCTTTCGCCTGCCACTTTTCCGGTTCATTCTGCTCGAATGCTACATAGATGGACGGTGACTTATGGTCTGCATATTCAACTTCAGCCTCTGCAAGTGCTGTTTTGCACCCCATGCACCAATGAATTGGGCGGAGTCCCTGGTAGACATAACCGTCTTCGACCATCCTGCCGAAAGCACGTACAATGCCTGACTCGTAATCGTAGTTCATCGTAAGATAGGGTTTATCCCATTCTCCAAATACACCGAGACGCTTGAATTCTTCTCTCTGTACTCCTACATATTCCAGGGCATAGGCACGGCATTTCCGCCTGATTTCTTCCCTCGAAAGGCTCTTCCCTCCATCCGGCCGGTCACCCATCACTTTATGCTCGATAGGCATTCCGTGGCAGTCCCATCCGGGTACATACGGAGAATCATATCCCATCATTGTGTATGATTTTACTATAAAGTCCTTCAATATCTTGTTTAGGGCGGTTCCGAGATGAACATGTCCGTTGGCATACGGAGGCCCATCGTGAAGAATGTACTTTGGAGAATCCCTGCGTGCATCTCTAATTTTGCCATAAAGGTCTTCTTCTTCCCATCTCATCAGGGTTTCAGGCTCTTTCTTAATAAGGTTTCCCTTCATAGAGAAATCAGTATATGGAAGACGTATTGTGTCTTTGTAATTCATCACTTCTCACCTCCTTTTTCGAGTTTTCTAGACTCCTCTGTTAAAACTTCTACTGCCTTCTGCAGCGGCGGATCTTCTTCATTGGATGTTCCCCATCCATGAATTCTGACAAGAAGAAACACTTTCGCACCTGCGTGTCCCGCAATCTCAGCCTCATCGACCCCGTCTGTAACAAGTGCTTCCACTTTCAGGAGTTCCAGTTCTGCAGGTGTCGCTAATTTCCAGTTTGGGACTCTGCCGACAACGCCTTTCCCCCATGTCCCGTCCGGAGCAAGATGAAGTCCGATCAGGGACGGAAAACGCGGGCCAAGTTCATCTATGTTCTTACCTATTAGCGGACTGTCCATAAAGAGAGACACGTGATCGGTTGCTGCAAGCCATCCGTTCTCTTCAGCTGCACCGTCTGCCCCTATCAGGAAGAGCTTTTCCCCTTCCATCAAGGCTCCCCGGATATCCATTATTGCATCTCTGTCTTTAGTGCGCTTAACCACCGGAATGTCATCCGGAAGGTCACATTTCCATTCTGACGGGATGATAATCAGCATGCTTCTCCTTACCTATATATGAGCATGTACTTATACTATATTGTCATCATTATATCAAGACGGGGACATTCCTCCGAAGGAGGAGTGTCCCCTATTAGCACCTACCATTTATTCAAGTACCGGCTCTAACGGGACACGAAGAAATCATGTCCCTACAGAAGGAGGAGTGCCCCCCGTTAGAAACTCAGGAATATACATCTGTTTGATGCCGTTTCTCGACGGGAAATCCCTGTCCATCGAAAGAACTATCTTCGGGTGGTTATCGCTGATTCTCTCAAGAACTGAAAATTCCCTTTCGATTGTTTTCTCCGAAGCAAGCAGGTAAGCAACCTGCACATAATTTACTTCATCGTTTCGTCTCGCAACGAAATCGACTTCCTTCGTTTCGATACTACCAACATCCACAGAGTATCCTCGCCTGAGTAATTCCATGAGAACGATGTTCTCGAGAAAACCCGGTATATCTCCGTCTCTATATCCATAGATTGCATGTCTAAAGGCAAGATCCGTCAGGAAAGCCTTTCCGGTATACTCCAGTTTTCTTTTACCCCTGATATCATACCTGTTCACATGGTGTATCGCGTAAGCTTCTCTCAGATAACGTAAATAATCAACTACTGTATTTACGGAAGTACTTCTTCCAAGCAATTTTAGGTAGTCTGCGATCTTCTTTGCCGAGTACAATGAACCAATGTTATCTGCAAGAAATGCAAACAGGGATTCAAGAAGCGGTATGTTTCTTACGTTATTCCGTGAAATCACATCATTCAGCATTACTGTATCGAATACTGAAGACAAATATTGGTAAGCTACTTCAATACTGAGTTCCATCGAGTGCAGTGCAGGCATTCCGCCAAATCTCAGAAACTTACTGAATTCATTATCCAACGATTCTGCATCATCTGCTCTGAACTCGATGAACTCGGACAATCCAAGTGGATGAAGATGAATCTGAACATATCTGCCTGATATCTTCGTCGCTATTTCTGATGTAAACACTCCTGCATTCGAACCGGTAAGGTAAATATCTATTCCATCTCGTGCAAGCAATGATGCAATCACTGCTTCCCAGGATTCGATCTCCTGAATCTCATCAATAAACAGTGTTACTTCACTTTTCTTTTCAGTTACAAGGTCGTGAAGCACTTGTCCATCTCTGTATTTCCTGTTTTCCAGCAGTTCCATATTGACAAACACAGTTTTAGCAGATGGATTAGTTGATTCAACCAGTTCGGCAACCTGACGAAGAAATACACTCTTCCCTACCCGACGCATGCCGGTAATTACCTTGAGCAGCGGGGCACCTACAAACGGCTTGATCCTATCAAGATATATTGTTCTTTTATAAAATAAGATATTGACCTCCTCGTCTTATCTTATTCTACACAATAATATATTCAGCGTAAAGGGGACACCCCTTTAGAGTTCGCTCAAGCGCTTGTTAATCAGCGGCATCCGGGTTTCCGAATAAAGTTTCTCAAGGACGCTCCGGGCTTTGTCGGCAGAATCGGCGGAGCCGGTTGCCAGATAGTGGTAATAGTAAATCTCTGCTCTGCTATTCTCATCATCAATACCCTGAAGGAGTTCGAGGAGTTTATCACATGCAGTTTCATTTCCGGCGGCAGCTTCCAGGAATGTCGTGTAGACCAGGGAGAGCAGTTGCTCATGTGCTTTTGTTTCCATCTTTCCAAAATACTCAGATGCTTTTTCTGCTGCTTCGGATGCTCCTTCCAATTCCCGCAGTTCGATGAGAATTCTGCAGTTGAGAAGATTCTGGGCACCCTCCAGTCTTTTCTCCTTAATTTCAGTCGATTTGTCAAGCGCCTTCTTCATATTGATCCGGGCTTCCCCGAGTCTGTTCAAATAAAGAGAGATCTTTGCAATATTGTAATATGCATCCGAAGTGTTTCGTGCATCACTCGAAGATAGAGCTATTTCAAGATGCGTTTCCGCACAATCAAGAGCTGCTTCATAAGCCCCTTTTCTGATGAATATGGGAACCATGCGGGCGTACCCTGAAAGAATTCCGAGTTTGAAACCGATTTCCGATGACCTATCGATAAGCTGCTGAGTATATCTCTGTGCCTCATCATACTTCTCCTGATTAAGCAGAATCCCTATGATGTTTCCAAGGGCACCGCACATCGAGCGAATACTCCCCGTCTTCTTTGCGTACACAAGCACTTCCCTGAAACAGAGCATTGCTTCATCGAGTTCTTCCAGTCTTGTGTGGACGATTCCCATCTTGTTTGCGGCTGTGCTGAGTGCAGATAGATTCCCGGTTTCATCCGCAACCTTTTTAAGTTTATCATAGACTTCACTTGCCTTATCATAATCGAGATTGTAGATGTGATAACTCATCATCGAGCTGTATCCCGTTATGAGGCTCTTCAGATTCCCCGTGCTTTCAGCTTCCCTGACCAGTTCCTTTGCAAACTTCTTCATTTCATCATATTGCCCGCTTCGCCTGTAATAACCAACCACCCAGTAGAGCGTTGAACATATTTCTGCAGAAATGTGGGTCTGTGCTGCATATTCCATGGCTCTTATCGCCAATTCAGAACATCCCTGCATTTTCCCGGAAGTCATCTTGATCATCAGTATCCGGCGAAGTGCAATAGCACTCTGCAAAGTGTCGCTGCTGTTTTCAAATTCCGCAAGGGATTCTAGAAGAAGTACTTCTGCTTCATCCGTCTTTCCAAGGAAGCCAAGATGAGACCCATACTGCAGTTTTACCTTATCTTCGAGACTATCATCGATGTTCCTGTCTGCAGAGACTGTTTTCAGGATTTCCTTGAGCAGATTTACTGCATCAATGTATAGCCCGGATCGCTTAAGAACTTCCGCAAGTTCCAATTCGTACTCAATGCGCCGGGCTCCTTTTGTGATGCTCGTTAGTCTTCTATACAGAAGTGCTGCTTTGGCGTTTTCAAACAGGTCTGCATATCCTTCAGCGGCTTTTGCAATATTCGGAGCAGCCCTGTCAATGTTCCCTGATATCTGGAAATGATTTCCTATACTCTCATACATAGATGGAGTGCAGTTCAACCCGGACACATTTCTTTCGAGGATTTCTCCTGCACGGTAGTGCTGTTGTTCATTAAGTTCCTCCGTATTCAGTAGTACAGCCGAATCCCTGAATAGTTCGTGTGCGAATGCAATTTCACCATCATGTACTATGAATATTCCCTTTCCGAGAGCAGTTTCGATGCTTTCATAGATGTTCTCCTGCAGTACTTCTGAAAGGAGAACTGATGTGAATTCCATCCCAAAAACTCCGGCAGCTCCCAGCATCCGTGCAACCTGCTCCGGAAGAAGTCTGATTCTTGCCAGAAACACATCACTCATACTACCGGTAATCGTTTCAGAATTGTCAATCAGCGACAATCTTCCATCCCGCTGTTGAAGAAGGTTTGACTCATCGAGATAACCCACTATCTGTTCGATGAACAGCGGCAATCCTCCTGCTCTGTCCCATATGAAATCAACTAAATCTGAATCCGGATTCGAACCGGTTAGATTCTCGATAAACTCACCTATGGATGCATAGGGAAGCCCCTCGAGAAATACAGTGTTTCCTTTGGAGAGCCCTTTGCTTTCCGGGAACTCCGGGGCTGCACCGTCTAATGCCGGACGGGCTGTCATAATGAATGCAATCGGATATTCTGTACATTCAGTCAGTGTGTTTTTAATCAGGTTTAGGCTCGAGGGGCTGAACCACTGGATGTTTTCTAACACTACGACAAGCGGTTGCATCAAACTCCGGGCTCTCAGATATGCGACCACTGCATCTGACCGGTTTTTGAAACGCTCTGCAGGCTGAAGTTTCCAAAACAGGGTATCTGCTTCCGGTTCGATTCCTGACATACTCATCAGTATGGAAGATGTTCTCTGCAGTTCAGTAGTAAGTTCGCATGCTCTTTTGTTTTTGGTCAATGAAACACTTACAAGAAACTCCTCGAAGATGTCGTTAAAGACTTCCCTGTTGGACTCTGCTGTCGCAAAAGTGTCCACATCAGCCCAGTGAGAAAGATAGTCCTGAAAGGGAGTTGTCATCGAAGTGTTTTCGGCAGTAATTATAAGAAAATCGAGTTCCTGCTTCGAGTAGCGTAGTTCATTTACAAGCCTTGTCTTGCCCGTTCCGGCTTCCGCCCAAAAACGCAATGCCCCCGGAGAAGTTCCTTCAAAAATTTTGTCTAGGAAGATTTCCGCATTATCGAATATGCGTTCCCTGCCTACCATCGAACCCCGAAAAATTCTGCTGCTCATTCGTTTTCGTCTTGAGGAAGAGCTTTTTCTATGAGCATTATTGGGATGTTTTCGCGGACAGGATAAACAAGTTTGCAGTTGTGGCAAACAAGTGATTCCTGCAGTGTCTGTCTGTATTCCAGTTCCCCTTTGCACTTGGGGCAGGCAAGTATTTCCAGTAATCTCTTATCGATCATATTTATTCATCTCCTATCACAAACATACCGTTGTGAATAATCTCTTCTTCAGACCCGTCTGCATTTACACCAAATACTGAAATTTCATCCGAGCCTATCATAAAATCAGTGTGAACGAGTGATATGTTGCATCGGGTTTCGATAAGTTCATCTCTTGTCATTTTGGTGCCGCCTTCTATACAGTCGGTATATCCGTTTCCAAGGGCGATATGACATGCTGCATTCTCATCGAAGAGGATATTGTAAAATATTTTCCCGCTTCTATGTATCGGTGAATCGGTTCCAACCAGTGCAACTTCTCCGAGAGCTGACGCACCAGCATCAAATTCCATGAATTTCCCCAATATATCCCTGTTTTCATCTGCTCCAAACTCGGCTACCCTGCCATTTTCGAATCTGAACCATGCCCCCTGTACCTGTGAACCCAGAACTTCAACCGGGTGGGTGCACTTTACAGTTCCTTCTGTTCTGCTGTGGTCGGGAGTTGAGAATATCTCTTCGGTTGGAATGTTTGGAAAAAACGGTATTCCGTGCTGATTTATACATCTACCGCCAGCAAATAACCTGTTCGGTGTCATGCCTACCGTAAGGTTGGTTCCCGGACCGGTAAACCGGATACGGTCGAACCGTTTTTTATTCATATAGGCGGCTCTGCTTTTCAGAACAGCATCATGCTTCAGCCATGCCACAGCCGGGTCATCTTTATCAAGACGGAGTATCGGTATGAGAATATCCCATATTCTGTCTTCCCACTCATCACTGCTACCAAGCACTTTTGCAGCCCATGCGGGAGTTGGACACAGACATACATTCCAGGCGAGTTGGTTCGATGAAACTGCTTTCATGAACCCCTGCATGACACTTCGAACAGCCTTCCCTGCTCTTCCTACTTTATCGGGGTCGGCGCCTTCCATTAGGTCGGGGGCTTCCGGACCCCTGAGTGATATTGTAGCCCATCCATCTTCAACGATTTTCTCATACATGTAAGGAATGTGAGACGGCACAAAATCAAGGTATTCATCTGATAGAGTCTCATCGAGCCTGAGTCTGCTTATTTTCCCATCAGCATATTTGACGCTGACCATTGATGCCCCTGCCGAATAGGCCGCCTGAGCGAGCTCCATCGCAAATTCCCGTTGAACAACATCGGCTTTTACCATCAAAGGCTGCCCGGGCTGAATATTGACTCCGCTTCGTACTATCACTTCTGCATATTTCTTGAGTATGTCTTTGTTCATGTTTCCTCTCTAATTTAATTTAGAACAGACTAAGAAAATCGAAACCTATTGCCCTGTAACATTTCCCGCTCGATTGAAAAATATCGATAAACTGCAGGGATATTCTTACCTGACCGAAACTCTCCCAGTATAACTCGGCATTCAGGAACCCATCGTCAGTTGCGACTCCTGAAGAGTCTGTATCGTTGAAAGCAGGATCGTATTCGCAGGCGATGCCGAACCCGCCGGGGACTGATTTGTCGAATCCAACCCACATGCCCGCATGTGCGGGGGATTCAGGATCGAGGCTCACTCCCCCGTGCACACCCATGTCTCCACCGAAAGTACTGAAATTCTTACTCAGAGCGAGATACATTCCCTTTGCCTGTTTCGAGTAGGAACCGGGACGAATGAGAATCGGTTCATTGTCATAGCCGAATGCAACTGCAGGTGATACTTCCGTTTCATCGAGAAGCCTGAATCTGCCCTTCAGCCAGAGATGGTCGAACCATACAGCATCTTCTACACCAATCACATTGGTCCCGCCGAAACTGATACCAAGTACAAGCCTTGAGATTACCCCGACGGAGAAGGAAAAGCGCAGTCCGTCATCCGGAAATGTACAGAAGGAAACGGAATATGTCCCGGGAGCGATAATGCCGGCGGTGGGCTCTGTCACAATCCGTAGAAGTTCCCCTGAATATGTGAGTGATGATGCTGCAAACAGCAACACGAATACTATTTTGAGTACTTTCATAATCTATCTACCTTACCTTCCGCTTGTCAGTTTAACCGCATCATTCCCAAGCACTTCCCTCAATTCAGTGATGACATGGTCATCCGGTCTGATATCGAGAGAACGCGAGGCAGCCCGGACAATCCATCCGGAACCATGCCTGACCTTAATCGAAACAGTGCCGGGACCCGGATTGGACCGGATAATACTTATTGCCTTCTGCAAGGCATGCATATCAACTTTCTCACCGTCGATGAGTATTATTATGCCTGTTCTAAACAGTTTTCGCACTCTCTCCACCGGATATATCCGCTGCGCTGAATAACTTCTGTTCCCCCTCCGCACTGATACTTCTCCCTCGAAAACGAGAATTCTGTCAGGTTCGAGAAGATCCCTGTGTTTGATATATGTATCACTGAAGATGACGATTTCTCCTGTGCCGTTTCTGCCTTCGACCAGAGCAAATGCCATCTCACCGTTTCTTGTGGTGATAGTTTTTATCTCGACAAGACGGCCCCCCGTGATAATCGTTTTCTTTTTGCTTTCTGATGCTCTCTCGATCGGGTCTGTGAAAAGACTGAATTCGTCCCTGAACCTGTCAAGCGGATGACCGGATACATAATATCCGATCAGTTCCTTTTCCATTCTGCATTTTTCATCGAGATCGAGTTCCGGGACATTGGGCAGAGTTGGTTCATCGGTTACTTCCAGGCTATCAGATCCGCCGCCAAAAAGACCCATCTGTCCGGCTTTTCGGTGAGCATGTTCGTCGATACTCCAGTCTATCACACTGTCGATGCAGTTCAAATGCTGATTCCGGGTGCCGTTGAATGAATCCAAAGCACCTGCATATATCAACGATTCGAGCACTTTCCTGTTCATTGTACCTTCTTTTACACGAAGGCAAAGGTCATATATGTTGGTAAAATCACCCCTGTCACTGCGAGCTTCTACAATTGCTTCCGCCGGTCCTTCTCCAACGTTTTTTATTGCGGAAAGTGCATAGACTATTCTATCTTCTGAATCGACATTGAATTTCACGGAACTGAAATTGACAGACGGCGGGACAACTTCCACATGCAATCTACTGCATTCATCGATAAGATACGGTATTTTCGTGATGTTCCCGATTTCACTGGTCAGGCATGCTGCAAGATACTCCTGGGGATAATGCTCCTTCATGTATGCGGTCTGATATGCAATTGCGGCGTAGCATACAGCATGGGATTTGTTGAATCCGTATCCCGCGAATTTTTCGATAAGATCGAATACTTCGCCTGCCGTCTTTCTTGCTACATCCCTTGACACAGCCCCATCCACGAAGTTCTCACGCATTTCAGCCATTACTTCGGGGTCTTTCCTGGACATCGCTCTTCTCAGGGTATCCGCATCCGCCATGGACATTCCCGCAAGCCTGTTGGCAACCCGCATGACCTGTTCCTGATAGATTATCACCCCATAGGTGGGTGCAAGTGTCTCTTCCAATTCATGATGCAGATAGTTAATGGAGAAGTCTTTCGAAGCTGATTCGATGCCTTTCTTGTTATCTGCATAAAGGTCTATCATGTCCATGGAGCCCGGGCGGTAAATTGCGACAGTAGCGACAATGTCGTCGAAGGTTGTCACATTGATCTTTCGGAGGGCTTCCCGCATACCTGAACTTTCCAACTGAAAGACTCCGGTTGTGTCTCCCAATGCGATACTCTTCAGGGTCTTTGCATCATCGAGCGGAAGTTCGGATATTTTGAAACCCGGTTCCTTTTTTCTAACCATCTTCTCGGCATGGTGAAGAACTGTGACATTCCGCAATCCAAGGAGGTCTAACTTCAAAAGCCCCGTCTTCTCAGTATCCTTCTTCTCGAATTGAGTGGTAAGCACTTCCTTTGCTACACACATCGGTACAAGGTCGATGAGATTCCCAGGAGCGATGACTACTCCTGCTGCATGAACGCCGGAATGTCTTGCCAGATTGTCCAGAACACTGCAGTATTCGACAAGTTCCTTTATCAGTTTATCTTCACGTGCCATGCGAGCAAGTTCGGGAACCTTGCTTACTACTACGGAAAAAGGCGCATCCGGGTCGGGAGCTGAAGCTACCAGTTTTGCAATAAGATCCCCTTCGGCAGGTGGCTTCCCCATCACCCTCGTAATATCCCGCACCATCGACCTGTTTTTCATTCTGTTCAGAGTTATCAGCTGACAGACGCTTTCCCGTCCGTATTTTTCGATTATGTGTTCGATTATCTCCCCACGTCTTTCGCAGCATACATCGATATCAATGTCAGGCATTTCTTTCCTGGCAGGATTCAGGAAACGCTCGAAACTCAGGTCGTACTCGAGGGGATTCACATCCGTGATATCGATGGAATACGAGACCAGACTGCCCGCCGCAGAGCCTCTGCCGGGGCCTACCGGTATATCCCTGGCTTTCGCCCATCTGATGATCTCCGACACAATCAGGAAGTATCCGGGAAATCCCATCTCTTCGATAATTTTCAATTCGTGGTCAAGTCTCTTCTTCTCCGGCTCATTCGGTTTTCTCCCGAATCTGTTCAAAATTCCCTCATAGGTTAGGTCTCGGAGATATCCACCCATGTTTTCGGCTTCATCCGGAAGAGGAAACTCGGGAAGCAAAAATTCCCCCGCGGTCATGTCGAAATCACATTTCTCAGCCAGCATTACAGTATTCGAAACAGCCTCGGGAATCCAGTTGAACAGTTTCTGCATTTCTTCGGGACTCTTCACATAGAATTCATCGGTACCGAAACGCATTCTTTTTTCGTCTGACAGGAGCCGCTTTGTCTGAAGGCATAGAAGCACTTCGTGCGCCTTGGCATCCTGATCCCTCAGATAATGAGCATCATTGGTTGCTGCCAGAATGGCATCTGTCTTCTTCGCCAGTTCGACAAGTTGTGGAAGGACCTTCTTTTCATCTTCAAGTCCATGGTCCATGAGTTCAATAAAATAATTCTCTTTCCCGACAAGGTCCTGATAGAACCTTACTGCTTCTTCCGCCCTGTCAGTCCGTCCCGACAGAAGATGCGAAGCGACCTCTCCCTGAAGGCAGGCTGAGCCGATAAGCAGACCATCACAGTACTTTGCCAGAAGTTCCCTGTCGATTCGCGGTTTATAGTAGAACCCATCGATGAAACCGAGAGATGACAGTTTACAGAGGTTCCTGTATCCTGTTTCATTCCGGACAAGCAGATTGAGATGATACCTGCGCTGTTTCGGTTTTCTCTCGTGCATGGACGGATAGGCAAGATATGCCTCCATCCCGAGGATGGGTTTAATGCCGGGCTTTTTCATCTTTTCGAAAAACTGCATAGCGCCGTAAAGAACACCGTGGTCAGTTACAGCAACGGTATCCATACCATTTTCAGGAAGGAATGAAGCAAGACGGTCAAATCGGATAGCCCCGTCGAGAAGACTGTATTCAGAATGCAGATGAAGATGTACAAACTTCGGAGAAGAACTGCTCATTTAGAAGACCGTCCAAGAAAAATGTTGTTATTTTTCAATCCTTCACCGGATTATCTGCTTCATTTCGTGATTCCCTTTCAAATTCCGATTTCTCGAAAGAATCAGCTCTTTCAAGAAGATTCTCTCCGTTTTTCCGGTGTCTCAGGCAAAGGTAAATAAGTGTGTAGGATGCAGAAGAAGCAGAAAATATATAAGAAAACAGAACCAGTAATATCATCATGCCCGAAGATGCGGCAATCCATCCGCTCACACCGGTCAGTACCGGTGTGCCGACAGTAACTGCACCTATTACCGGAAGATTGAAAGAGGCAGGAAATACGCCAACCGCAATCAGAGTCGGTCCCGATACCGCTGCAGAAATCAGTTCTGTACCCCCCGCTCCGAACGATACTGCATGAAAGATGATACTAAGTGCAAGTGTCGAGAATACGAAAAAAACAAGTGCTGATACTGCAATAGTAATGAATGCTGCAATATCGTAAACAAAGAGTCTCCATGTCTGCGATGTGAGAACTGAATAAACTTCAAAGACTGCTTCATATGTATCCCCGGAAGTTGTGCCGACAATTGCAGGAAGAAGTTTCACAGATGCAAAGAGTGCGAAAAATGTAAGCACTATGATGAGATTGAAAATCCAGAGCGGCAGAATCGAGAGCGCAGTAATCACCCCTCCGGCCACCGGGATACGGAAGATAACACCTGTCAGTAAACCGATTGCTCCACCAAAAAGAATAACAAAAAACAGAAGTACGGGAACGGTTCGGAGGGGGGCGCTGTATTGCTTTGCAAATTCCGCCGCCTCCCTGCCGGAATAGAAATCATCCCCGCGCAATTCTTCGAAGGTGATCTTCGAAATCTTAAGGGATGCTTTCATCATAATAAATGCAATGAACAGAAATGCAGAGACAAAAAGTACGATAGAAAGCGTTTCTGTCCAGAAAAAGTCCTGCGGAACAGGCAGTAACCTGCCGTTGCTCCAGATATCCGACAGGGAATAACCTGCCGCATACCCCCCAAGATAAACTGCAAAATCCCATATGCACCAGCTTAGAAGCAGACCTTTCAGCGCTATCCACATTTTCCGAATGCTAAATCCGCGCTTGGCGCAGGATGGAATATCCCTGACATCTAAATGAAGAGAACTTCTATTCATAATTCACCCCTAAATTATAAATACCATAAAAAGAATACTCATTATTTAATCATACTACTGAAAACAAGTTTGCGGTAGGTTTATTCATCTGCCTTCGAAGTGCCGTGTTCGACCTTGCGGAAGGTAAAGGAAAGTCCCGAAACTGCATATGCACCTGCTTCAAGCAGAACTTCCGAAGCACTGTTCATCGTACTGAAACTGCTTGCGACATCATCTATGAGCCAGATGTGTGCATCTTTCGGGAATGCTGCTTTCTTTTTCAGGCTGAAAGCATCCTTTACATTCTCTCTTCTTTCCTTCAGGGTCAGACCTACCTGTGATGGACGTGCTTTCTTGCAGAGGACATCAGCACTGCTGCTGCCCGTCAGTTTAGCCAGTTTCCGTGCTATCAGATCCGCCTGATTGTAACCCCTTTCCCGCTTACGGACGGAACCTGCGGGAATGGGTACTATTAAATCTCCCTGCGCCGGAAGTACGGGTGAGTATTCACAGATCCTCCCTGCAATTACCCCTGCCAGCCATCGCTCGCTTTTGTATTTGAGACGGAGTACAAGTTCCCGGGGAATGCCGGTGTATTCGAATACGGAGTAAACGGGAATACCTGTGGGAAGCTGCATCGGTTCTCCGGGAATTACCGACAGGTGAATGTCCTTTCCTGTAGTACTCCAGTGTATTACTTCGTTTTGAACTAACCGCAGTGTACACCATTGACAGAGAAATTCGTCAGATGTTCTTGCTGAACCGCATCCCGGACAAACCGGTTTTAGGAAGAGTTCAGAGATTTTTTTGAATGAAAACAAAGACATAGTCCGAGTATGATAGATGCAATAAACATGATGAGACTTATCAACTGATTGTCGGTAATCCCTGTCATACCAGAGAAAGCACTCTTTCCCAAAAACTGCAGGCTGTGTTCGTGGTCGAAATAGCGGAACTCTTCGATACCGAACCTTGTAGCTCCGTAAAGCCCGATGAACAGAGAAAAAATAAATCCCTTAAAATGTGCCCTCCGGTCAGCCCACAAAAGTATTAAAACCATGAAAAGACCGGCTATCGAACTGTAGAGCTGAGTCGGATGAATGGCTGTTCCCCCAAGAATACCCGTACCTGAATATGCCATTGCCGTATTGGGAAAAGATATGCCAAACGCACATGATGTCTCTGATCCAAAACAGCATCCGTTGAAGAAACAACCAATTCGAGTTACAAAAATGCCAAGTGCAAATGAAGGTATCATTGCGTCTGCAAGCTGCCACATTGGTAGTTTGCGTTTCAGGATTGTCAGGATTCCGACTGCTATGGCAAGAAGTACTCCGCCCAGCATACTAAGACCATAAAGCCCGTTCCAAAAAGCGACTGCATTCAGCCACTGCCCCTGAAATTCACTTACATGAGTGACTACATAGAAAAATCTCGACCCTACTATTGCGGCAATCATAATTCTGATGCCGAGGTCATAGACAGCGTCTTTTCTAATACCAATCTTCTCAGCGCGGTGTGCTGCCAGCCACAGCCCAAGCACAAAAGAAACAGCCAGTGTCAGTCCGTATGTATTTATTGGCAGCGAGCCTATGCGGAATAGTATAGGGTGCATGTTGTCCTTTACTTTGGGTACCATGACACTTAATTCCTACTTGCCAGGGACATGATTCCTTCGTGTCCCGTGAAGGTTGGGAATTAAGTGTCACGGTACCATATGCTCTATGTTAAACTCACCGATGCAGTTCATTGCGTCCGGTGCAATGCCTTTTGTGGCATTTCAAACTTGCTCTCAATTTCAAACAGGGCGAGTCTCTTCTTTGCCCCGTTTTTGAATAAATATCTACTGTTTCAGCGATAAACTTAGCCAAATTAACAGGTACTGCGTTGCCAATCATTTGTTCCAGATTGGTTGAAGGAGAAATGGAGTTTGACAACACTCTAATTTTCTAAATGTTTTTTTCAGTGATTCAATCATTTTGGTTATATGCGGCAGTACCTGTTCCGCTTCGGTCCACTCTCTAATAGATATATTGACATCAATCACATCCGAAAGTCTTTTACCCAAACCTTTAGCAATACTACAGGCCAGATAGACAATTGTATCCGGCCTAACAACAATTTCACTTCCATATTCGTTTTCATTTAACTCACAAGTCGTATTGTCTGGGAGTGCAGTAAGTTTTACTTCAATTCCTGCCAAACACTGCCCAGTACTCTTTTCTTGAACAACCAAAGCGGTTCAACATACTGTTGGAATGGGGCATATGTTGACTTAAATGCATAGTAAGCATCCACACTATTTGGTTCAATACCAAAGGCTTCGTTGATTGCTAACTCACCATGAACATAAATCCCTTCTTTAATCTTTAAATAGTTTGCTTTAAGGTCTTTATAATCTAAATAACAGCACAATGCAGCAGGAAATGATGAATTGAACTGGTTCTTCCCCCAAGATTCCTTAATCGTGAAGTCTCTATTAGAATTTTTTAAACCAAATAGACTTGGATTATTTTGGACTGTCATTTCAATCCTCTTTGAGTTCATGAAATTCTCATTCCTAACACTTGATTCTACTGCAATACTAAATTTCCCGCCAGTACATTCCTGCATTCACGCTCAAACCCAGAAGAAACAGCACTATCACCATCTGGCTTCCCCCATAACTCATAAGCGGAAGGGGAAGTCCGGTAACGGGCATCACGCCGAGAGCCATACCTACATTAACTGTCACATGTATGAGAAGGTATGATGCTATTCCCGCCGCGACAAGCGAGTTGAACGGGTTTACAGACCTTTTTGCAGCAAGAGATATACGCCAGAAAAGCACTGCAAACATCCCCAGCAGAATTATTCCTCCGAAGAAACCGGTCTCTTCAGCCCAGACTGAAAATATAAAGTCCGTGTGCCTTGCAGGCAGAAATGCCAGTTCCTTCTGAGCACCCTGCAGATATCCCTGGCCGAATACTCCCCCCGAACCAACTGCAACCTCTGACTGAATGATGTTCCATCCTGCACCATGGGGGTCGCTTGCAGGGTTGAGAAAAGTAATTAGTCTTGACTGCTGATAGGGTCTGAGCAGATTCCATGCAAATGGAGTAAGTGCTGCTATTACGGAGTTACCCCCGAGTAGCAGAACCCATCTGGAAATCGGATACTTCTTGAAAAACAGTATTCCAATGAGAATGAGCATGAAGACAAGCCAGATATATATATTAGTTGAAGATACCGCTGCCAGAATCGGACTGATTAAAAGGAATATCCATTCCGGACCGTATCCGCTCCAGGAGAACATGGCAAGAACGATCAGCAGCATTGAAATCGAAGTTCCCAGATCAGGCTGAACAGCAGTAAGCACGATTACCGGGAGCAGTGATAACAGTACGAGGGCTTCCCCAAATTTGCGGGGTCTTACGCTCAGCGAAGACAACCACCAGGCTGCATACAAAATTAAGCCTGCCTTAGCAATCTCAGATGTCTGAATACCGATGGGACCTATCATCAGCCACCTGCCGACAGGACCTCTGCCGACAAATAAAGTAATAATCAGCAGAATACAGCATATCACGAAGAATAGAGGAGAGAGTTCTTCTATTTTTCTAAAGGACATTCTCAATGCTATAACAAAAACGAAAAATCCTGTTGTTACCCAGATTACCTGTCGCTTAAAAATGTTTGCACCGACATTTGTATTCGATGCGGAGTATAGAGCCATCAAACCAATCAGTAGAATCAATGCAATAGAAGCGATAAGGAGAATGTCAGGTTTCTCGCGGCTTTCCATCAGAAACTCTCCTCCCCATCGTCATCCGGGAGATATTCTTCGAGAATATTCCTGACTACCGGAGCTGCAACTGTTCCCCCATGCCCGCCGTGCTCAACGATCAGACAAAAAGCCAGCGGATTTGGAAGAGCCGTATATCCTATCAGCAAAGCATGATCTTCACCCGTACACTCAGCAGTGCCGGTTTTTCCGTAAACTTCAATATTCAAACCGGAAAATGCTGTATACAGAGTTCCCTTTCTGTTAACCACAACCTGACGCATACCCTCAGAAATCACAGCGAAGTTGGAATCAGAAACAGTTCCGGCGGGCATAATTCTATCATATTCTGTGTCATGGTCCGGCAGAAGATGTAATTCAGGCATTCTCCCTTTAGATGCAATCAATCCTACCACCAGTGCGAGTTGCACCGGTGTTGCAAGTAACTCTCCCTGCCCTACTGAGATATTCAGGATATTCCCCAGCCCCCATCCATCGGGGCCATAGTGTGAATCGAGATATTCCAATGTCGGTACATGCCCGCTTCTTTCTCCCGAAAGATATTCTACATGTGTACTGCCGAGTCCGAACATCTCAGACATCCATGCTAGTTCATCGAGAGAACCAAACTGAATGGTTCGATAGAAGAATATGTTGCATGACATTGCAAGAGCCTGTGTAACACTTAACCTCCCATGTGCACCCCAGCAGTTGAATGTGGTCCTGCCGAGTGTCAGTGAAGAATAGCAGGGATCCGGCATATAAACAGCAGTTATCAGTCCGCTGTTCAGTAGATATGCAGATGTAACGACCTTGAAAGTCGAAGCCGGTGGATATGCGGCCGCCCAGGCTCTGGCAAAGAGCGGATTGTCTTCATTGTCTCTGATCGCAGCCCATTCCGCATGACTTAATCCACGCGAGAAGAGATTAGGGTTGAAGTCGGGAACTGATGCAAGAGCTAGAATTTCACCGGTTTGATAATCAAGAAATACAGCTGCCCCGGGATGCCCTGTCTTTCCCAGTTCTTCAAGCACAATTCTCTGCAGGTCTGCATCCACAGTCAAAACAACTTCACTTCCCTGCACAGGTTCTTCTCTGCCTTCTTCGACGAACTGCTCGACTATTCGGCCGTACACATCAACAACTTCACGTCTTAATCCTGCGGTTCCTTTCAGCATATCATTCATGCTCAATTCAAGTCCGGTTCTACCGGTTATCTCCCCCTCATATTCCAGATCAGTTTCAGAAAGCCCCACATACCCGATCAAATGACAGAAATCGTTACCAAGGGGGTATCTGCGTAGGGGCACAACATCGATTATCGCCCCCGGAATACGGTGAAGATTTTCAGCAACTGCTGACACACTCTGCACAGTCATTCCGCTTTTAATGACAAACGGACGGTGTGGTGCGGCAGATGCTGTAACCAGACGATTGCTGAGGTCGAGAGAATCCATTTGGATAAGTCCTGCAAGCAGACCTGTTTTTGTATCGTCAAACTCTGACGGGACTATTGAAAGCAGGAAAGCCGGTTCATTGTCAGCAAGAATAACCCCGTTTCTATCCTTTATTATGCCACGCGGTGCAGGTGTGGCAATGACTCTTATGTGATTACTGCTTGATATCTCTCTATAGTATTCACCCTTCACTATTTGAAGGTATCCGAGTCGCAGTATAAGCAATGTAAAAACGATGAAGGCAATTATCAGATAGATTCTGAATGGTCGGATTCTGTTTCGCCGCAATGCCTGTATCTTCATCGCAGTTCAATCTTTCCCGATTCAGCTCTGAATTTCATTTTCGAACTGAGGATTAGTATTGTAAGTGCAGCGAATATGGTCACGAGTATCCTTGGGATGACTTCGAGAAGCGGTGTCAAAACACCCGCAGCAAAAGGCCTTGAAGCAGCAAAGATGAATACAACATCTGAAATTCCAACTGCAAATACTACAGCTATCAGAAAGAAAAGCCTTGTTTCCCCGGCTGATTGTCTATTAAGTACCCTTACTGTGTACATGCCACACAGCAACGCCAAAGAAGACGCTCCAATCGGCTGGTGCATGAGCATATCGATAACAAGTCCTGACCAGAACGCTCCATCTGTCGCCCAGCTGTTTCCGTGGTTGAGGGTCAGGTAAACCAGCACCAGCGGAATTACTGACGGTGCAGCAAATATCCTGCCCAAAGTAAGTTCAAGCATAAACTGGATGATAACAGCACTACCGAGTAGAAGGATTCGCTTCCACTGCGTCTGCACCTTAAATATCTTCCGAAAGGAGGATTAATATTTCCCCTACTCTTGAAAAATCAACTGCCGGCGCAACTTCGATTTCATATTCCAAACCTGACTCACTGAGATTCACCGAAACGACCGTTCCGATCAGCAAACCATCGGGAAAAACTCCACCGAATCTCGACGACAATACCTGTTCTCCGAGTTCAACAGTACCTGAAATATCGACGTGCACCATTTGCAATGTTCCATCTATCGAAGACTCCAGTATTCCAAGTGCCCCCGATGGCCATGTCATGCAGCTTACATTGACTGCTGCGCTTGTTATGGGAAGAACTTCTGACTGCGACTCATCTACCATCGAAACTACACCCACTATTCCATCTGCAGATACACAGGCCGAGTTTACCGAAACACCATCTTCACTCCCTTTGTTCACTGTCATTGCTCCAGAGACAAGACCTTCCGTTCTGTACAGAATACGTGCTGCTATAGTCTCTCTGCGGGTCGTGCGAGTAATTCCGAGTAAGTCCCGGTAGCATTCAGCCTTCATTGCATCTTCTCTTAGAATTGCATTTTCGAGCATGAGTTCTGTCATATTCCTGCGGAGATTCCGGAGTTCTGAATCTTCCCCGGACTCATAGAATAACCCGGAGAAACGGGCACCGAGCCAACTTGCAACTCCGCCAAGTAAAAGAGGACCTAAAATGAGCAGAACCATGGATATCACAATGTAGACTATTGTTCGATTACTCTTCTTTTGCTCAATTCGCATCTTCCACCTGACTTATCTCGTTTGGATGGTAATCTTCGTCTAATATTGAATAAGCAGTTTTCTGTATTTGTAGATATCTTCGAGAATCAAACCCGCCCCCAGAACAGTACAGGAAAGCGGATTGTCAGCTACGCGCACAGGAAGCCCGGTATCTTTTGTAAGAAGTCTGTCCAGTCCCCTCAGTAAAGCACCGCCGCCTGTCATGACTATTCCCCGGTCAACGATGTCACTCGAAAGTTCCGGCGGGGTTATTTCGAGTGCATGCCGGACAGCCTCGACAATCCGGCTGACTGTATCACCTATTGCCTCCCTAATATCAACTGATTTGACATCATAGGTTTCAGGAATACCGTTCACAAAATCCCTTCCGCTGACACTCATAATTCTGTTATCTGATTCAAGGACAGTGCCAAGTTCGAACTTGACCAGCTCAGCAGTCCGTTCACCAATCAAGAGACTGTATTTCTTTTTCAGGAAAGCGGCTATAGCATCATTCAATTCATCACCACCGACCCGTATCGAATTATTGGCGACTATTGCAGACAGGCTTATCACTGCAACTTCTGTAGTACCGCCCCCGATATCTACTATCATATTTCCCGCTGCTCCCGACACAGGAAGTCCGACTCCCACTGCAGAGGCAATTGGTTCCGGTACAAGAAGTACTTCACGCGCTCCGGCGCGTTCAAGAGCTGTTCGAACAGCGGATACTTCCACTTCCGTAATCCCGCTGGGGACACATACAAGAACCCTCGGCCGCATGGATAATTTTCTTGCCTGTGCCTTTTGGAAGAATTCCCGTAGCATTGCCATAGTTGCGGTTGCATTTGTTATCACACCATCTTTGAGTGGACGCACCGCATCGAGATTAGTACTTGTTCTTCCGAGCATCGACTTTGCGTCATCACCGACTGCAACCACTTCATTGGTTTCACGTTCGATTGCAACCACACTCGGCTGTTCAAGAACGATTCCCTTGTTTTGAAGATATACCAGTGTGTTTGCAGTGCCAAGGTCAATTGCCATTGCAGTGGATAAAAGTGAACCGGGTTTTCGTCCGAATAATTTGTCCAGAATATCTGAAATGTCCATAGTGTCTCCATCTGTACATAAAATTAATGTAAACTACTCAGGTCCCGGTTGAATAGTAAACAAACAGACCCGCGTCAACTCCGGGCAGTCCTCTAATCTCACATGTGTAAACTAACAAATGTTACGCCAAAAGAAAAGTGGCGTTAACATCAATGAACGGGGATGTTCCAATCGGGCTTCCAAAGCGGTGTTACAGCGAGCGTGTCAATATGTACAGGAACACTTAAATCCCAAATACCCGACCAGGGTACTGCTGGGTGAATGATATCTGTTAACGCCAGTTCTATTTCCGTTTCACCGGAATGAAACTCCCAGCACGAAGGCCACGCGGAATATTCATCGTGCGGTGATGCTGCCGTTATCAGTATTTCCCCATCCTGCCATGCCAGACAGGCAGGGAAAAGGCCGGGCGGTTCAAGTTCTAAAGCCATCGAGTCAAGTGCACGCATTATGCAGAAATCCCAGCGAATACAGTCACGATCAGTAACCGCCCCCGACTCGATTACCCAGGGTTCGAGCAGCAACGGAAACCCGGTACGAAGCATGAATATCATGTCTTCTGTTGAAATTGTACCGGCTCCTACCGGCATTCCAAAGGGTGCAAATACTGCTGTTTCATCGTCGGGGAAATACATTATGATTCCGGTGCTGTCACCGTGCACTGACAAGACGGGACTTCCGTCAGGTCCGTAGAAATCACCCCTCAGAAGACAATCACTGGCACTTCCCCAGAGAACGAATCTGCCCCTGGCAACCAGGTTGCTTCCGCACAACCTAGCCGAACCCTTTAATTGGAAGGATGTCAGGTAATCCTGTGCAAATGTGATACGGCCGATATATGAACTGACCGCAGACTGCATCTCTTCCTGTGTAATGAGTGAATTACCGCAAGCGTGGAGTAATAGTAGAATGCATACTAGAACTGTGCGGACTGGCATCGGGGACTTTGGGGGGGGCATATCAACCTTAACCGTCAAACTCTGAATTTCTTCTCTAGAGCCTGTATCCGTTTCAAGGTTTCAAGTTCTTTTTCAAATTTCTGCCGACGGGAGATGAGAACTCTATGGTCAGGATTTTTCTTCAATAAAGAGTTCAGCATTTCCAGCGCCTTCTTATAGTTACCCGAATTTGCCATTTCATCGATTTTTCGGACATCTGTGCTTAATTTATTCATTAGTACCTTCCTTATTCACTAGATTGGTATCGAGCAGAGCTCCAGGAAATCAGTAATCATCTCTGCAGTAACATAAAATCCATCAGAAGAACCGCCAATTGAAACGGGATATTCTTTCAATCCGTGATAATCAGTCCCCCCTGTAACAACCAGCCCCAATTTATGTGCAGTATTGACAAGCCAATTCGTAAAGTCAGATGTATGTCGCGGATAATGAGCTTCCACACCTGCCAATCCCCCCCAGCGAAACTCCCGAAGTACTTTCTCAAGTTCCGTTTTTTCAAGTTTGATATAGTACGGATGCGCCAGTACAGGATACCCACCCGACTGATTAATCAGGTTTATTGCTTCCTTTATCGGAAGTCTGTCTCTGTCAGCATAGCCCGGTTTGGACTTGGCGAGATAACGGTCGAATGCTTCGCGGTTATCCTTGACATACCCGGCTTCCCGCATTGCTTGAGCAATGTGTGGACGCCCCACTACTTCCCCCCCCGCAATTCTCTTCACATCCTCCATCTCTATATGGATACCGCATTCAGCGAGGTTCTCGATAATCTTCGGATTTCGTCTGTCCCGCCCTCCTATGATGAAGGAAACTGCTTTACCGAGTGGCGTATCAGGGTCGGTAAGAACATCGATATCTGAATCAGGGAAATAACCGAGGAGATGGACTGAGCCCAGGTCTTCAATATCTACGCTAAATTCGATTCCCGGAATGAAAATCTGCTTCAACTCTTCTGCAACAGCAGCTGCTTCAGGAATTCCATCGAATGTATCGTGATCTGTCAGCGACATCACGGACAGGTTCTTGCTATAAGCTGCCTGTACAAGTTCAGAAGGTGTCTGAGTTCCGTCTGAAGCCGTACTGTGAATATGCAGGTCAACAATGCCCATTTGTTCTTTCCTTCCGAAGGTGGAATATTATTGTATATATATAATATTGCAACTACTATTGAAGTATCTAAGTTAGGCTTTTCTTAGCAGTTGATAATGGAAAGAAACATAATACAATGAAATCCCGATAATTAAGGAGATTACAGCAATATGACTGAAGATTTTTCAAAAATAATGTATATACGGGACCCCGTTCATGGAAATATCAGATTGTCCAAACTCCAGGAGGTACTGCTGAAGACAGTCGAAGTTCAGCGATTGAGTTTCATACACCAGTTAGGAACCACTTTTCAGTGTTATCCCGGAGCACATTCAATGCGTCTCTCACATGCCCTCGGTGTTTCATATCTTACAGGCAGAATAGGGAAACACCTGTTCGAACAGATGAATCATCTTTCAGAGGATGAAAAGAACAACCTCCTTGCTACACTGCAGGCTGCCGGAATGCTACACGATATCGGTCATACACCCTGGTCACACACATTGGAACCGCTGTATATCGAACTGACGGGTGGTGACCACATGGACTTTGTGGCAGACCTGGTCACGGGTAAAACAGCCATGAGCATCGAAGGTGCCGGAACAATTCCTGCTATCCTCGAGAAATTCGGGATCAACCCCAAAGATGTTGCCGACCTTATCTGCAGCAGATATACAAAACATAAGTGGCTGCAGCAATTGATTTTCGGTGAAGTCGATGCAGATATGCTCGATTATCTCCGCAGGGATTTCTATTTCACGGGTGTAACCTATGGAAATATCGAAATGGAACGGATCATATCCACGATGACTGTCCGCGAAGACCGGATAGTCTTCCGTAACAAAGGACTTGAAGCTGTCCGCGATTTCCTCTTTGCGCGCCTTCTCATGTTCTCTGCAGTTTACCTTCACAGAAAAACCAGAATTGTGGACCAGATGCTGCTAGCCTGTGCAAGACGCAGCATAATCGAACTCAGGGAGATAGGCTCATTCTGGGAACAGACCGATGATGAACTTCTCAGTTTTCTAGTAACAGAATCGAAAGACCCCTGGGTCAGAAACATGGCATGGAGAATCAAGTACAGACAGAATCTGTTTACACAGGTATTCAATATCGATGTTGCAACACTTACGGATACCCAGAAAACTTTTCTGAATGATCTATGGATTGACGGCAGCGCCCCCCGGTCAATAGCCGAAAAACTCTCGTTGCGCATCGCCGAAGTGGCCGGAACAGATTACAGGAACATACTCGTTGACCTGCCGGTCGAAGCTGTGAAGGTATCTGAAGAGCGTTTTGGTAAACTGAATATACAGTTTCTTAGTGATAAGGAGACTGAAATCGAGGGTATATCGAAAATCGATCCGGCTTTCACGGAATATCTTTCCAAATCACTGCCGAATAGAAATTATCTGACGATAAGCTGCTGCCCTGAGAACCGCGAAATTGTCTCAGCAGCGTGTCAGGACATTTTCAACGAAACTATCATGCCGCTTTTCCCTGACCTTGATTGATGCTAACCTCGAACTAACCTTCTTATATCATCAATTGACGATGTTGCAGCAGAGCGACCCTTATCGATAATCTCTTCGGCAAGGTTGAATTCGGAACCTGTATATCCTTCAAGGCAGGGAGCAATGATAATATCAGGCTTACTTTGTTTGAATCTTTCAATAGTCAGGTTCTTCTGAGCCATTTGAGCAGCATTCAGTGCCAGTTCGAGTATGTTACCCGGAACTGCATTGCTTCTTCTCCTGAATAAGTTCTTCAGCATCTTTTCTGCTTCTCTCAGAACTTCCGGTATATTTTCGGGCTTCTCAGCATTTTTTTCAGGCACAGTCAGGTCATTCAGCACATCTACTGCAATTACGACATCTGCTCCCATTTCCCGGCACAGTTCGACAGGAACAGGATCTGCAAGCCCTCCATCGATAAACCACTTCCCCCTGAATTTCCACGGGTAGAATATCACCGGAATTGACATACTGGCGCGAATTGCTGTCGCAAGATGCCCATCCCTTACAACGACTCTCGCACCTGTCTTTATGTCGGTTACAATGCATCCGAACGGGATTACCGTATTTTCAATCTGTGTTTCCCCAAGCCATCCTTCAAGCATACGAAAAGCCTTTTTCCCTTTGATCATTCCGTGCATAGGAATCAGAACCGGGTCAAGATTTGAGATAATACTTCTGACATTCGTATCCAGCAGTGTTTTTCGCAGGTGGTCCAAACATCCTGAAGCCATCATCCCACCGACTATTGCACCCATGCTCGTACCCGTAATACAGTGGATTGGAATATCGTTCTCGATAAGTACGTCAATCACACCAAGATGTGCAATCCCGCGTGCAGCCCCTGCACCCAATGCTAATCCAATCTTCGGTTTCTTTACTTCTTCTGACCTGAAAAGTCTTTTTAGTAACTCAAGAAGCATCAGAGGTGACGGGGGTGTTTCTGCCAGAGAACTCTGGAAACCCCGGAGACTCCACTGAGTTTTTCAATGAGTTCGACCTTCTCTTCCATATTCCGTATTCGTATATGAAACAAGAGGTCTATAGAGAGTTCTTCTGTTTTCTTCTCCGATTCAATGTCTATGTCAACATCGTGAATGACTATTCCCGCATCGAGAAATACTGCTCTGCATTTCTCGAGTAGAACAGATGTGTCGGTATTGACTCCGCGCACAAGTACTTCTCTGTATTTCAGAGATGCAATATAGCGTTCAAGAAATGGCAGCAACATGAGAATTACCAGAGCAATGCCGGTTGAGACTGCAGCATAATATGCCTCCCCCAGCCCGCATGTAACGCCTATTGCTGCAATAAACCATATACATGCAGCTGTTGTCAATCCGCGGATCATCGTGTTCATGCGGATTATTGCACCGGCACCCAGAAACCCAATACCGGTTACTACACCTGCTATTATCCTGCTCTGCGTATGATTCATTCCGACTGACGCGGATTCACCGCTCAAAATCATCCCACTCATAGTAATCAGGGCTGCTCCAAGGCAAACCAGCATGTGGGTTCGTAATCCTGCAGCCCGTCCATGATACTCGCGTTCAAGCCCGACTACTGCGCCGAGTAGAGCCGCAAGCACTAATCTGAATACCCAGTTTTCTATCAAGTTATTTCCCATTCATCTAACACATACAAAATCATCAAGTAGAATATATACAAAATTATCAAATGAGATAAGCACCCTCAATGCGTTTCTAAAGTTTCTATTAACTAAATAGTTTCCACCATAAGAATTACGTTGTCAAGTGGTTGATGTCGCATGAGAAAAAGGGAAGACTGACATTCAACTATTTATTATCTGTTTATTTTCAATACACAGTACTTTGGCTCGAAATCCAGGCAGAATCAAATTCACGAATCTGTAGAATCACAGAGATTGATGCTCAGTATTGTTGAGTACTACCACGGAAGTCCTTTTTATTCACTGATACTTCAATAAGGGATTTGACATTGAAGGAAGAATGTATTAAACTTACCCAAGAATTGAAGTAGTTAATATTTTAAATATGGTTATCGATAGAAAATTGTACAAGCAGTCTCATGAAAGGAGATAAACATGGATCAGTTAATTGACAAAACCAAGCAGGTGCTTCGAACAACCGGTAGAAGCCCCAAAACTGCGAACAGCTATCTTTCGCATATAAGACGACTGGAAGGATTCTTCGGCGGAAAAGCCGATGAACTTTCAAAGGACGAGTTAAAGACTTATCTCGAGGATTTGGTAGATGAAGGCAAGTCACTCTCATATATCAATCAGGCACAGAGTGCCATACGGTTCATGTATAAACATGTCCTTGGAAAAGCCAATCCCCTTCCAAGTCCGGGATTAATCGCAAAGAAAGCTCCTCTTCACGGTCTGTTTTCCAGGGATGAGATCAAGCAGATTTTCGGCAATGTCCATGACCTGAAATACCGCCTTACACTCATGCTGATCTATTCATCCGGACTTCGCATCGGTGAAGTCACACACCTTCGAAGACTCAATGTGGATTTTGATAGCAATGTCATAAGAGTCAATAATCCTGAAGGTGAGAAAATCAGAGAGACAATACTCGCAAAATCAACCGGTGAAATACTCAGATATTATGAAGAAACCCGTACCGATGACTCCCCTTATATGTTCCCGGGCCGCGGAAAGTCATCCTGTGTTTCAGCAAGAACAATCCAGAGAGCATTTGCCGAAGGCATGCTTTCAGCAGGCGTTGAAAAACGGGCAACACTCGGTTGGCTCAGACACAGTTTTGCAGTCCATCTTATCGAAGACGGCACTGACAGAAAACTTGTTCAGAAGTTACTCGGGATAACAACTCCGTCCATGATGACTCCCTATATGAAACTCGCCACAAAACGTGATGAACTGAGAGTTATCAGTCCGGCGGACAGGTTCTTGGGGAAATAAAGCGTAAGATATCAGTACCGTACTTCATCTTATTCCTCTTTAGTCCAGACTGCTTTGCCGCAGTCTAAAGTGGGAGAAGTGAAGTACGGTACTTTTGCTATTTAACACCTATAGTTAAGTGTCCTGGCACCTTATCTTTAGTACCTATAGTGCTCCGGCTTATACGGTCCGTCGATATCCACATCGATGTATTCAGCCTGCACCGTTGACAACTTCGTGAGCTTCACTCCCAGTTTATCCAGATGCAGTCTTGCGACTTCTTCATCGAGGATTTTGGGAAGTATGTAGACACCAATAGCAGGACGCTCCTCGACCAGTGCGATCTGTGCAAGAACCTGATTAGTAAACGAATTCGACATGACAAAACTCGGATGTCCGTTTGCACAGCCCAGATTTACCAGCCGGCCTTCAGCAAGAAGATATATCGAATGTCCATCGGGAAATTCAAACCTGTCTACCTGCGGCTTGACTTCTTCCCTGATTATACCTTCCCACTCCTCGAGAACACACACTTCTATTTCATTATCGAAGTGCCCGATGTTGCAGACAATTGCCTGGTCTTTCATCCGGCTCATGTGTTCTGCGGTAATCACATTGTAGTTGCCTGTTGCGGTAACGAAGATGTCTGTTTCGAAGAGAGCATCCTCCACAGTTGTGACTTCGTATCCCTCCATCGCTGCCTGAAGAGCACAGATGGGGTCTATTTCAGTTATCAGTACTCTTGCACCAAGACCGCGCATACTCTGAGCACAGCCCTTCCCAACATCACCGTAACCGCATACTAAAACTGTCTTACCGGCTACCATTACATCAGTTGCCCTCTTTATACCGTCTGCAAGAGATTCACGGCATCCATAAAGATTGTCGAACTTGCTCTTCGTGACAGAGTCGTTGACGTTGTATGCCGGAAAAAGAAGCAAACCCTCTTTCAGCATCTGATATAGTCTGTGAACTCCGGTCGTGGTTTCTTCTGATACACCAATTATTCCTTCAACTGCTTTAGTCCAGAATTGACTATCGGATTTTATGCCTTCGATGATATTGAGAGAGAGGGCTTCTTCATCCGGAGTATCCGTAATCACAGATGGCAATTCCCCACTTTTGACGAACTGCTTTTCCATATCAGCACCCATATGAACCATCAGTGTGGCATCCCCGCCGTCATCAACTATGAGGTCGGGACCGGAACCGTCCGGAAATGTCAGAGCCTGTCTTGTGCACCACCAGTATTCTTCCGTCGATTCGGCCTTCCAGGCGAAGACAGGTACTCCTGACTTTGCTATGGCTGCCGCTGCATGATCCTGAGTTGAAAATATATTGCAACTTGCCCACCGTACAGAAGCTCCCAGTTCAGTAAGAGTTTCAATGAGAACTGCAGTCTGAATTGTCATATGCAGTGAACCGGTTACTTTCAGCCCTTTCAGGGGTTTCTCCCTGCCGTACTTCTCCCTGACTGACATCAGACCGGGCATTTCCTTCTCGGCTATCTTGATCTCTCTCCTGCCGAATTCGGCAAGACTCATGTCTGCCACTTTGTAATCTTCCATCATCTCTCCTTCATTGTTTGACTGCGAAGAAGATATAAATCTTCCCATCTTCTGCAGTTCTGTTTTTCTTTACTTCGAATCCTGCCTGTTTCGCCCAGCTGATAACATCATTTTCATCGAGTCCGGGCCAGAGGTCTCCCAGTTTATCTCGCATTTCCATATCATCGTGAGGGGCAAGTTCGGCGACAATCATACTTCCTTTATCTTTCAAGACTCTAGCAACCTCCTCGAAAAGGACACTCGGTTCTCCAAGGTGGTGCAGTATCATGTGCGCAAGAATGCAGTCGATTGAATTGTTTGCCACCGGCAGGTGTTCCGCTGTACCAAGCCTGAGGTCGGCACAATCATTCAATCCGCTTTTGGCGAGAATTTTCCGAGTGGTGTTCAGCATTTCAGCGGAATGGTCGACACCCGTAACAGTTCTTCCGGTTTCGCATAATACCCGCAAAATATCTCCCCTGCCGCAGCCAATCTCAAGCATATGCCCCTCATCCGGAAGCATATCGAGAATTATTTGCAGATATCCGCTTGGATCACCTGCCAGTCTCGGCATTTCATTTTCTCGTCCGGCGGCGTCATCGAAGAACTTCTCCGTAAAAGAACGCCTATCTCTATAGCATCGTGCCAGCCCATCCATATCGTGATTCTGTTCATCACTATGAGCTTCGAGTTCTTCGACTGCATCGAGAAGAATGCAGGGAGATTCATCTGATCTGTTTAGACTGTAATAGACCCAGCTGCCCTTTCCCCGGCGCACAACAATTCCTGCATCCAGTAGTGTCCTGAGACTGTGACTTATGTTCGACTGACTGAGCCTGAGAACAGTCGATATCTCGCTTACATTAAGCGGTCCCCTGCCGAGGATTTTAACTATCCGCAGTCTGTTCCTATTTGCCAGAGCCCTGAATATCTTTTCCATAAAGAGAAGATATGAAGATATGTTCATATTGTCAACCGAAGAAAAGGTGCCAGGCACTTTTTCTCGTTGCACTGTATAGCGGGGTTTATGCGAAAATAGTGCCTATGAAAAGTGCCTGGCACTTTTTTCTTGTGCAAAAAAGGACCCCGCCAAAGCGGGGTCCAATCCAGTTATCTTTAGGGACATGATTCCTTCGTGTCCCGTTGCGCTGTGTTGCCCTTCGTGTCCCGTTGCGCTGT
>CAYRQP010000009.1:0-37992 GCA_964426545.1 uncultured bacterium | reverse complement strand
ATGATTCCTTCGTGTCCCGTTGCGCTGTGTTGCCCTTCGTGTCCCGTTGCGCTGTTAACCTAGAACGTGCTTTTAATGTCACCCCAGGTTGTTGCTTCAAGAGACTGCGGTGTCCAGTCGATATCGAGTACGAAGAGGTCTTCATTCTGAGGATATACCCAAAGATACTCACCATCATAATCGAGACTACCGTTTGGACCGTCTGTTGTTTCGACGAATTCACAAGACCAGATAGGTGTCATGTTAGGAGCACCGGTTTCATCAAGTCCAAAGATGAAGATGTTGTCTTCGCCGGTTATCTGTGTGCAGACAAAAAGGTAGTCTTCCCATACTGCCATACCTGAGACAGTTGAGAATTCAGCAGTTGTCCATGTTACAGGTGATCCGGTACCGGTATATGTACCCCAGGCAATCTGATGTACAAAGAAACTCGATGCATAGAGGTTGTCATGTCCTGCAGCAACGCCGCATACAGCAGCCCAACCGTCAGGTCCGGCAAGCCAGTCGATGAAGTAAGGATCGGTTTCACCCTGGTCGAAGTATGCAATACTCCCGGCACCCCAGTGACCGAAGAACCATTGGTCGTTGCTTGTGTATTCACAGAAAGCCTGGTCGTCGGGGTCGATTCCGCCGGTGGTTTCCCATGTTCCGATAAGGTCACCCGTGTGCAAGTCGTATCCGTAGTTGAGAAGGTCTCCATAATTAGAAATGAAGATCTGTTCCATCGGCTCACAGATTGTAAGACCGTATGATCCGCTAAGACCAACTGGATACTGGGTTACGATTGTGTATGAACCTTCGTTGAGAGCCGGGTCGTTATGCCCCGGAGTTCCGGTTCTGACAGATGCGGTCGCAACAAACGCGACACACAACAAAAGTACAAAAAGTTTTTTCATTTTTCCTCCCTGTTGTTACCTAAAATAGCACTACCTACAATACAGCATATTTATACACTTACAGTTGAGGATTGTCAATTCATAGCCCAGCACGGGCCGTGAGATACAGTCGAGCCGAATCCAGTCCTTCATCGAGCGAGAATCCTGCGGAAATATCAATGTGCAACATTCCCGCATCCCCCCTCAAACCTATCCCGCATCCAACCGGATGACGAGTCTCTTCCGGAGTTTTCAATACACCAATGTCTGTAAAAATATATGCCCGGGTGGTTGTCTCACCAAAGGAGACTTCAGGGCGGGCTATCAAATAGCGTATTGCAGTGAAAGTATCATCGGGATAACCCCTGAAAGTGGATTGTCCCCCGAATCTCTCGAGCATTCCTTCATACCATTCACCGCTGACAACACCACCGGTAAACAATTCCCCGCCTAATCCGAGTATTCCATAGAACCAGTGTCCATCGATGGTAATTCCTCCAATCGAAAGGGTGCCGGTGGAATCGCTGTCTTCAGTCCTCCCTGTTTGCGATTGAATATGAATGTCGACTCCCTGCCAGCCCTGCGGAACTCTCCTTCCGGGATTGAGTCTTATTCCGGCTGTTCCATAAGTGTACTTCTGCCTGTCTGTATCAGGAGGATACCCGAGCCATATTCCGGTTCCAGCAGAGACATCCAGAACTCCCATGCTCCAGATAAATGACAACTCACCTTCCCTGTTCACCCATGCACTTTCCGGAGTGGTCTGCTCGAACTGAACTTCAGCTGCAAGCGGGATGTCGAAAAGCCATGGTTCTCTGTATTTGAACGCGGCATCGAAGCCACCCCACGTAAGAGACCGTCCTGATATTTCCAGCTCTCTGCCTGTGCCGAGGAGATTTACAATGTCTATTTCACCCTCTCCGTTTATCTCACTGCCGTCATAACCAAAGGATGCCATGAAAGTACCGGCAGGTGCTTCCGTGAGATGCTGAACAAGAACCATGTTTCCCATTTCACCGAGAAACAGCTCTGATTCTCCAACGCTTTCGATGAATGCAAGCCGTTCCAATTCAGAATGCCAGTCTGCCGAAGCATCCGGATTCCAGAGGTCGCCAGGCTTCATTTCAAGGTACCTTGTGAGTACTTCCGGCTGCGTGAACAGGCTGTCATCAGTCATAAATACAACTCTTTCAAGTTCGGTATGACGACCCGGGACTGTGTGAACGATCAGGGTATCCAATGACGAAAAAAAACAGGAGACCGATGCGAACGGATATCCTTCATAGAGATACCACTGCAGAACACTTTCCTGTATATACGCAATCGATGAGTCTGAAAGTACAATCGGATCAAACAGAAGTTCCGCAGAGTCGGGAAGAGGTGGATTTCCTTCAATCGATACTGTTACCGCTGCTGCAGACAGAACTACAAGCAGAATACATCCGATTGATTTTCTCATTAGAAGTTCACCGTACCTTCCAAGCCTGCACTTTGAGTCCAGTTTTCTTCAGCCGGTTTCCTTCCAATGTAAAAGAAAGAGACACTGAATTCCGATGAGAGGTTTCTGGCTATTCTGCCATTTATCTGCCAGGAATAACCTGCCCCGAATCCGTCGAAGAACCAGACAGGAATGTTTTCTTCACTGTCGATATAACGCATATCCACACTTCCCGAAGTTGTCCACCCATAATCCATCCAAATGAAATGCGGAGTAATTTCGATACAGTCTGCTTCATAACCTGCCGTATCTTCAGTTCTGCGTTCCCATGCAACGCATAGACCCGGTTGGGGTGCGCCCGGTGAGGTTAGAGTCGGGTCAGCCTGTATCCTGAATCCTAATATATCATGCATTGAGTAGAGATTTTCCTGTTCTCTCCATATCTCGGCGGAGCATTCTACAGTTAGTTGTTCCGCAGGCTGAAATACAGGAGTTACACCAAGTTTCCACTTCTTCTCTTCACGGAGTCCGCTTCCGCTGTATGAAGTTCTTTCGTCACTTATGCTTCCGCTGAGCGTAAATCTCCTGAAAGCACCGTAATCCCAGTTCCACCAGGGTGACAGATTCAGCCGATATCCGCCGGCGCTCAGGGTATCGAATGCGCCGAACAACAGGAACGCATCGAGAGGTCCTTCCCCCGATGCAGATATCCTAACATTACCGTTAATCCCACTTTCGTTGCCATATTTTGAAATACTTGTTTCGATTGAAGCTTCATTGACTGTCTCTCCTGCTTCGCCTGGCTGATGACTTACTTCATAGTCGCCTGCGCTGTCGGGATAATACTCTCCTGTTTCGGGGTCATAACTGTAACTTCCGAGTCCTTCTCCGACCCAAACATAAATAACCTCCAGTGCCCTGCTTATGATTCCTGAACCAGAGTAGGTTGTCTGCATCCAGACTTCACCGACAGTGCCGGCTACAGTGAATTCAGCAGCACTTGCCTGAAGGGAACCGCTCTCTTCGAAGTTGCTTGTGGAGTGTTCCAGACTCCCGCTGTAGTTCATCGATGAAAAACTTCCGTTTCCCTCAAGCCTTCCCCGCCACACTGATTCCGGGTGCGACATTCCGCCTTCTCTTTGGTCGGACTCATATTCGACTCTGAGAAGCAGGTTGTTACTGTCTTTCAGAAATGAGATTCCGCCGTGAACTGAAGTCCTGTTTCCCGAGAGACTGTCCTGCCACTCTTCCCTGCCTGTATCGAATCCTGCGAACGGCGTAAAACTGCCTACGGTGATGCTGAGATCTCCGGTGAGTGATGTGTAATTTCCTTGAGTCAACAATTCCGTATTGTTCCGCCGGAGATGAACGGCGTTAACAACTGTTTGAAACGATCCGCTGAAGGGAGAAACAAAAACATCATATCTATCGATAATTCCGCCGTCTTCGATAGACCTGCCCCCTGCAGAAATCAGAAACCTGTCACTTCCGATTGACCCAATGGCAATGTTGTCATTCCCTGAATATTCAATCGGAAGTTGCCAGGAAGAGAGGGAACTGTCTGACTCAGGCTGAGTCGGTGCCCTGAATCCGGGAGACAGAAACTGTCCTTTGAATTGCAGGATAGGACCGTCTTCGAATAAGTCGAATCCCATATCTCCAAGCAGGCAGGTACCGGAACGAGTACTGATATCCGCATTGAAGAGATTACCTGTTCTCTCCGAGATCGACAGTGTAACTTCACCGCTGAATCTATCTGAATTGAAGGAGGCAATTAGTCCTCCGTTGTGGTACTTCTCTGGAATCTGAATGTACTGACGGGGCAGGTGTGTCCCCTGCCCTTCACCAACCCATACATAACCGCCTATCGAAGAGCTGTAGATATAGTCACCGGGTTCTTCGGGCGGGCGGTTGAAAATGACATTCCACTCCCCCGTTCCGGGTCCGGTGTAGGTGTAATAGGATACATTGTCGAGAATGTAACTTCCGTTATTCTCACCGACATACTTCGCACCGTCTATCCATGCTTCCGACGGATCCTCCCCTGCACTTCTGAGAACTTCCTCTGCTTCTTCAGAAAGAACAAATCCGATTGGAGCACCGGTGTTGTCCTCTTGTGAAATACCCAGAAAAGTCAATTGAAAACTGCCGTTTGAAAAGCCTGCCTCTACGTTGACAAGATCCTTTTGAAATCCGTCACCCCTCTGCAGAAATGTGATCTCTACCCGCTGGTCATCCCGCAATAGCCGTTTTGCGGTGAATGTAATGAATCCTGCTGAATATTCCATCGTATAATCCGCAGAACTTCCCCGGCTAAGCTGTTCACCGTCGAGCCAAACCCTTTCACTTCCCGCGACTATCTCTGAGTTGGATGTAATCTCATAAGGTCCTGCCACACCCTCTTCCGTATAGAATACAGCTCGCCTGCGCTCATCTCCCGTTGTCCCATAACCGATGTTCCCGCTAAATGTCTGTTCCTGTATCCCACCGCCGAATTCAATTCCGCTTATGTCCTGCCTCCATGCAAACGGTCCTGAACTGCCGTTACCTGACTCCCAGGTCATGTCTCCGAGTTTCGAATGCCAGGAACCGCCATCGACTTCGAGTAGAACTCTGTCCAGTTGCGATATGAGTTCCGATGATGATGTTCCTGCAAGGAGATTTCTGTCTGTGACACTTCCGCTCACGGCAATTCCCGGAGCGATGTACCCGTCGATTGCAATGCGGGTTCCCTGGTCCAGCCCGCCGTTCTCTCCGACTGAAATACCTATTTTTTTACTTCCTGAAATAAAAAGTCCCTGTTGCTGAAATACAGAAGTTCGTGTAAATGACGGGATGATCACCGCTTCATCTTCGAGTATTTCCATGGAGAGCTTGGCTGTCGGGTCCGTGGTTACCATGAGTGTATCGAAAGAAAGTTCAATTACCTCTCCGCTTTCAGGTATCGGGGTAATTAGAACTCCGTTACGGGGCCCGGACACCCCTGCTTCAGCTTCAAGCGTGTCTGTACCTGTTACTGCTGTAACTGTACCCGGGACAGGCCACAATCCATCGAGTTCGATGAATCCTGAACCGTCGGAAAGTGATTCGAATGAAACATCAGTCGCCAGAAGCATGAATATTAGAAGAAAACTCACTGTACAACCATTATCGACCTGCACCCGGGATGCCAGAGCACAACATATCTTCCGGATGGTGATGAGGATATCCTGTTTAATTCTGAATCCCCTGTAAATACAGATTCAGTTTCAGTTCCCTGATAGTAGAGTGAATCTTCCGTTAGATATAGTTCTTCTTCACCGGCAAAAGCCCAGATTCCTGTAGAAGGAATAATTTCCGGTGTGTCACCGGGGGTGAAAAGCACCGATTCGTTTCCATCTGAGTAGATTGCATATATCCCGCTTACCGTGATTTCACCATTCCCGGAACTCCTGATTGGTATTTGTGGAAAATCAGTTTCATCGATACTCTTGATGCTGCCGTCTGCCCGCGAAATATAGATAACTGTCAGCCCGAGCAGGGCAACATCTCCGGGTCTTTCCGAAACACTGAAGGTCTCCAGAAGTTCTCCCGAATTATCATACTTCTGAATAGTCCCGGAGACTGCATCTGACACAAACCATCCCCAGTCATTATCGATAGCAAAACCCCCCGGCAGTACAATTCCCGAAAGATCGTATTCTGCAGTAAGCGTAGTGTCTTCATAAATCCTGATATTGGGTTTACCTGCAAAGAGGATATGAATATTTCCGTTTACCGCGACAGCCACATCCACAACATCATCCGGAACTTCGAATGAATATATCCCGCCTGCAGAGGCGGTATTGAAAATAAGTATGTGGATCAGGAATAAGAAGAGAACAACTATCAGTCTGTCAGCGGACGACTGCAAAGGAACCGGTCCATATATTGTTTCCCTGGTCGAATCTGTAGAAGTAGATACCGGATGCAAGCGAAACTGCTCCTGTGTATGAAAGTATTCTTTCCCCTTCTTCGACTGTACCGAAATCAACGGTTCCTACATGCCCGCCGGACGTATCGAAAACATAAAGAGTAACTTCACCGCCGTCCGATTGAAACTGCAGATAGAGAACACCCCTGCAGGGCTGGGGAAATACTGCGAATTCATCCGCGCCGGAAACAGCACTTCCTGCAGATACGGCAAGTTCGAGCCCCCTCAGCGAATTGCAGAACAGCATAACATTCCCTTCCCGGGGCAATCCCACTGCCGCGGTTCCTGATCCGCCCGTTTCAATTCTCTCAAGCACTTCAGCCTCCGGGTCATAGAACCATGCAGTGAATTCCCCTATACCTTCGGTTGATGCCCTGAAACTGCCGCTCAACACACCGGGCAGGCCGTAATACTTACCCTGATATGAAGAGATACCGAGATTGTCGTCAAATGGAGTCGAGGATATATCGGCTGTAAAATCGAGCCCCGCACGGTTACCAGGGTGTACAGTATCATAATCGGCAATTCTGAATGCTGAATATCCGTATTTTCCCGAACCGAAATCAGGGTCATCTATCCAGTTTGCCAGCAACCAGTCTTCGAGGATAACGTCCATGTCAGGAGTAGATCCGGTGGCTTCCGTTATCGCCTCGAGCATCCCACTCATCCCGTACTCATCAACCCGCAGTGAATTGTAGAGAAAATTGTCACCGCCATAATTCTCATGCAGATAAGCATAGTATAGAAATCCTGCTCCGTATCCCGCCACATAATCGATGGAAGTGAATGGGAAGGATGTCCAACGGATAGGTGTGACTCCACCGGCTTCGAGAAATGTCTCTATCTGAAAAGCAGGATAACCGCATACATAAGTACCTGCCTGAGCCTGATTCTCGATTACCCACAGGTCTTCCCCGCTGAAGGGTCGAACCCCCCACTGAATCAGATGGACTAGTTCATGTGAAGAAGTGTAGGCGGCATCAACAGCATCTGCAGGAAAACAGTCTATATACAGCATCTCAACTTCATTGGAATGCCCACCGTAATAGAGATAGGCTTCCATATCCGTAAACTGATTATATGGGCTGAAGAAACCGGCAATGTACGACCCGCCGTGTTCGGGGTCATATCCGTCCCGGATATTCAGCACAAAAAAGTAAACTTTTGGGTCTCCGTCAATCGCGTCAGGTACCGGTCCGAAGACATCCGTATCGACTTCGACTATCCCGCCCCTGCCTGAAGGTGTGCTGTCCTCCAGTGCAACTGCATAAATGTCCACATCATGCTGGTCATAATGAACACCCCACACTGCATCTTCGACAAATATGTATGTGTTTTCTCCAACATATCGGCAGGTGGCTGAAGTAAGATAGAAACCCGGATATTCTCCGCTGTGGTCGATTGACCAGAAATTCACCTGATCGCCGATTTCATGCCCGTCATCAGTAAACAGTAATCCTGAAGGTTCAAATGCCGGGTCATGTACCCTGTCAATCTCCATTACCTCGGGAAAATAAAGAGTCCCATCCGTCCACAACGGCTGGGGCTGGGAAAAAAGCATAAGTGCCAACAGGGTTGAGATCATTAGAATCTTGCTCCTATCACAAACCTCACGGATGAAAAATCAGAACTCTCGGGGAACTCAAGTGAAGTGTAGACACCCAGTTCCGTATCGTCGAGGAGTGCTGTGTCGATAGCACTCACAAGCCTGTTCACAAGAGCAAATCCGGCAATATACATACTTCTCCTGAACCATTGGCGGCTTCTCATAAGATAGTCGCTATAATCTTCTCTTGCGCTTTCTGAAGTCCAGTTCCATCCTTCCGACCCGTACTTTGCATGAGAGTCATAATAATCTCTCTGCGCATCAGGATCATCGGGATAGTAATATCGTGCAAGCCTGCGTATGTAGTCATTGAATTCCGTATTGGATACAAAGTCACCTATGTCATCCAGAAAACTGCTGTCGAAACCTGAAATATCGATGCCTGCTTCTTCACATGCAAGCCAGGTATAATCATCCCTGCTGAAGACACCTTCGAGATAGGACAATCCGCATCCGATCCAGGTTGCAGCCTCTACTCCCATGAAGATGTATCCCCGTTTTGAGTGTCCAAGACTCATTTCCCCCCATCCGGGAAGAAGTACAGAGCGGAATACCGCGGGCTTGTTTATCTCTGCCGATGCAGATGCCGAAAAGAGCAGGATAGATAACATCAGAAGAGTAAATATGCGTCTCATCAATTGATCACCGCCGCGTGAAAAATGGCTTCTTCAGTGCTGCCCCCGGCTGTCAGCCTTAGGCAGACATAATATACCCCCGGAGCAAGTTCTTCTGTAAGCCACTCGACTTCCTGTGTCAGCCCCCCTGAAGCGCTGCCGCTGTCGAACATTACCAGGTCTCCTGCCATGTTGAAAATCCGGATTTCCCAAACACAGTCCTCGCCTGACAAGAATCTGATGGTTCCCTCTCCTGTCTGCACGGGGTTGGGATAAACAAAGAAGGTCTCCTCCTGCAGCAGTTCTGTATTATATGCAACAGGCGGAAGGTCTTCCTGCCGCCAGCAGTTCTCACCTGACATGTCCAAACCTGTGAACCAGCCATCCGGTGCCGGAACATTATCCCATGAGCATAGCCAACCTCCGGATGCAGCAACAATCAGTTTCCATTCATCCCCGCCATCCGGATTCCAGAGAAGGGGAGTTCCTATCGGTTTATCTCCCGCTGAAAATGGAAACAAGGAATAGTGCATGGCATCTTCATCGAAAAGAGATATTCTGCCGTCATTAAGTGACATCAGTGCAAAACCGGAGCCGGCAATACCCCTTGTGTCTCTTCTGTATCCGTATGTCAGACTGTCGTGCCCAATGATTGCAGGCCAATTCGTAAGTGTCGCCCCGCCTGCACCAATGGCTGCAACCCCGGCTTCCATCTCAACTACGATTTCAAGCAGTCCGTCACTGTTCATGTCGGCAACAGTTGGAGAACCCTGTGGAGCACTTCTCAGGGATGCAGGGAATCCGCCAAGCAGTTCACCGTTTCTCCCGTAGCAGTAAACTGAATTCCCGTTGACTGCAATTATGTCGGAACTCCCGTTGCGGTCGATATCTGCACAAAATGGAATTCCCGTGAGTCCGCTTCCCTGCGACACCGGCCATCCCGTCGCGGCAGAACCATCCGTATTCCAGAGATAAATCTGTCCGTCCGAACAGGCAACAATAACACCCTCTTCTCCATCGTCGGGATACACTGCCATTCCGGCAGCGAGTGCATCAGTCTCCTGCGGCCAACCTGAAACAGAATTCCCTTCCAAATTAAATAAATGCACATAGGAATTACTGTCACAAACTGCCACCAGTCCCATCTCTGAACTTACAAGACATCTTATTCCCAAGGCATCTCCGGGAAGCCGGACAGGCCAGCCGACTGGCTCGTTCCAATCAATATCCCGAAGGTGCACTTCTCCGTCATCCTCACACACAAGCAGCCGTGGTTCACCATCTCCGGGGAAACCAATTACGGGCGGAGCTGTAACTCCAATTCCCATCGGTTCGAATCCTACTCCGTCTGTCTTCCAAATTCTTGCATAACCGGTATTCGTTGTCAGGACTATCCTGTCCCCGTTTCCGTCGGGGTCATCCCACAGGATAGGACCCCATTTAACGGGGTCGACTGTAACCGGGAATCCGTCAGTAATCACTGTACGGCTGACTGATATATCCATTGTGTTTGCTATGTCACTTTGCACATCCACTGTTATGAATGTGTTTCCGCCCCAGCTCCCTTCACTCGAAGGTACTGAGGAAGGTGAAAATTCCCAGGCATATCCACCGATATACCAGGGGTCATACTCACTGCCGACATAACCGTAAATATCAGGAAGCGAATAATCGAAGTCCTGGATACCGTCTGCTTCTTCGAGGTCGACACCTTTATGAGCCGGATCGACATTTACCATGTTCATTGCAATGTAGTCTCCGAGGCGGGTTTCATCTATATGCCAGATGAGAATGCCCGAACCGGGAACTCCGAAATCGTGTTCGTGTACGCCGCACATTCCATCTCCGTCAGGGTCCTTTGCCCTGTTTTCGAGAAGCAGGTATTCGCTGCTGTTCAGTGGAATTTTCAATAGCGAGTCAGAATATGTGATTGAGTATGCGCCGGTACCGTCCGACTCCATATATGGAGCCCAGCCGAGATACATCCGTGACCATGCACAGGGTGCACAGGGCCAGTAGCCGCTCATAAGCCATTGTCCGTATCCCATCAACCCCCAGCCGCCTATACCCACATGTCCGGTCATGGTATCATAAAGGTCGGGAAGCCCGAGCTGATGCCCGAACTCATGACACATCGTACCCAATACACCAAGGGCAAACCCGTCCTGACTTTCCTGTTCCGGAACGATGAGCCCCTCTCTTACATAAACTCCGTCATTAGTGGGGATGCCCTGATAGTCCGGTCCGGCTTCAGGCAGATAATAAGTAAGGTCTGAAATCGAAAGAAAGACCGATACAATGTCTCCCGGGCTGTTCTGCATGATGTCAGCTTCCTGCCCTGCTCCTGCATGAACGATCATCACTGCATCGAACCCGCTGAAATCGATATCCGCGTCAGAAGCAATTACGGCATCCCGAAGAAGTTCGCATACTCCGGTCATCATGCTCTCGTCGTCACCGTAGTATATCATCTGATGGGGAAGCGTATAGGCATCATCGAGTCCCGCGGGAAATATCTCACATGCAAGAAGAAGGCTGTCGGTACTTACATCTGCATAGTAATTTGCCATCTCCGATATAAGGTTCTCAGTATAATCCCTATCATGGGGCGGGTCAGCTTCGAGGTCGAATTTACCGTTGCCGCTCGTCTCTGAGGTCGAATCTTCCTGAAACTCCACGCGAATCACGCACACCCGCATGGAATCATCTTCAGCCATCCTTCCGCTCCCGTTGGAAAACACAATGGATATTCCTTCGGATGGTCCTTCATGGAATGGGGGGATAATGCCGTCGACTATGGGGGGAGCAGCTAAAAGAACAACAATTGCCCCTGCTATCAATGAAATCAGAGCGGTTTTATACATCTAACTAGAAACGAATGGAAAGCGAGTACTTCTGATTGTACTTACCCGAACTCTGCAGAGCTTCATCGACCGGGACGAATGACATGTCGAGCTGGAAGTTCTGGAATTGGAGTCCCGCTCCAAAGGTCAGTCCCTGAATTACCGATTCACCCTCAGTATCGCGGATGTAACCTGCCCTCAGAGCAAGAAGATTGTAATACCAGAATTCAGTACCGACGCCCCACTTGTTCTCCTTGATCTCTTCGGAAACACCCTCTGTAACATTGACAAGCATCTTGCTGTAATCAGCAGTGATGTTCAATAGTGCAAGTTCCGAATCGAGAGGAATGAGCGCCATACCCACCCGTAACATGCGCGGAAGCGGATTATTCTCGGGATGACCGCCGTAACTCATATTGGGACCAATATTGGAGAGAGTTGCACCAAAATGTACTTTACAGCCCCACCCGTCATCCACGCTCTGCAAAGCACCGGTGTCGACTTCTGCAAAGGCACTTGCCCCGGCACTGAAAGGATGAACACCATCTTCATCTTCGATGTATTCTACAGGCTGAACCGCATCCGACGCGTAACCAAGTCTGTACAGCAGTCCGACATCAGCTGCAAATGATGTTCCCTGACCGTAATCTTCATAGTAAAGATGGTCGTGTATGAATTTGAGATTTACGCCTGCTGCGAGCCCCGGGAAGATCTCAGTCCCGGCGGAACCCGTAACGGCTATCCCGTATGAGTAGAAGGTGCCGAGTTCAGTTCCTCCTGCAGATGTCTCCTGCTGCTCGCCCATCGACATGAAAATGACATTACCGCCGACTCCGCCCCAGCCTTCGAGATAGTTTGTATAACCTGCAAATTCATAATAGAGGTCATCGGCAAGTTGCGGAAGCCAGTTACAGTGCTGCATGGTTACTTCCTGGGAGAAAGTAGAATCGACTATAAAAGCCATTCCCGCAGGATTCCAGTATGATGCAGTTGCATCATCTGCAAGCGCGACAAAAGCCTCACCCATCCCGTTGGAACGAGCTCCCGGAGTAATCACCATCCAGACAACACTGGCTGTAGATGCATACATGGAAGATGCGAACACTAACAGTAAAAAAGAGAGCAGGTACTTGTTAAACATTATTTCCTCCGGTAAATATCCGGTGAATAGACACCGGATGGAATAATCTAATCTCCGCGCACAAGTGCTATTATTCCAGCAGCGGTTGTATTCAGCCCTGCCGGATTCAAAGCGGATACGGATATGGTAAATATATATGATCCGCTCGCAATTGCGTCCCCTTCAGCGTCATTACAATTCCATAGGTACTGATTATATCCTACGCATCCTTCAATGTTCCTTTCGGTTAATATACAGGTGCCGGCTACTGTATAAATACTCAGTGATACTGCCCCGTCTGCGGATTGTGTCCAGTTTATAGAGACCTGTCCGGAACAGGGATTTGGATATGGAAAGGCATTTTCAATCTCGATCTGAACCCCAGAAAGAACTGTGATATTCAAAGTCTCGGTTGAACGGTTGAGAACACCGTCACTTGCCCGAAGCTGTATCTCATGCTCCCCGGGAAGCAGAGTCCCTGTACATACACTCACCTCACCTGTTGTTGCAGAACCTGAATTGTACCGGAAATATTCTGAAACATCCTGCGGAACACCATCAAGATACAGTGCAAGCTGCCTTCCGGTATTGCCCAGCAGGTTTATTCCCGAAGTATCTGACAATTGAGCCCTTACTGTGATTTCTCCCGATACTGAAGGGTGTTCTTCACCCCGGAAACCATCGATCCATAGTTCAATTGCCGGACCTACCGTATCATTTCCGGCCGGTGTTCCCATTGTGAGTATATCCGGATAGGTTGTGGATGCTGCAATATTATCTACACCCAGATAAACAAATTGTGTCCGTGCAAAGTAACCTGTATCACTGTCGAGCGGGACAAACAGATTCAAATCAAAATCCGGAACTGCAATAGATGACCCCAGATAAAAAGGTGATGCCTGTGAAAGATACGGTATTGGTCTTTGCTGACGGAATGTGTAATAGGTATCTGCCTGGCATGATTCGAATGATTCGATTAGTATTATTCCGTTCCCGGGTGCAGTACCCGAGCATGAAGCCAGCTCTCCGCTTCTGAGTTCTCCCAAGCTTAAGGGAAATCCCTGCGACGGATATGCAAGAATTGAACTGCCGTCACCGAAGAGGATGTACTGTGCCGTGTTTTGATTGTAGCCAGCATTTATCTTACTGAGCAGAACACTGCACCCCACTGAAAGTATCGGTTCTCTGAACAGTTCATCGAGTACCGATGCAAGAAATGTTTCATTGAGAGAACCTGATGTCGCTCCTGATGCAGCCGTACATAAAATTGCTCCGCCTGCCGGAGTAGAGACAATATTCTGTCCAATACAGTATTGAGCCGGATTCTGAAATTCGCCAACATTACACGAGCCAAATAGAGCATAGGGTAGTCTTCCGGAACAGTTAAGAAGTGCTGTATCTTCCAGATATAAGACCCCCTCGTCAGCTATCTGATCATATCCTCCATGACCGAGATAAAGGGCAATCAAAGCCCCCCTGCTCCATGTTTCGATATAATCCTCCCTGGCTTCAGGCTTCTTCCAAAGGTCATTCCAATCGAAAAAGATAAGATATTCCTTTTTAGGTCGGAGGATATCCGGGATGTGATCATTGAGCAGGTTTTCCATGCTCAAAGTGTGATAGGTTTCATCTCCCCCGTGTACCGGAGAGCGCTCGTCATCTGCACACGCGAGGACTGTTGTCTGCCAATCACCCATATCGGAGCCGCTGCTATAACTCAAAGTTTTGCTGACAGTATACTGAACATCAGTTCCTGTCTGCGCGGCTATCCGTGAAACACCCATCTGCGGAAAATTAAATGTATCACCGACTACTGCAAACCTGTCATCTGAAACCAGAGTTCCTACACCGTAGTAGAGAATATCAATCAGTGATTTTCTGCTGCTGATGTAGTTTTTCGGGTCCCAGTTGCCGTTGCCGACAAGCACTATGTCTGCGGGAATGAGATTCCATGTATCTATGATGTGGTTCAGCATTGTTCGAATTGCCTGCGGATCGCGGACACCACCATTGAACTCATCATAGATTTCTGATGTCTTGATAATTTCAGTGTTTTCCAAAGAAGTATCCAAAGGAAGAACCTCAGAATAGAATTCGTCGTTGGTTACATATATCTGATCCGCACCATCGAGTACCGCGAGTATTCTGCCCGGAGCAGCTTCTTCAATGCTCACGGGAGTAAGACTCCTGCCTGTCGGGACTATTCGGAACTCCCGTGCATCCCAGCCTTCTGGAATCTCGAATTCGAAGGAATAGTCATCATGCAGCGTAACGGAAGCAGCAAGTGTGTCTCCGCTTACAAGATACACACGGGAATCATTCAAACTGTTTTTCCATGTGAATTTCTGCCTTTCAGTTTGGGACCACCATTCCAGTGGTACGAAGGCCTGCCCGGAGACACTAATAATGGTCTGCGGGAAAATATCTATCCAGTCCAAGAAGACCACATCATATTCGCCGTCTCTTACAAGTTCGATACCAAGCGAATTGCCGTTTTCCTCAAAGTTGGCAACAGGTACCGTAAGAATGAAGTCACCTGTGTGTTTCCAGGTTGTGTCGGCGACATATGTACCATTCAGTTTCAGCCTGACATAATGCTGAATGTACTCAGATGATTTCAGCAAAATTCTGATGTACCCTGATCCCGCAGCAAAAGGTGAATCGAATGAATGATATATCCATTGAGTCTGGCTTCCAGAACTCCTCTCCCACGCCCAGTCATCCGCAAGGCTGATTTCATCTCTTACATAAACGACATTCTCTTCGAAGTGTGTCCTCGACAGAAATGAATCCGGCATTGCAGGTGCTCCTGTCAATTCTCCGTCGATTACGGCCATTCGGGTACCGTTTTCACTACCCCATGTCAGCCAGTATTTATTGATATCAGAATAGCGATGGTTGTAATGCACAGGGAACTTGTCTCCGAACGCTTCCCACCACGAAAGTCCCCTTGCGAAAAAGAAGATTGTGTCATCTTCATCGAAAATCCCGTCATCTCCGTCTTCTACTAAAATCGGAACGGGGTACGGAACATATGAGTTCTCCCACGGGGTTTCTCCCATCTCCCTTCCCCTGCCGCAGAACAGTGAAAGTGTCTCCGATACACTCCCGACCGCTGACGGAATTTCTCTTCCTGAAACAGCGTATATCCCGGCGGTATCTACACCTATACTTATCCACGGATGCCCCCAGAAAGGACTCTCATCAGTTGAGCGGGAATTTTCCTGCCAGACTCTGTTTCCACCCGCCATCAGACCTTGAAAGATACTCCCGGAAACCCCGCTCACTTGTTCAGGGGGTTCATCCGCATCATACCTCAGTGTAACCGATATGTTGTCAGCAGTGTAGAAAACACCGTTTTCCAGTATTACGGGATACAGATGCACTTCAGCAATTCCTGCCCGACGCCATGAACCGCTTGCGGACAATTCCCCCCAGACTGAAGGGATATTCTCCGTGTCGGTGGATTTAAAAGAATCAGTTTCGGTTGATGTCGGCAGTATTTCAGCAATATCACAGGGGGAAATACGCGTTATCCCGCCTGCATGTACTTCAAGGACAGGAGTGTGGCCGCCGGGCACTGCAAAATAGAGGTTCTTCTGCGGGAGCAGGCAACCATCTACATACCCGCATCCCGAAGTTGAATAACCTGACAGGTTGTCGGGTAATTGACTGAGTGGAATGAGTTCCGGGCAATTCCAGACATAAGCAGTGGAGGTTTCGGTAACAATTGCATTATCACTATGCAGTGCTGTCCCTGAAGCGTATGCAGATATACCTATGAGAAAAATGAGAAAGGTGTACAAAATCCGTCTGTCTGAATTATTCAATGAAAACCGCAAACCATAATACAAGTTATTTAATCGAGTTCCGACAGTTCGAGCATGGGAGAATCCCCTGAAGCATCACCGGGCAATTTCGTATTTTCAGGTACCATTTCCGCCTTTATCCGTGCTTCTTCAAGTTCGAGCATCTTGTTTTGAGAATCGACGAAAGACCCAATCTGAGTCAATACAGCCAGCCTTCTGTCCTGAAGGTCCCGAATGGTCTCGGTCAAAACCTGTACTCTCGAACGGGCTTCCGATATCAGGTTGGCAGCTTTGACTTCAGCATCCATGATAATGAGTTCTGCTTCCTTGTCAGCATCTGCCCGTGCCTTTTCAGCACCCTTCTGCTGCTGCACCAGTACTTCGCGGACAGTGCCTTCCATCCTGTCGAATTCTGTAGCCCGTGTCCTCAGTGCTATCAGTTCCTTCTCTGCCGTTTCCATCTGCCCCACTAATTCTTCGAGAGCATTTGCAACCATTTCGAGAAAGGCATTCACTTCATCGGCATCATAACCCCGCATAGCCTTGCGGAACCGCTGCCTTCTTACATCAAGTGGTGTTATTTTCAAATTAAGCCCCCTAATCGCTAGCAGATACAATAATCAAAATTATACTCATCTGATAATATAGTAACATAACCCGTATTGTCTAACAGGAAGCCGATAAAAGTACCCGGATACTTTTCCTATATCCGAACCCGCCGCCTCCCGAACAGATACCTACCCAATCTTACTGTAGTTGCACCTTCCATCACACCAAGTTCGAAATCATCACTCATCCCCATGGAGAGTTCGGGAAATTTCAGACCTGTACTTGTTTCAAGCGAATCTCTGATCTCCCGAAGTGAAGCAAACGCAGTTCGGATCTCTGGCTCAGGTGCACCGAGTGGACCTATTGTCAGGAATCCGTCTATCTTCAGACCAAGTTCGGTTATCTCTCCTATTCTATCTTCGATGAGTGCCTTGTCCGGTGGAAAACCATGCTTGGAATCTTCACCTGAAGTATTTATCTCGAGTAGAATTGAAGGCTGATCCGTATCACTCATCTCAACTCTACGGGCAATCTCCTTTGCTATCTTCATTCTGCAGAGGGAATCTATCGCATGAAAATCGCGGAGAGTCTGCCTTGCTTCCTTTGTATGCAGGGGTCCTATCATGTGGAATTCCGCATTGTCTCTGCCAATCTCTTTAATCTTGCGACCTGCTTCACTTACCCTATTCTCGCCTATTAGAGTAATTCCGGCTTCAATGGTCTTTCTGACCAATTCTGCGGGGTGGTTTTTTGTGACTGCCATGATTCGAACTTCCTGCGAAAGCCCCGAATGAACAAGTGCTTCATGTATAGCGTATTCCGCCCTGTGAAGATTCTCGCGGATTAGTTCAGTACTGTACTCCATAAATTCTCCCAGTTATTGGGGAAATATGACGAAGTACATTGTGTTCCGCCACTATATGAAACAGGAGTATAGAGTACCTGAACCAAAACACGGATCTGAATAACTACAAACAATCGCTGTCGAGCGACCTGTACTGTACGGCTTCTGCAATATGTTCGGGGCAGATTTCATCTGAACCTGCAAGGTCGGCAATCGTCCTCGAGACCTTGATGATTCTGTCATATGCTCTTGCTGAAAAACCGTAATGGAGCATTGCTCTTTTCAGCAAGCCGCTGACTTCGACAGAAAGGGTACAGCACTTTCTAACAAGTGGAGAAGACATCCCCGCGTTGCAGAATATTCCATCTTCATCCCGGAATCGATTCAATTGTGTCTCACGGGCTTTGATTATTCTGTTTCTGATGACGGAGGAACTGTCCCCGGTTGGAATGCTGCTCGAAAGTTCTGTGTACTTAACAGGTGCAACACTTAGATGAATATCTATCCTGTCGAGAAGCGGACCTGATATCCTGTTGAGATAGTGTTGTATTTGGGGGCCCGTACAGTTGCAGGTGCGACCCAGGTCTGTCAGGAAACCGCACGGGCAGGGATTCATGGCTGCTGCGAGTGTGAAGCGCGCAGGAAAGGTAACGGTCATCGATGCCCGTGCTATGGTGACATATCCGTCTTCGAGTGGCTGCCTCAGCACTTCGAGGACATTCCGGCGGAATTCCGGAAGTTCATCGAGAAACAGTACACCGTTATGAGCCAGACTCACCTCACCCGGGTGGGGGTTGGTTCCCCCACCGATAAGACCGGCATCCGACACCGTATGATGCGGGGCTCTAAACGGGCGAACCTTGAGCAGGGACTTCCCGCCTGTGAACAATCCTGCAATGCTGTGGACTTTTGTTGTTTCGACAGCCTCTCCCATCAGCAGTGGGGGGAGTATTCCGGGAAGCCGTTTTGCCAACATCGTCTTGCCGGAACCCGGAGGTCCTATCATCAGAATATTATGTCCTCCTGCAGCAGCTACTTCGAGAGCCCGTTTTGCCTGTTCCTGTCCCCTGACATCTCTGAAATCAGATATGCTCTGTGGAAACTCGCTCTCTCTGATATCAGCACTGGACAATTCTTTCAGTCCTTCTCCGGTATTCAGAAATTTAACAACCGAGGCAAGATTATGTGCAGCATACACCTTCTTCCTGCTCCCCGAAGCAATTGCTTCATATCCGTTCTCGTATGGAATAATCAATCCGGAGTGTTTGAGATTTCGAGATGCATCAGACATTGAAAGCATCCCCGGAACAGGACGAATCGATCCATCGAGTGCAAGTTCACCAACAAAAATATGATCTTCTATCGAATCCGCAGGTACGAAACCTCCGGCTGCAAGTACTGATGCAGCTATAGGCAGGTCGAAACCGGAACCCTCCTTGCGCCTGCCAGCAGGGGCGAGATTGACGGTGATCTTCTTCCCTGGCAGTTTCAAGCCAAGATTGTTAACTGCCGAATTTATCCTCTGTCTGGATTCCTTGACTGTACTGTCAGGCAGACCTACTATCGAAAATGTGGGAAGTCCGAAAGACATATCCGCTTCGACTTCGACCGGATATGCATCTATTCCATAAAGTGCAAGAGTGCGTGTTTTAGATATCATGATACCTCCTTCTCTTACAGTGTACTCGATAAACGGGAGGATTTCAAGGGGGGGGTACGATATGTACTATGACACTTAATTCAGGGGTATGGTGATACATGGTACCATGACACTTAACTCTTCGATATAGATGTCACTGTACCTTAGAGCGGTTTCTTCACGGGCGGAAGGCATCCTCAAGGTAGATGCCTAATCTGAATTCATCTGCAGACCCGGCGACAATCGCAATATCGAAGCGTATTTCCCCGTCGAATGGATGTGTGGAGAGATATGCCTCCGCTGCCATGACAATGTGTGATTGCTTCTTGGAGTCGATCTTTTCGAGGGGCATTGTTGCACTGCTGTCTGCTGCGAATTTGACTTCGATGAATGAGAGGATTTTGTCCTTCTCTGCGATTATGTCAACTTCAGCTCTTCGGATTCTGAAATTGCGCACCAGGATTACCCAGTTGTTCTCTTTCAGCCAATCACAGACAAAACTCTCTGCTGCCTTCGAGAGTTCACTCAAAACGAAAACTCATTTGCCTTCGCGTCTTGAGCGGTGCAAAGGAGTAACGGTGAATAGGTGTCGGACCCAGTTCTTCAAGTGCATCGAGATGAACTTTGGTGCAGTATCCCTTGTGGGACGCGAAACCGTACCCGGGGTACTTTACCTCCATCTCTATCATGATGTCATCTCTGGTAACTTTTGCGACTATTCCCGCCGCAGCAATGGACAGACTCTTTGTATCGCCTTTGACGATGAATTCCGAATGATCTCCAAATGGCAGATTTCTGACAGGAAGTCCGTCTATGATGTAGAGTTCTGCATCGATTGACAGGTTTGCGGTTGCCCGTAAAAATGAGAGTCTGACTGCTTCTGTCATGCCGGATTCGTCTAACTCGCGGGGTGTGACTATACCCACACCGTATTTGCAGGAATTTTCGATAAGGTGAAAACAGTCTCTGCGTTTTTTGGGAGTTAGTTTTTTGCTGTCGTCCACCCCAGGTATATCGATGTCGGGGGGAATCAGGACAGCGGCGGCAACAAGAGGACCTGCAATGGGTCCTCTTCCGGCTTCATCAATCCCGACCAATACGGAACAGTCTATTCGAAACCGTGCATCAAATTCGAAGAATGATGTCTTTGCGCTATTTTTTCCCGTAACTTCTTCTTTCCTTGATTCGTGCTGCCTTGCCTTTTTTGTCGCGGAGATAATAGAGTTTCGACCTTCTAACTTTTCCGAGTCTGACAACTTCTATCTTCTCTATCAGCGGTGAATGCAGCGGGAATACCCTTTCCACTCCGATACCGCCAGATATCTTGCGCATCATGAAAGTCCCTGAGAGTCCTACCCCTTTTCGAGAAATAACCACACCTTCGAACATCTGCGTGCGTACCTTATCACCCTCTTTGACCTGAAGGTGAACCCTAAGTGTGTCCCCTGATTTGAATTCAGGAATATCTTCCTTCATGTGTTCTGCTTCTACACTTCTAATAATATCATCCATTTTCCTGCTCCTTCTGACGGTCTGCCCGCCGCATTATGCGGATAAACCGCTTTTTAATCTCAACTTCGCTCATCGACCCAAGAATTTCAGGATGACGCTGAACAGTCAGTTCATACGCCTTCCTGAATCTCCAGTCTTCTATAGCACCGTGGTTGCCCGAAAGAAGAACTTCCGGTACATCCATTCCTTCATATTCAGCCGGACGGGTGTATCGGGGATAGTCCAGTAATCCCGACGCAAAACTGTCCGATTCAGCCGACTCCTTATTGCCAAGCACTCCGGGGAGCCATCTGAACAAGGCCTCTATAAGGAACATTGCCGGGATTTCTCCTCCCGACACAACGGCATTGCAGACACTTATCTCGTCTGTGACTGCTCTGTCCCTGAACCGCTGGTCCACGCCCCCGTACCGACCGCAAAAGATAATCAACTTTTCTTCTTCCGCCAGTTCCCGCACGAGTTCCTGATCGAGCAGGTGTCCCTGCGGAGTCATGAGGATTACTCTGGCATCATCCTTCCATGATATCTTGTCCAGAGTATCGAACAGCGGTTCCGGCCTAATGAGCATTCCTGCCCCGCCGCCGAACTGGTAGTCGTCCACCGAACCCCTGTCGTCCACAGCACATTCGCGGATGTCGAAAATCTCGACATCTGCTATTCCGTCACTAACCGCTCTGCCAACTATGCCCTTTTTCAGAAAGGGCTCGAACAGCTCCGGAAATAATGTTGCTACTGCTGTTCTCATCTATCAGCTCCAGTCACCTGTATTCTGTTCCATGCCATCTGGAATAGAAAGGTAAATCCTCCCTTTTTCCAAGTCTATCTCTCCTTGTTCAAATACCATAGCGAAAGGAATCGGGAATACTCCATCAGTTCCTTTCAGAAGTAAAAGCGGGTTTACCGAATCGGGAAATACATCCACGACCGGCAGTTCCTCATCTCTGCTTTGCAGAACCATGTCGACAAACAGATAAGTCGGAAAAAAATCCGGCATTCCGAGAATGCTCTCTCTCGACATTCGGATTGGTTTTCCTCTCACCTCATCAGCCTTTTCAGCACTTTCAATATTAGAAAGTGAAAGAAAAACAGTCTCTGTGTCCTTTATTGAAGACTCCAGAACATTCTCAATTCTACTCTCCCCAAAAGTCAGTTCCGTGCCATGCGGAATTTCAGATTGATTTCGAACGGTGAATATTCTTGCGACTATTCTTCCTTTGACACCGTGTACCTTTTTAACATATCCAAGATATACGGAGTCCTGAAAACAATTACTTTCTTCAGTCGTCAATTATCTTTACAGTAGCCTTTTCTTCCAGTCTTGCAGCAGCAGATCTGACTATTGTTCGCATTGCTTTCGCAATTTTGCCTTCTTTGCCGATGACTCTGCCGAGATCGGCTTCAGCTACTCTAAGTTCAAATACTCTGACATTCTCCTCGTCAACGGATTCCTCCACGGAAACAGCATCCGGGTCCGATACAAGAATCTTTGCCATCATTTCAACGAGTTCTTTCATAGAATCCTCCAGGTTAAGTAGTTACAGCACCATGACTGACAATTCAGGAAGAAGTTACACTCTTTCCCTTTTCGAATATCTCTTCAGGGGTTATGCCTTCTTCTCCTGCAGAGAGTTTTGTCCACTTGCTCCATGTTCCAAATCTCTGGAATATACTCTTGACGGTATCACTTACCTGTGCACCGTTCCCGAGCCAGTGGAATACTCTTTCTTCATTGTACTTTACACTCATCGGTTGACGCAGGGGATCGTAATAGCCGATTTCCTCTATACATTTACCTGTCGGTGCCTTCCGTCTGTCGGCTACGACAATTCTAAAAAACGCTTCACCCCTTTTACCCATTCTTCTGAGTCTGATTATTACCAAATCACACCTCCATTTAACCGAACATGCCGGGAAAGTTCATTCCTTTCCCGCCTTTCATTCGTTTCATCATTGTTTTCATTGTTCTAAACTCACTGAGCAGTCTGTTTACATCTCTTACAGCTGTCCCGCTGCCCCGCGCTATCCGTTTTCTTCTGCTGCCGTTTATCAACTCCGGGCGTGTGCGCTCCTGCGGTGTCATGGAGTTGATTATCGCTTCCATTCTCGTTAACTGGGACGGGTCCATGTTCATGCCTGCGGGCTGCATATTGGACGGAAGCATGTTCATCAGATCTGAAAGAGAACCCATCTTTTTAATCTTCCTGATTTCACCTGCAAAATCTTCGAGTGTAAAGGAATTGGATCGAATCTTCTTCTCGAGTTTAGCAGCTTCCTCTTCATCCCATTCTCCCTGAGCCTTTTCGACAAAGCCCAGAACATCACCCATTCCGAGTATCCTGCCTGCAAGCCTTCCGGGGTCCATACATTCAAGACCCTTTACCGTCTCTCCCGTGCCCAGGAACTTTACCGGCTTATCGGTGACAGCCCTGAATGACAGTGCTGCACCACCACGCGAATCACCATCCATCTTGGTGATGATTCCGCCGGTAAATCCTATTTTCTCCTGAAACTCGACTGCCACATTGATCGCATCCTGTCCGGACAGTCCGTCGAGAACGAGCAGAGTCTCAGCGGGAGAACCTGCATCGCGTATCCGGGTGAGTTCTCCCATCAGTTCATCGTCGACATGAAGTCTGCCTGCAGTATCAGCTATTACTATATCGTACTGCTGTCCGCGGGCTTCCTTCACTGCAGCACTTAGAACCGATGCGGAATCCTTAGTGTCTCTATTACAAAAGAATCCTGCACCTGCCTGCCCTGCAAGTATTTCCAGTTGGTCTATTGCCGCCGGACGCTGAAGGTCGCATGCCGTGAGAAGGCATCTTTTCCCTTTGTTCTTCGCCAACCAGTATGCAAGACCTGCTGCAGTTGTGGTCTTACCCGCCCCCTGTAATCCTACAAGCAGATATACAATGGGCGGGGTACCGGAGACATCGAGTTCTGAAACAGAAGTACCGAGAAGATTCACAAGTTCGTCATTGACTATCTTGATTACCTGCTGCCCCGGTTTCAGGCTCTTCAATATATCCGAACCAACTGCCTTTTCACCTACGGAAGCTGTAAATTCCTTCGCTACACTGAAACTGACATCTGCTTCCAGAAGAGCACGACGTACCAGGCGCATTGCCTCCTTGATGTCCTTTTCGGAAAGAACACCACGGCCGGTAAGCTTTCTGAACGCGTCAGAGAGTTTGTCAGTCAGATTTTCGAACAAATTACGACTCCTTTCAGCCTGTCTATTACTTATGCTATTCTTATAGACGATAAACATAAGATAGAGCATGCAACTATACGATAAATTTGTAAATTATTCAAGTGTGCTGATGACAGCGGATTTTTGTCCTGTAGTTATTCCAGGCTAGCCGCTATCCCGCCATGCCCGTTGGGGCAGATCAGCAGAATAGCTCTGCTGTCGTAATCGAATGAATACAGGACATCGAGAACCGGACATGATAATAGAGAATCAGGGAGCATTTCAATGACTTCAGAACCGGTAACATCTCCATCGCACTCATATACAATGCCGTTGATCTGAAACAGCAGTGTTTCAAGCCGTGTTACACAGCTGCCTTTTTGAACCTCAAGGGCAAGGTCTTCGATATTGCCGCCCGGAGTTGATGATGAACTGCTGCAGGCATGAACAATACAGACTGCCGACAGGATGATGATAAAAATGAAATTTGACTTTGTAACCGTGATATTTAACTCGCCAAGCATACTTCGCAGTGCTGCAGTAGAGTTAAGTTTCATGTTTACTTTGTGCTGAATGTCCGGAAACAATATGGGTGTCGTTGTTCTGTATATTTAATAGTCATCTTGTTATACTCCACCGACTATAAGTTAACAAATTCAGCAACGTCCCCGAAGCTGGAGCCTGATACGAGGGTGTCGGCTCCCAGAGATATGAGGGTGGGGGCGTTGGAAGCGTTGACTCCGCCGTCGACTGATACATGAACATTGTCGGCACCGGCTTCATCGAGGATTTTTCTGACTTTGGTTATTTTGGGATGAACACTTGAAAGATGCTTCTGTCCACCGTAACCCGGATTGACTGTCATCAGAAGAACAGTATCCAGCAGCGGGATTACTTGTTTGATTACTTCAGGCGGTGTTTCGGGATTTAGAGCTATTCCGGCTTTGCATCCGCAATCGAGGATCTTCCGGAGAAGAGCATCGAGGTCATCCGTCACCTCCACATGTACAATTATCAGAGAACAGCCTGCATCTGTAAATGCCTGCACAAGCACTTCGGGTCTGTCAACCATCAGGTGCGCATCGACGGGAATGGAAGTTTTCCTGACAATGGACTTGGCTACACCTGCCCCGAAAGTCAGAACAGGGACAAATACTCCATCCATGACATCGAGATGAATGCTGTCAGCTCCTGCGTTTTCCATATCCGATGCTGCTTCTGCAAGCGCTCCATGGTCGCAACTGAGCAGTGATGCTGACACCAATATCCGGCTCATTACCAACCAGTTCCCCAATCCGAGTCAACAATGCCTACCTGCAATATTATGGTATCTCCGCTTACAAAAGACTCTCCTGCATCAATATTCTGATGCAGGACTCTCCCGACCAGACTGTCATCCGAAGTGATGTAATCTTCAACCTGTGCTAACAGCCTTACATCTTCAGCTATTTCAACTGCATCCGCTTGTGCCATTCCAACGAAAAAGGGTATGCCGCTCCACCCGGTAGAAACAAGCAATCGCACAGAAGTCATTACGCGCAAACTGCCAGGCTCCCACGGTGACACACCAATGACTATTCCTTCAGGTATGCGGGGATGTGGAACGAAACTTCTGCCAATTGAATAAAGATGCCAGTCCGCAACCAGTTCCTCTGCATCTGATACAGTGATCCCTACGAGTTGTGAGGGGTGAAACTCTCTGTATCTCGGACCCATGTCCCAGAATATCGTGACTGAACCCCCGCGGGGAGTCAGGGTTCCGGCCGGCGGGTCCTGCCGGCTTACCGTGCCCATCGTTTCTATTTCTCCGTATTCCGACCATTGTGCTGCAAGAATAAGATTGGCTGATTCTATCTCCCGACGGGCATCCTGCCTTGACATACCCACTACATCGGGGATTGAGACAGGTGCAGATGCTTCGCTTGTCGATGAGGCGAATTCAGGTGTTTCAAACAGTACAGGCGCCAGCAGAACTCCGACTATAAAACCAAGAACAAGCGCTCCTCCGCTCAAAATAAGAAACCTGACTGACTTTTTCATATCTCTACTTTTCTCCATGCAGCAGCAAACAGACCATCGATACCGTGTTCCTGTGGGAATATGCAAATCATATCATTATTAACAAGTTTAGGATATTGAGTAAGCGGAATCCTCTCGAATTCAGGATGTTCCTTTTCAAATCGTTCTGCCTGCATTTCATTCTCTTCTGACTCAATGCTGCATGTTGAATAAAACAGAACTCCTCCGTCTTCAATTGCAGTTGCAGCACTGTCCAACAGTGCTTTCTGGATATTCACACACTGATTGAGGAGTGCATCTGACCACCCCCACCTCGCATCGAACCGCCTTCTGTAAACTCCTGTACCCGTACAGGGCGCATCGATAAATACCAATTCGAATTTTGCCATGAACGGAAGTTCCGTACACTCAGCCACAATCGGAAAACTATTCTCCCACCCTAACCGCATTGCGTTCCTCTTCCACACCTTCATGCGGGGGAGAGACATGTCGGCGGCAACATCTACGGTGCAGTTTCTGTCAAGATGCACAGTTTTCCCTCCCGGGGCGGCACCTATTTCCAATACTGAATCTCCACCGAAAAGTTCCGCAGCCATTCTTCCAATTAAAGCAGATGCTTCATCCTGTATATAGAATCCCTTTTCCGTCTCCCGAAGAGGATTCTCACCTGTTCTTTCCAGATAAACATAATCGGAGAGAAATTCCCCACCTGTATCTTTCGATTGAATATTAGTCTTCTGCCTGCTGATTCCACCAATTGTGGGGACTGAATTATTCCACTTCATAAGTTCAATGGTCTTCTCTCTGCCGAAAGATTTTATCCAGCGCTCTACCAGGTCTGCAGGGTGAGACCAAACAGTCGAAAGCGGTGTGTCTTCAGGAAGAGTCCCGCCTTCCCTTCCCATTTTCCGCAGCACTGCGTTTACAAGTCCCTTTCCGTAATGTCCGTCCAGTGCTTCAACTGTTGCCGAAACTGCTGCATGTGGCGGTGTTCTAAGGATAAGCAGTTGAACTGCCCCTAAACGAAGGGCGGCTAGAATTATTGGATCCAGTTTGGATAACGGACGATTACAGAGAGCAGCAAGCGTCTCATCAAGTCGCCTTCGCCAAATGACAGTTTCACGATAGAGGCGATGTACAAAAGCCCTGTCAGAACCGCTGAATTCCGTCTCGGGATATTCTCCGAGTAGAAGATTCAGAACATGTCTTCTTGCTTCGGTACCGGGTACCTTTTTATTACTGGACGTTCTCCACTCTTTCCATTTCAGGGAAAACAGCCTTCAGATTACGCTCTACCGTCCATTGAAGCGTTACCGTTGCCATTGCACATCCCGAGCATGCTCCCTGCAGTTGTACTTTTACCACTTTGTCTTCAATTCCGACGAAACTGATGTCTCCGCCGTCTCTTTGGAGAATAGGACGGATCTTTTCGATTTCCGATTTTACATTCTCGTCGTTGAATTCAAGTTTTTCTACTGTCATCTATCTTTCCCCCGTTATTTAATCTGTGAGATTACCAGTGATACCATTGTCATTAATTTAATCAGAATATTCAGTGAAGGTCCGCTCGTGTCCTTAAACGGATCTCCCACTGTGTCTCCGATAACCGCAGCGGCGTGCTCCTTCGAGCCTTTCCCACCGAGATTACCTTCTTCAATATATTTTTTTGCATTGTCCCAGGCACCGCCTGAATTCGACATGAAAATAGCAAGAAGAACACCTGTAACGATGGATCCTGCGAGAACTCCGCCAAGAGCCTCTTTGCCGAATATGAAATAGACGGCAACAGGAATAACAACTGCAAGAATACCCGGCACTATCATCTCATGCAGAGCACCCTTGGTTGCAATATCCACACATTTCTTGGTGTCAGGTTCCGCATTGCCTTCCATCAGACCTTTTATGTCTTTGAATTGTCTTCTGACTTCTTCCACCATTTTCATTGCTGTTCTGCCAACCGCGCGTAATGTGATCGACGCAAAAATAAAGGGAAGCAAACCCCCGAACAGCAGTCCGGCGACCACGTGCGGTTTCAGAATGTCGATTACATCTAATCCGGTCGAGACCGCATAGGCACTGAAAAGAGCAAGCGCAGTCAGTGCTGCCGAACCTATCGCAAATCCTTTTCCCATCGCTGCTGTTGTATTGCCGAGTGAATCGAGTTTATCGGTTTTCTGCCTTACTTCTGCAGGAAGCCCCGCCATTTCGGCAATGCCGCCGGCATTATCCGCTACCGGTCCGTAAGCATCGACTGACATGGTCATACCCACATTCATGAGCATTCCGAGTGCAGCAAGAGCTATGCCATACAAACCTGCAGCCGAATAACTGACAAGAATGGCACCGGCAATGAAGAGAATAGGGAACACAGTTGATTCCATCCCCACCGCAAGTCCTTCGATGATACATGTGGCGGGTCCGGTTTTCGTACTATCTGCAATCCGCTTTACAGGAGCACCGCTTGTAAAATACTCTGTTATCAGACCAATAGCTGTTCCGGCAATCACCCCTGAAAGAGCTGCCCAGAAAATACCTATACTGACATTCAGATAGACTATTGCACCGAGAGCAAATCCAATTGACAGAATCGTACTTATGAATGTCGAATTACGAAGCACAGTAGCAGGACTGCCGAGTCTGCTCAGTATCTTCACGAATAGAACTCCGACAACACTTGCGATTGTACCGAGAGCAGCAAGAATGAGCGGAAGGACTATCAGCGTCTTCGCACCACTCAGTCCGAGTATTTCCGGTACTTCGTTCCGGCAGAATCCATAGGCAAGAACAATTGATGCTATGATGCTGCCGACATAAGATTCAAAGAGGTCTGCACCCATTCCGGCAACATCTCCGACATTGTCTCCGACATTGTCAGCAATGACTGCGGGATTTCTGGGGTCGTCTTCAGGAATACCGGCTTCTATCTTGCCGACAAGGTCTGCACCTACATCAGCACTTTTGGTGAATATTCCTCCACCGACGCGGGCGAATAAGGCTATGGAACTGGCACCCATTCCGAACCCTGCGATATTCTCCAGAGACAGATTTGGAATAATCCCGGAAAGATAAGTCTGTATTGTCCAGATATTAAAATAAATCAGATAGAACACAGAAACTCCGAAGAGTCCGAGAACAGCGACTGCCAGTCCCATAACACTACCGCTTCTGAATGCGACCGAAAGAGCTTTGGGAAGGCTGGTGCGTGCAGCATTGGCAGTTCGCACATTACCAATAGTGGCGGCGTTCATCCCGATGAATCCCGCCAGCATGCTACATCCGGCTCCGGCCACAAATGCAAATGATGTTCCGGGGTCTATGCCGAAGAACAATGCTACTGCCACAATCAGTACAAAGATCAGCAGTATTTTGTACTGTGTCCGCAGGAAGGTCATGGCTCCGGTATGAATCATGTCGGAAAGTTGAATCATTCTGTCTGTTCCGGGATGTTCCTTTTTAAGCCCCCTATACCTCAGAATAGCATATACCCCTGTAAGAATTGCTATCGCAGGTGCGAAATAACGAAAGACTATAATGTCAGACATAATCGACAAAAAACTCCTTTAAAAACTTCGAGTAATAAACAATTGGGGACGGAGGAGTTAGTGCATGTAATGCGAGTAATGGGGACGGAGGAGTTAGTATTAAACACATTGACCAAGCACCACTAACTCCTCCGTCCCCATTACTCATTACTAATTCCTCCATCCCCATGGAATAGCCTTTTCTACTGCAGAGACTCCTCATAGTCAAGGTGTCTTTCAACTGCTTCCACTGATTCTGCCGCTCTGGAATGTTCCGGACATTCTACCAGCACAGTCTGCCACCACGACATTGCCTTGTCATAATTGCCGAAATGAGATTCAATGAGACCAATATTATACATCGCATCGATTCGGTTGAGGTCGATATCGCCGCGTACCGAAGCTCTCTCCAGTGCTGAATAAAACAACACCTGCGCTTCTCCAAAGTTACCGGCATCATAGTTTGCACAGCCGTCCTGAAACGGCATGTTCACACCTCCCCGTGTGACAGTTCCTGAAGTCAGGACAGCGACAAGAACTCCCAGTGCCACCCCTATCGGAGCGAAGTACAGTGATTTTCTGCCGTACTTCACCGTCCGCACGGTAAGCCATAAAAGAAGAAACGGTAAAGCAGAAAGTCTGAGTCGGGCGGTGACAAAGAACAGAACTGTCACCATACCGGGAAGAACCCACCAAAGAAAAACCCGCCACTCTTTCCTGTTGCTCTTTCCTGCCAGCAGAGCACCTGGAAGCAAAGCCCAGATAAACATCCCCGGGAACGCAAAAGGCGGGGGAACCAGAAGAATGTTCAACACGGGAGAAAACTGTCTAAAATAATATACATCATAATTGCTCGGTATTTCCGTGGGTGATATGAAACAAAGCAGTTTTTTCCCCATCAGGGCAATCCATCTTCCCGGAGAGTCAATTATCTCCTGCAGTGCCCGCGAAGTGTATCTCGACGAAATGACCGAACCTACTGACCCCGGATATTCGATTTCACCTGCAATCTGCACATTATCACGGTATAGAGTATCACCAAATATTATTCCCGCAGTCTGCACCGGAGCAAATGCAGTAAAGCCGTCTGCATCTTCTCCATTTCCTATATAGAAATTTATCCCGCCCTGATTCGAGATGACCGTCCCTGTATCTCCCGAATAGATATTGCATCCCCAGACTAAGAGTATAGGGAGAAGAAATGCCATCGCCTGCCTCCATCCCGGTTTTGCGCTGAATATCCAAATGACGGGCAGAAGGAGAATTGCAGTTGGACGGGTGATGCAGGCAAGTCCGATGAGCAGCCAGCCGCATGTAGTCTTCTTTCGCAAAAGAGATAAAAACGCTCCGAGAAGAAGGGCAGTGAACAACGGTACTATCAAAAGCGGAAGCGAATAGAAGACAGACGTACCCCAGAGTGCCCATACAATTCCCGTAATCAAAGCTGTTTTCCTCGACAGATAGCAAAGGGCAATCCTATGGAAGAGAAACACACCAAATGTACTCAGCAGAACGGAAAGAACTGCTCCTGTAAAAGGAGAATTGCCGAATACGGCATGAAACACCCCCAGAAGCCACGGATACAGCGGAGCCCTGAAGAAAGGGGAATATGCAAGTAAATCACCGCCGGCAATCATCTCCGCCCACTGAAAGTGCCAGGATGCGTCAACAACCTGATAGGAGAACAGCGGAATCCTGCAAATGTACAGGAGGTGGATTATCCTGACAAGAAGGGCACCGCCGGCAATGAGTAGCGAGTCATACAGGTAACCGAGGTTTCCCTGAACGATAGTGTTCTTTTTCAGTTTTCCCCACTCCCGACTTCGGAGATAATAGATGATGTCGACCACCCGTCGAGAAGGGGAATAATAACTGTCTTTCCCCCGGATTGCTTTACGACATCATTGCCCACGACAGTGTCCGGTGTGTAGTCACCGCCCTTGACCAGAATGTCAGGGAGAAGATGCTCAATAAGTTCTAAGGGTGTATCCTGCTCGAAGGGAATAACTGCATCGACAAAACTCAATGCACACAGAACTTTGATACGGACATCCAGTGAATTAACAGGTCTGCTGCTACCTTTCAGCCGGGAAACCGAGTCATCAGTATTAAGTCCGACAAAGAGGAAATCACCGAGTGAGCAGGCTTTCTCGAGCAGATAGATGTGTCCGGGGTGAATGATGTCGAAGCAGCCGTTGGTAAAGACGATTGTCTTAGACCGCAATCGAAGTTCTGAAACCTTCCCGACTGCTTCAGTCAGAGTCAGCATTGCTGCTTTGAGTAAAACGCTTTACCTCCCTGTGTATGTCCTCACAGTTCACCGCATAGACTCCCGGTTCCGCACAGGCGGCAGCTGCTGCAAGTCCTGCAATCTGCACACCTTCTTCAAGTGAAGACTCGGAAGCAAGCACCAGTGCCATTACGGCAATGACCGTATCGCCGGCACCGGATACATCATATATGTGCTTTGTAACCGCTTTCATGTGGTAGTCCTCCTCACCTTTTCGGCAAAGAAGAGCTCCCTGTTCACCCAGTGTAATTAAAACGGCCGCTGCACTTGTTCTCATAATCAGTTCTTCGCCTGCTTTTGAAGCATCATCGAGTGTTCTAATTTTCATGCCTATTCCGCACTCCGTTTCTATACGGTTCGGCTTGAAGAGAGTACACCCTTCGAAGGCAAAGAAATTATCGAATTTGGGATCTACTGTAACCGGAATCCCGCGTGAATCTGCAGAATCGAGAATGAACCTGATAAGTTCGGGAATGAGAAGCCCCTTGTTGTAATCGGCGAGAACGATACAATCGACAGTGTTGAGTTCGGTTTCAATCCGTCTGATAATCTCTGCCATGACTGAACCCGAAATCGGTTCGACAGATTCCCTGTCAACCCTGATAAGTTGCTGCCCCTTTGCCATGATCCGGGTTTTCACGGTTGTGGGTTTTTCCATGTCCACTGCAACGGCAGAAATTTCGATACCTTCAGTCTGCAGAAGTTCTTTCAGTTTATCTCCGGAATCGTCTGCCCCTATAACCCCTGCCACAAGCGAAATCCCGCCTAATGCAGTAATATTCCGAGCCACATTTGCAGCTCCTCCGGGTACCCACTTTTCCCTTCGATTATTCAGTAGAACAATGGGTACGGGTGCTTCGGGTGACACTCTGTCGACAGAACCGCTTAGATAGTGGTCAAGTATCAAATCACCAATAACTAGTACCCTTTTTCTCTGAAATGAATTAAGTATGTTCTCTATGTTATATTCGGGAAGCAATATGTCTCCTTTCGTCATCCTGCAATCCTGCTCCCGGTTTAATTACCAAAAGCGGAAAGGAAAACCATGAGTAGTAAGATGATAAAACAACCGCCCAGAATCAATATCCCCCCTGAAAACGCTGACGGGGTTTACAGTAATGTATTTTTCATTACATCTTCACAGGCGGAATTTGTCCTCGATTTTGCCAGAATTACCCCCGGCACGAAGGTCGCAAACCTCAAGTCACGAGTGATTATATCCCCGCACAGGGTGAAGGGGCTTATAAACGCACTCGGCAAACAGATGGAAGCCTACGAAAAACAGTTTGGAGAAATTAATATTAAGAACCAGACTTCTTTTGGGTTCCAGAATCCAAATAAGGACTATACCGAAGAATGACGAAACCCTCAATCCCGGATAGAGATAAAAAGAACATCATTGCAAAGAGCCTTGTTTCAAAGAAGTGGCTGCCATGGCTTCTCGCAGTACTGATTGCAGTTCTTCTATGGGTACAATCTCTAAAGGGCAGAACTTTCCAGGTAGAAGTCACACTGCCTGTCGAAACACCTGAAATACTCTCCAACGATGAATATGTCCTATACATAGATTCCAATTCCGATTCTGTAACTATTACTTTCGAGGGAACCGGTGCCGGGGTCATAAATGACCAGGTAACACATCATCCGATTTCTGTAAGTTGGCAGGAAACCATCACTTCATCTGAAGATATTTTCCCCTTATCGAAAATACATATACTTATGGCACAGGATATCAAATATTCCACGGAAAACTATTCACAACTCGAACCTGTCCTTTTCCTTCCCCACTCCATCAGTTATGAGATTGACAGACGGTTGAGCATACCGCTTCCAGTCCACATTACATCGGATGATTCTATTCCGGCTAGATTTCTCTGGAGTAATGCTTCCAACGACTCCATTCTTGTCGAAGGCGCCGCATCTGTGATTTTGGAACTCAGTTGTTTCTGCACGCAGGCAGTTTCTCCCGGAAATGCTCCTGTAAATACCGGTTTTTTGCCGCATAAAGGAGTAGAATTATACTTTCCCGGTGAGATATATGCAGAACTTGTTTTTCCGAGTCCGGTCGTAGTTCTCCCCGATTTTGAAATAAACTCATTGTATTGACACTAATGAAACATGGTCTGTAGATTTAGGTTGTATATGTTACTGATTGCATGGAAAGTGAAAACTTGTTTATACTGAGAGGTCTTTATGAAATCCAAATTGCTGGTTAGGTCACTTATTATTTTACTTGCTGTCTTTTTTATCTTCAGAATTCACCAGAGAATAGAAACCTATCGCGTTCCTCAAGATGAATGTCGAAATCAGTTAAGTACACTCTCAAATGCAAATATAGAACTTATGTATGATGAAAGCGGCATCCTGGCAATTTCACTGGACAGTCTTCTTCGCTTCGCTGCAGAAGCTGGTGTTTTTTCTGCAGAAGTAGTCAATGATAAAATCATCATCTCTATTCCCGGGTCCGGCAATGTCAGAACATTACAGGTACCCGCTGAATGGGAGAATCTATGGAATGAAACTGCTGTTACATCAATACAGGACAGAAGATCCGACATAGATGCAGCACTTGCTGAAACAGAATTATTCATACAGAACTGGGAAGAAGAATCCCCGTTTTCAATGGACTCGCTTATCTCTCTACGCGAAGTATACATCGCGGAGAATCCGATTATCGAAAATGATGTCGATTCTTTGCTCTCCCCAGCCGAAGTATTCGATGATTCTATCGGCTTCAATGCGGTCACTCTTCTTGCCGAAAAGACATCACTACAGGCTTCATCCGATTCTATTTCCGCAGTATTGTCTCAGTTCAATGAAGTAATAATCCCGGCGCGTCAGGATTCAGTTACACGACTTGCCTTTGCTGTGTGTCCATCTCTGTGGGCGGAGGGATTTTATGACTCGGTTTATTCCTATGATTCAAAACTCGCACTCGGCTCTCAGTTTGCCCTGTCCTGCCCGAATCACGACAGGCACGGCTGTGTTGTTGGTGGGCTGGTAGAAAAGGAATACCCTGATTCATTATTCGAAGAACCTGACTGGAGCGACATGCAGACTGTTTACCCATTCCCGGCATACGCACTTGATCGCAGAATACAGGTATCCCGATCTAATCTCCTCCGTGCTGCTGAAGAAGAGGCTGCATACCTTGCCCAGAGATATCCGCAGGTACTCAGACCGAAGGACCCGGAGTACCTCGAAATGAATATCGACGACTTGGTTGATCCCATGGGCGGCGAGTATGTATTTGAGGTTGTGGTGGACACCGTTTACACCTATTACGAGAATCCCAATGGTAGGTCGCGTTATTCGAGAGGTGATTCTGTCTCAGTTACAGCATGGAAATTCGTTGGTTATACCGATGGAGATTCCACTTTATCGAGAGTTGAGGTTTTCTTCACTCACCCGCTTCGGTTCCCCTCCCGCACAGACGGCGCTATTGCCGGAGAGAATGACCACGTGAAGATTATTAAATATTGGGACAGGTCTGAACTCGGCACCCTTCAGATCGAAGAGCGGGAAGTGGATCTTCTCGATGTACCGGTCTGGGATTTTCTTTTGGGGAGATTCGATATTGACACTACAGGCACTGATCAATAGGTACTTCCTGGAACATCTCCACTATAAATTGATATGTATGATAGAAGTTTGAGTCACAATCAGAATAAATGGAAGGAGATCAATAGTTCATGAATGAAATAATGAAGAAATTCGAATGTGAGACCGCAGATTCTGACAATCAATATCTGCTTGCAATTGCCATATCCAAGCGTGTGAGGGCACTAATGGACGGTACTCCTCCCCTGGTTGACAATATCGACCCCAAAAGAGAACCTGTTCGAACCGCAATTACTGAATTCGCTGAAAAGAAATTATCCTACGAATTCAAAGATTAATTCAAGGTACTGAAAGGACATTTCCATGAAATCAATAAGTACACCGATTCTCATTTCTATTCTAGTCATTTCCCTCATTGGAATACCTGCATGCACTTCCATGAGTACGAATGAGACTGAAAAAGCTGATGACTCTCCCGTGCTGGCTACTGTTGGTGAGTACACTATCACTGAAGCTTCACTCGACAAGGAACTTGAAGCAATACCTCCATATCAGAGAGCATCGTTCGAAACCCCGGAAGGCATGAGAATGCTGGTGGAACACATTATCGAGAGGGAACTGCTTCTGCAGGCTGCTATAGATTTAGGGATGGATGAAGATTCCTTCGTTGTTGCTCAGGTAGATCTTGCAATGCAGCAGGTGGAACTTACACGGGACAGGGCTATCCTGCAGACATATTATCAACAGCAGGTTGTTGATGCTGTCGTCATACCCGAAGAAGAGGTCATCGATTATTACAATCTTCACATTGACGATCTGTATCATCAGGATGCACAGATAAAGGTATCACATATTTTACTTGATGACATGTCGGATGCTGATGATATTTCCAATCAGCTGGACTCCGGAACCAGCTTCGCAGAACTCGTTGAAGAGTTCAGCGTACACAATCCTACCAAACCCAACGAAGGTGATCTCGGTTGGGTAACAGACAATTCTCCGGTACCATATCTTGGAAGTCAGCCGGAACTGCTCACTCTTCTTTTCTCCGAAGACTTAAGCGCGGTTATAGGTCCGTTTGAAACCGGACTTGGAGTCCACTTTTTCAAAATCACTGATATCAGGGAAGAAGGCTCCAGACCCCTGGATGAAGTGTATGAATCCATAGAGACCATCTTGAAACCAACTCTGGTCAATTCTTATTTTCAGGACACTCTCATTCCCGAACTCGAGAACAGATATACCGTAACCATTAATGATGATGCTTTTCTCCCCGGCGCGGATATGCCGGCAGATTCCCTCCTCTTCTTCGGACAAAATATGATGGAGGCAGGTCCGGAAAGCGCAATACGGTATTTTGAACTGTATCTTGAGAGATTTCCCGAAAATGAAAAGGCGCATCAGGCTCAATTCCTGATTGGATTTACCTACTCCGAGCACCTTGAAGACTATGAGAACGCAGAAATGGCATTCCGAGCTCTGCTCGAAAACTATCCTGAATCCGATTTTGCAGACGATGCAGAGTGGATGATTGCGAATATGCGCACACCACCTGAAGAACTTATCATACCTACTGAAGACAGCGCTATCTCAGAATAATTCTGTGCAACACTCTCTGAAGAACCCGGGAACCTTATCCCGGGTTTTTCTTATATTATAAATATTATTATTTTTCCGTTGGTTATGATATTCGCTGTACGGCAAAATACATGAAGGAGTTCATTATCAAGGGTTTTGTGCTGGATGATGAACGACTCAAACAGGGGAAGCATTTCGGTAAAGACTATTTTGAAGAACTTCTGGAACGGATACAGGGCGGACAGAAGAAAAACGATGGCTAATATTACGGAGAACACCTTCGAACAGACCACCCTTGACTGGTTTTCCTCTCTTGCCTGGAATATCGCCTTTGGTCCCGACATCAGCCCGGGTGGTCCGGTCTGTGAACGCGACAACTACGACCAGGTCGTCTTACTCGGAAGGCTGCAAACCGCACTTGAGAGCATTAATCCGAACATCCCATCTGGTGCTATTACCGAGGCTGTCAGAAAAGTTACACTGACCGATTCACCGAGTTTGATTGAGAACAACAGGCGATTCCATCGGATGTGCTCACCGATGGCGTGGATGTCTCTTATATGCAGGATGGCAGAGAGGTTCACGATAAGATATGGCTGCTGGGCTATGAAGATATCGAGAACAACGACTGACTCGCAGTCAATCAGTTCACGGTTATCGAGAATCGAAGAAACCGTAGAGCGGACATAGTGATTTTTGTCAATGGCTTGCCATTAGGTGTTATAGAACTTAAGAATCCTGCGGATGAGAAGGCCACCATTCGACATGCATTCAATCAGTTTCAAACTTACAAGACTGATATTCCCGGTCTTTTTATCTACAACGAACTGCTTGTTATTTCGGACGGACTACAGGCTCAAGGCGGGACACTCACAAGCGGACTGAACCGGTTTATGCCATGGCGCACTATTGACGGTAAAGAAGTTGCACCACTGGGTTCTGTGGAACTTGAAATTTTGCTCAAAGGAGTCTTCGACAGACAACGGTTTCTCGATCTTGTGTTGAATTTTGTCGTGTTCGATGATGACG
>CAYRQP010000008.1:89102-102477 GCA_964426545.1 uncultured bacterium | reverse complement strand
AATGTTGTACTGGGTCATTCTTTTTCCTTTCTGTTGGTGGTACAATTAGAATATCGAGGATTAAGGATGACCCATTTCTCCTTTCTACGCAACCCCAGGGAAAGTGCACACTATAACGGACACAACTTTTCGCACGCTAAATGAGTGGTTCTTCTATGTGCATAACCATTACATTCCATACTCTCAATAAATAGATTATATTTATAAGTTATATAATTATTCTTTATTTCTGCACCGGAGGTATCATTATCACACAGGATGGTCTTACAGTATTCTTCCCGGCGTACAATGAGGAGGAAAATGTCGAGTATATGGTTAACTCCGCAAGAGATGTTCTGCAGCGCATCACTGATACGTGGGAAATCCTTGTCATAGATGACGGGTCAACTGATTCTACAGCAGATATTACAAACAGACTGAATGCCGAAGATTCACGGATAAGATTGGTGAGTCTGAGCAATAACTGCGGTTTCGGCACAGCCATAAGAACCGGGATTGCTGAAGCATCGATGCCTTACGTGTTCTATACAGACTGCGACGGACAGTTCGATTTGAATGAACTTGAAATGGTTTGGGAGAAGCGCGAAGATGCCGACATAATCTCATGTTATCGCAAGAAACGCAATGATCCTTTTATGCGAATACTCTACTCTCTGGGCTACAATGCACTTACCTGCCTTATGTTCAAGGGCGGGTTCAGGGATACGGATGCTTCTTTCAAACTTTATCGAAAAGACATCTTTAGGATCGTCAAATCTCAGTCCACCTGCGGTGTAGCAGATTTCGAGATACTTCTGCTTGCAGAAAGACACGGTTTCAAAGTTCTTCAGATGCCTGTGTCTCATTACCCAAGGCGAGCCGGAACTGTTTCTTTCGAATCGGGACGGAGCGGCATTTTCGCATGGGTTAAGATTTCTGCCATTACCGAGATGTTCAATCAGCTGCTTGCCCTGAGAATCCGTCTCTGGAGGGGTGAAGATGCATAAAGCTCTTCTCGTTACTCCGATTCTACCGCAGAAAACCGGCCTTGCAACCTATGCTCTACGGGTACTTCGCGGTACGACGGATCTATGTGAATGGACTGTCGTATACCCGTACGGGGGAGATCCTGATACACTCCCGAAAGGAGTTAGCAGTATTCCTCTTGAAGAGTTGATGAATCTTCCCGCGAGCGAGATTCCCGAAAAGAGAATATTCCAACTGGGAAACTCGGTTGATTGTTTTCCAATTGTACATGCATTGTACAAATTAGGCGGTACAGCTGTTTTCCATGAGACAGTTCTTCATCATATGCTCAGATACTGTTATCTGGAAGCCGGTATGCTTGATGAATACAGGCGTGAATTGCGTTTTTCATACGGACCCGGAGCAGCTGCTGTTGAGAAAACTCTCTCGGTCAATTCCGGAGATGAGTATGAATATGACCTGAAACTAAAGAAATACCCGCTGATTGGCAGGGCGGTGCATGCATCCAACCTTCTTGTATGCCTGAATGAATATGCAGCAGAGCGGATTCGCACACCTGGAACCACCGGAGAAGTCATCACTATAGGTCACCCGCTTACACCCGTAGGAGACATTTCTATCCCGGATAAACCCTTCGATATCTGCATCGGCATGGTTGGTAGTTATACCCCTGGGCGCAATTATGAAGCATTCATGAAGGCAATCGCGGAGATACGAAAGAAAAGACCATCTGCAGGTGCTGTACTCATAGGCGGCGGTTATCCTGATGATTCGCCTGAATGGGCAGTTAAAACAGGAAGAATACCTGAAGATAGTTATCAGGGCTGGATACGAATATTAGATGCTGCTGTCGATGCAAGATATCCCACATGCGGAGAGACATCGGGCAGTCTTCTCGAAGTTCTCAGAGCCGGGATACCCTCTGTCGTAATTAACTCCGGCTCGTATCGTAACATCCCATCAGATGCAGTGATGCACATATCACCTGAAGGTATTTCGACCGGTATAGAAGCAGCACTTGAAAGGATATTTTTCGAAAGCAAACTGCAGGAATCTCTTTCTTCACATGCACGGATATACGCGGCAGAAACAGGTTCTGCAGAAAGACTTCGAAGCGACTGGGAAACAGTACTGGAGCGTTCTGAAATAGGGACAGCGTTACCGGACAGAGAAAGGCATATTTCCATATCACCGTCCCTGAGTGACTCTCCTGACGGTTTTACTCGAATACTGTCGGGGGATGCGGTCAGCTGGCAGTTCCACGGCAAAGCAGAAACTAGTGGTCCTGAATCATCTGAAGGGGCATGGGTTACAGCATGCGGAGACGGTGAAGTCAACGGGCTGCCGCTAAGCGAAGATCCTGCTGTAATGGAGATTAGGGGCAATGTGCTGGAGTTCACCGGAACGGGAAGGGTTACTGATGTTCTCTGGAAATAGGCAACTGCAGAGCAGGATTCTGCTTGCAACTGCTGTGTGCACTCTTCTTTCTGTACCATTCATAAGATTTTTCACGGATGAAGAAAAATCCCTGCCCGGGACTGTAATGCCAATGCCACTCGTCGAAGGGGATTCAGATGTCTATGACGGAGTCTGGCACTTCTGGTGGACGGATTATTCTCTGAAGAACAATCTGGACCCGCGTACGTGTACTGTGATAGACTCTCCTGACGGAGTTTCCATGGCATATCAGCATATCGGATGGGTAGATACATTTGCAGCATCAGTTCTGGGTATCCCGCCCGTAACTGCTTATACACTGTCACTGTACTTTGCTACGATGCTCACCGCATTATTCGCATACCTTCTTGCAAAAAGCTGGGGAGCCTGTCTGACGGGTTCTGTATTCACCGCACTCGCAATTGCATGGATGCCGTCCAGGATGGCTCATCTCATGCAGCATTATCAACTTGCCAATATCTGGTATCTGATAGCTGCACTGTGGCTTTGCCGGGAGTTCCTTAACCGTGACAGGAATTGGAAGGTTCTTGTTCCTTTCCTGTTTGCCGCTTCTCTTGCGGTACTGCAGTCACCTTATCAGGGGGTTCTGGTGGGTTTCGGTCTGCTTGCAACAGCATATATTGGAAGATTTCCCGTCCGGAAGACTATAATTCTGATTTCAGTTTACATAATCTCGCTTGTACCTTTCATGATAATGTTGTTCACAGCACCGGGAAGGCTCGGAGAATTGTCTATGAACTGGCGTGAAGCGATTTATTGGGCGGCTGAACCGCAGTCATTCATCCTGCCCTCACCATTCGGGATTACAGGACTAATTACAGGTATCCCTGCAAAGATGTCCTGGATGTCCAACAGTTATGAAGGCATAGTGACAGCGGGGCTCATTGTATTGATTCCATTCATCATCTTTGTGATAAAGAAGAGAAGATGGAGATTTGCATCTGTTGCAACTGTGTTATACATTCTCTGCCTGGGTCCTGAACTGCGGGTATTCGGGAGAACGACTGGAATTCCGCTTCCATTCAGACTCCTGCAGTTCATCCCCGGGCTGAACGGCATCAGGGCACCATCGCGGTTTGTACTTCTTGCAGGTATTATCATCGCTGTCGGAGCAGGTATCTACATTTCGAAACTTAGCAGGAAATGGAAGGCTCTTTTTATGGCAGGCATTATCCTCGAACTGTTTGTACCTGTGATACCGGGGATATCTGCAGAGATTCCTGCAGAATGTTATTCGATAGAAGCGGGAAAAACAGTCCTTGAAGTACCGGTAATGCAGAATGTCAGGCGTTACGCTCTATTTCAGACTACGGGTGGCTATGACAGGGAGTATACTTTTCTGGCACGGGGAATAGCAATGGTGCCGGATATGCCTGAAGTGGACTGTATTATCTACCATCGATGGCTTATGCATCCCGACAGCCTTGAAATCTATGATAACAGACTTTGTTCTCTCTTTCCCGGATTCGACAGTTCGGATTCCGTATGGATTAGTCAGGAGGGACTCAGTGAGTAAACCCTCGGTCATATTCGACAAGAGTATCCTGGCTCATTCAGTCGGGGGTATTACACGCTATCTTTCATCGCTTGCGGATGCTGTTTCAGCGACTGCGGGGAAATCAGGTATGGAATTCAGTACTATTGATGTTCCTGCATCGCATCCCGGTGCACAGGACGGGCTATCTGCGGATATTTCGTTAGAAGACCCGTTTTACCTGAAAATACCGTTTCTCCGAAGGATACCTATAAGGAATGACTGGGAATTTAAATCCCGCAGGAGAAGGCTCACAGCACTTCTGCCAAATTGCAGCATCTACCATACAAGTGGTGTTCAGCCCGTTTACCCGATTGGAAGCAGACCGGTAGTTACAGTCTATGACATGACAGCAATCGAGAATCCGCAGTGGCACACACCTGAAACGGTTCACTATGCAAAACGGGAAATGAAACTAATCGAAGGGGGTGCCTCTGTCATTTCCATATCTAAATGGACTGCTAATAGGCTTACAAAGTATATGGGGGGCAGAATCGACAGGAGCCGTATATGTGTCGCAGGCGGTGCAGCGGACGACCTATTCACTAAAGGTGCAGCCGATAGAAAAGTGCTGGATAAGTATTTACTCACGGAAGACTCATATCTTCTTCATGTTGGCAACTATGTGCCGCGGAAAAACATTCCATTTATCATAGATGTTCATGAACGAGCCTGCGCAGACGGTTTTAAACTTCCGCTCGTTCTTGTCGGAGCCGGCAGATGGGGTAAAATAGAGACAAGAGCAGACAATGTGAAGGTCCTCGAAAACATAACAGACAGCGACCTGCTGAATCTCTACAAAGGTGCGCGTGCACTGCTCTTTCCCAGTGAATGTGAAGGACTGGGGCTTCCGGCTCTCGAAGCATTGGCATGCGGCACACCTGTAATAGCGTCAGATGCGGGAGCCCTGGCTGAAACAGTCGGGATGGATGGTGTTATACTACCGGTGGGTGACAGTGATACCTGGCGGAAAGAGATCATGCACCTTGAAGATGTCGAATACATGAGTACTCTAAGAGACAGGGCATCAGGACATCAAAGACCGCGATGGGGTGATGCTGCTGAAAGAGTATGTACCTTCTACCGAGAGATGACCAATGAATAACTCTCATAGGTATCGTGACACCTTAATTCGAAGAATTAAGTCGCATGGTACCCTTGTGCCATGAAAATCCTCCACCTCGTACACAGAGCATGGCCTTATCACGGCGGTGCGGAGAGATATGTTCTCGAGCACGCTCTTGCAGGTGAACGCTGGGGACACACTTCTGCAATATGTACGACGGATGCCTGGGATATGTCATGGCTGGTTTCTAAGGCAGGTAGGATTATCCCTGTCAGAGAAGACAGAATAGGTTCTGTAGATATCATCAGATTTCCGGTAGCACATCCACTAATGCAGAATGCATCCAGAGCACTTATGCGGCGCTTAATGCCTTGTGGCAAAGACCGCTTCTACTATCCCAATCCCTTCATACCGTCGTTATACAGATGGCTGCGGTCAGACCACGGATTTGATTTTGTTCATGCAAATGCAATGCCGTTTATGCTCTATGCAGGATGGAAGCATGCATCACGGATGGGGATAGGCATGGCTGCGGTTCCGCATGCAAATGTCGGTGAGAAATACAGAAGGGCAGATGCACTTCACTACTTCGAGGGCTGTCAGAAAAAGATACTCCGCGAAAGCAGTATTGTCGTTGCTCAGAGTCAATTTGAAAGAGATATCTATCTTGAGATGGGTGTTCCATCCGAGCGAATTCTTGTTCTCGGCAGTGGGATCGACCCGCAGGAGTTCAGGCATGCCGATTCTAAAACCGGTAGAGCCCGCCTTGGATTAACGCGGAGGCCGATTATTCTCTCTTTGACCGCGCAATGTACTGACAGGGGAACCGGTGTACTCCTGAAGGCAGCGAACGGACTCTGGGACAGGGGATTCGACTTCGACCTTGTGATAGCCGGTCCCGTTCTTCCCGATGGAATGGATGAGATAAACAGGAACGCGACATCTTCTAAGGAGAGCAGACTGGTAATTACCGGAAGTGTAACGCAGGTAGATAGAATAGATATACTCGCTGCCGCTGATATTGTCGTTCTGCCATCAAGGCTTGATTGCTTCGGAATCGTTCTTCTCGAAGCGATGCTCCTCCGAAAACCTGTCGTGGGATGCAGGTCGGGTGCAATGCCTGATATCATTGAGGAGGGAGCAAGCGGTTTTCTTGCTCCATTTGGTGATGATGTAACTCTGGCTCATCGTTTATCCCTGCTTCTCGATGACAGAGATCTCAGACTCTCGATGGGATATTCAGGCAGCGAATTCGTACTTGATAACTTCACCTGGGAGAAAGTCACTGACAGCTTCTACTCAAGATTAGCCGAATGCAGAGCCGGAGAAGAGATAGAATGAACAATACTGTAACTGTCATTGTCGTTACTTGGAATACAGGTGACCTTGTCTATGATTTGATAGATACACTGCGGGAACTGGAGTCCGGCTGCAGCATAATAATATCAGATAACGGTTCGACCGACGGTACACCGGACATACTGGAAGAACACCTGCCCGATGCAATGATTCTCCGAAATCCGGAGAACGGCGGATTCGGATACGGCAATAACAGAGCACTTGAACATTGCAGGACTCCGTATGTGCTTTTGCTCAATCCTGATGCCCGGATAACCCCCCAATCACTCGGAAAACTTCATGCCGCTCTTGAAGTACATGATGAAGCTGCTGCTGTCCAGCCGTTGATTAGTCACTGGGACTGGCAATACATCACACTCAGTGCAGGCACAGCGATGACACACTTCGGTGAAGGTTATGATATGCGTTTTATGCATTTTCGGCTTAATGCGGGTCAACTGCCTTCCCAAATTCCCGGAGTTACTGCCGCTGTTGCACTTTACCGGCTTGAAGCTCTCCTTGAAGTTGACGGCTTCGATGAGAATATTTTCATGTACTTTGAAGACATAGACCTTTCCGGTCGTATACGGGCAAAAGGGTGGAAATTCCTGCTCATCCCACAGGCGGAAGCACTGCATAGGTCAGGTTCATCGAGCAACCGTGAAAGTGCGATGAAATGGGAACTTTCATCTTCAGTGATACTGACCCGGAAATTCCTGAGCAAAAACAGCAGTGAACTCCCGAAATACTGGAAGAAGCGGGAAAAACGGATATGGCTATCGTCGATTAGACGGGGAGAGAAGTGGTTATGGAGAGTAAAGTGCATTCGTGATGCAATGAAGATTCCGGTTGAGAGTATCACCATCGGAAAGGACATTCTCTCAGAGATAACAGCTTCGAGACCCCAATTGATGCCGTATCCCAGACCTGAGAACCACGAAGGTGTGTTCTTCGACGAGAGTGGATTAATTGAACCGGGACCCGGATGGAGTATTCCGGGAAATATCATCAACGGTGTATGCGGATGTCTCACAGTACCTGTACGTAAAGGGCTGCTGGGATTTCGCATATCAGCACCGCAGAACGGTGGGACTGTTTCTGTCAGGATTGACGGCAGGACGGTACACCGCTGTTTTGCCGGCGGAAAGAGAAGCCCGGAATTGTCGATTCATATCCCCTTGAACTGCACCGCTGTATATATTGTCCCCGATGATATGACACAGAAAATACGGGTAACGGATTTTAAATATGAAACATATTAATCCGTCCAGCAGTTCTGCAGTCCTGTTTAGTAGAAGTCTTCCCTGCATAACACTTGCAGTTGCTGTCGTTTCACTTAGGGGCATTTCTTTCTTTACAATATCACTTGCTCTGTTTGCACTTCTGCAGTCATTCAAATATCTGCAGGAGACCGGGGGGAGAACGGATAAGTCAGCCATTGTCACCTGGATTCTCTTCGCCGCATCTGCATTTTACGGCAGTGATAATACGGGGATTTCACTTCTCTATATATCAATATTCATCGTAATTCTCTCATCTGCTGACCTGAAACTGAGATTGCTTCATTTACTGCCACTGATAACACTCTATCTGACAGGTACGCTTTCAGGGGTTATTCCGTTGATTGCAGGGACTGCTCTTGCAGTGATGTTCACAAGAACCGTTCTTCGCATCGGGATATTTACTGCAGGATGCATTGTGGGGGTCGTTATCTCCGGTATTCCCTCAGCATCTCATTATGAACCTGTGTTTCCGGAATATGAAGTTAAGTATGAGCGTTTCGACTGGCATGATTCGATATGCGTGAACATGAGCCATCCGGAAATCATCTTCGAAGTTCCGGATAGGTTTGCATCCGGCAAAAGGCTGTATATTCAATTGAGAACAGGCGGGGTCAGAAACAACCGGCCGGTCGGCATAATCACATTCGACGGGATTTCCGACACCCTTTCGATTGGTATCGACACTCTTGAATTCACACCTGATGTACACCGGATTACAGTATCCCTGCTGCGTGAATGGCAGCCTTTCAATCACCCGGTAATATGGATTGGGCGCATATGGCAGGATTAAAGTTGCAGTGTCCCGTCGAAATGGTGAGAATCAGAAATCTGTCAGGTATGTTCTCTCACCTGTTTGCCGGCATACTTGTTTTCACAGTGTGGCGGATATTCGGAATGCCGTTCCCGGCTACTCTCGGACGGTTGATACCGCTTGCATGGATAACCGGCGGTCTACTTTACGGCAAAGGAACCATCCCGCGAACGACTCTGCCTTTACTGGCTATATTCCTGCTCACTGCACTGTTCTGGAGAACAGCAGAAGGCATGGAGGTGGTCATCACTTCCACAGCACTTATCGGACTGTTTCCCGGTCTCATTGCAATCTCGAAAAAGCGGCTGGGGATATTGAGAGCCATTATTCCGATTCTGCCCCTGCTCATTCTCATTGTACCGTTCTCCGGAGACGAACCTCATCATGCAACAATCACCGAACAGATGGTAAATCCCGGCGAGGGTAAATTCGGTAATCTGACATATCAGATTGGTGACCCGTCATCTGAAATCAATCATCATATGAAATACTATCCCGCACTCATGATTCCCGGGTACTGGATGGGAGTGCCGGGTGTAAGACTGATGAACATCTTATTTGCATTGTTTGCGGCTTTTCTTCTTGAGAAACTTCTCAGAAAAAGGGGATATGAACACTCTGCATTTATTGCGTTTCTCGGGTTGATACTGTTCCCAGGTGTGGGCGTTTTGGGTCTTGTATATCCGGGGTGGTTGGTCATTGCTCTATTCCTGTTTGCACTCATGAAGTCAGATGAGAAATACGGGCTTCTTCGAATATTTCTTATTGCACTGGTAATCACAGCAGTCAAATTCAGATTTGCTGCTTTCGGACTGGGTCTGATTGCAGCGCGTTTTCTCGAGACACCGGGCAGAAAGAAGTACAAAATACTGTTGGTCACTATCGCTGGGATTGCTCTGATTTTAGCACTAGACATTTTCCTTTTCGACGGACGCTTTGCAATGGTGCGTTACGGCAACTCCGAGTTTCTAAAGACAATAGTCGCCAACCTGTATTTCCGCCTGCACACAATAGCATTTGCACTGGTATCTTCGATTCTTGATATCGAAGGCGGTCTGTTCTTCCGGGCACCATGGATTATTCTTGCATTTGCAGGTCTGCCTGCTTTGAAGAAGGAGCATCCAAGACTTTTTCTGTATCTTGGCATTCCGACTCTGTTTTATGTTCTTACACTCCTTGTTTGGGTACCGACAGACTGGCACGGTCTCCCGACCCCTGTAGGAAGGATGATGCTTCCTGTACTGCCGCTGTTTCTGGCATCCGCGGGAATGCTTCTCAGGACACGGGGGGCAAAACTGCTTATATGGCTTTCTATTCTCATCTCAGTGCTTAACATTGTACATCCTGTTCTGCGTTTCAACGATGCAGACGGAACTGATGTTATGATAACTGAACTGACAGGGATCAATAGTAATATTACTCAGTATCTGCCTTCCATGATTCGTCCTGATCCTCTCATCTATGGAGCCTGGATCCTGATATTTGCACTTCTTGTGTATGTGGTAGCAAAGAAGAAATCCGGTATCCCATACATCCTTCTGGCTATCGTTGTATTTCTTGGTGCTGCTTCTGAGTGGGACAAATCTGTTTGGGAAGCCGAAGACATACCTACAGAATATCGTCCCCATTGCATTCTATACGGTAAAAGGGATCCCCTGAACAGAAAATTCTGGATATTCTCCCTTGAGAGAATGCTTTATCTCTCGGGTTCGGATGACATTGTGACGCTTCCTCTGAAAGACTCAGATGCCGATTCAATCACAGTAAGTATCGATTATATCCCTTTCGCACGCAAAGGTGCTGAAAACACACCGGGCATTTCTCTCTCATGCGGCGGTAAGACAGTTTATGTAATTGAACCTGCAGTACCTTATGATTCTCCCGACTGGCTCAAATTCATCAGCGGGGGAAGGCGTGAATTTGAATACGCGCCGGAGTTTGTAAGAAAAGTATCGATAAATGTAACACTTCCCCGATCAGGCACCTGCGACTCCCTTGTGATAATGACTACTGAAATTCCCGATAACTATTTCGGGGAAGGCATCTATCTTGACAGAATAGAGATACACTAATGAGACGAAAGAAGTCCATCCTCAGAGTAGAGATTCTCGCAGGTTTGATAATTGGAGCTGCGGCAGCAGCAGTAGTAGTAGCATTCATTCTCCTCATGCTTGTCCGAATCGATATAGCAAGTGTTCAAGTCAACGGCATTCCCGGAACAGCTCCCGGACCTTCGGGAGAATCTGAATACACAGCACTCCTTGATTTATACACCTGGCTGCTCTGGGGATTCGGGGCTGTCACCCTGAGTCTTGTGATACTTGCAGTCACATTCTCTGGATACCTTCGAAAAAAGATGCTGACACCGCTCAGGGATATCCTCAACGAAGCAGAGAACTACAGAAAGGGGAGCGGAACGGATCCGGAAACGGCAGGAGCTTCCTTTCACGAACTGGTAGAACTTCTGAACAAACGCGACAAAGAACTGCAGCAGATGAAAGAGGCTGCAGAAGCAAGGGCGGATAAAGCTGAAAAACGTTCAGCAGTAATACTCTCTGCGTTGGGTTCAGCAGTATTCTCAATTGACAGTGATGACAATCTTACACTGTTCAACCGGGAGTCGGCTGATCTGTTCAGTCTTTCAGATGATGACATCGGTAAGACATTCCCGTACTCGAAGAGTGAAGCTGGAAGAAAAGTGAGCAGTATTCTGAAAAGCAGTTCTGACAATCAGGCGGTTGCAGATGTAGCGTTCCGGATAGAGAACGAACATACTCGCGAAACAAGATACTTCTCAGTAACTGTTTCCAAATCTGAAATGGGTGAGTATGCAGTTATGATAAACGACACCACCTGTATTTCAGAACTGGAAAGAAATGCCGCAGACCAGAAGGCGATGGCCGATATAGGAGCAACATCGGCGGGGATATCTCATGAAATGGGTAATACACTGTGTGCTCTGCAGGGTTTTATAGACTTGCTTGCAAGGGGACATTCTGATGAGAGAACAACTCGGATCATCGACGAGACAAGGCGGGAGGTAGAAGAAGCAAGGAATCTCATTAATTCTCTTTGCGATCTTTCAGGTTCACCCGAACCCATTACAGAGATTATCCCCGTTTCAGAAATTGCAGAACTTTGCCTGTCTGAATGCAAAAGATGCAAAATCGAACATAAGATTTATTCAGAAGGAGAACCCAATGCTCGAGTTAGAGCGAACGGTAAACTGCTCCGTGCAGTCATCCGTAATATCCTGAGTAATGTGAGAGACTCATGTGAAAGGGCAGGTGTTGAAATAGACATCAAGTGTACTGAAGGAGAACTATTCCTGTCGGTGGCAGATGACGGCCCCGGCATATTAATGGATACGGAAGATGTATTCCGTCCGTTCTCGACGACCAAGACAGGGGATGGCAATATGGGGCTTGGATTAACAGTCAGCAGACGTATAATAAGGTCTTTCGGTGGAGACATATTCTGCAGAAACAGGAAGAACGGCGGTGCCGAGTTCACTATCAAAATTCCATGGTCGTAGAGGGGGACAATGTCCAATAACATTCTGCTCGTGGAGGACAAACGCGCCATGCGCGAGATGCTTTTCAGAGCCTTGGTAGAAGACGGCTGGAATGTTACTCCCGCAGTCAATGGAGACAGAGCCGTTGAACTGATTAGAAAGAACAGTTTCGATGTTGTGCTGTCAGATATCTGCCTTCCGGGCGGTCTTGATGGAATAGACATTCTCAGGGAAGTTAAACAGCACGAATACTGGACGCCGGTCATACTTATGACTGCATTCGGAAGCATCGAGTCAGCTGTAGAAGCCATGAAACTCGGTGCCGCTGATTTCATCAGAAAGCCATTTCAGGTCGATGACCTGCTGCATTTGATAAGATGTTATGCAGGTAAATCGGATAACAGAATCATAGGTTCTTCTCCCGCACTTAAAGAAGCCATTCACAGAGCAAAGAAAGGTGCTGAATCCAATTTGAGCATCCTGATTCTCGGAGAGAGTGGAACGGGGAAGGAACTACTTGCAAAGATGATTCATGATGAGTATTCGAATGAAAGAAGCCCGTTCATTCCCGTCAATTGTGCCGCTATTCCGCGAGATCTTGTAGAAAGCGAACTCTTCGGAGCCGAGAAGGGTGCCTACACAGGGTCGGAGAGATTGCGGAAAGGAAGTTTCGAACAGGCAGAAGGCGGAACTATATTTCTTGACGAAATAGGTGATCTCCCGCATGATCTGCAGGGGAAACTGCTCCGGGTACTGCAGGAGAGAACTTTCAACAGAGTCGGCAGTCCTAAAGTCCTTCAGATGAATGCAAGAGTTATCTCGGCTAGCAACAGGGATATCCCCGGAGAAACTGAAGCCGGCACATTCCGGAAAGACCTCTATTTCAGACTCTCAGAGTTTCCGATTGAACTCCCGCCTTTAAGACACCGTGTCGAGGACATCCCCGAACTTGTTTCTCATTTCCTGAAGCAATCAGGGTATTCGGATACGGCCGTTACGAACGATGCACTCGATGCATTGAGAAGTCACACCTGGCCCGGAAACATAAGGGAACTGAGAAGCATAATTCTAAGGGCAGCAGCACTTACGGATACCGGTGAAATAGACTCCGTTCTGCTTGAGATAACCCCAACCAAAACAGCGAGCGGTCTTCTCGAAGAATCTTCCAAAGCTGCATCTGCACGCGAAAAGGAACTGATCATCAGAGCCCTCCGTGAAACGAATGGCAACCGGAAGAAAGCAGCCGAACTTTTGCAGGTCAGTTACCGCACACTCCTATCCCGTATAAAAGAATTACAAATATAAATACAATACAGTGTCGTACTCCACTTATTCAACTTTAGTTGCTAAACACCCCTGCCGCCGTCTTAAGTGGGAAAAGTGAAGTACGACACTTTTGCTGAAG
>CAYRQP010000008.1:54274-89002 GCA_964426545.1 uncultured bacterium | reverse complement strand
CCCTGCCGCCGTCTTAAGTGGGAAAAGTGAAGTACGACACTTTTGCTGAAGTTCTAGTTTTTCAAAAGGCCGTACGATTTTCGGGACACGAAGATATCATGTCCCTGAGCGATGATATAGAAAGTAAAATATCAGTGACTTACGGTACTGAAAGGGGACACGACAAAAGTCATGTCCCCAAACGTTGAGATAAAGCGGATCTACTCCAGCACGAAGATGTTCTTCTCGGCGCAGATATCCTTCAGCTGCTTCGGCCACACAGTCACACTGCATTCACCGAGGTGAGCCTTCTTGAGAATTCTCTGGTAGATACGGGACTGGCCGATTCCGCCGCCGATGCTCTGTGGAATCTCATCGTTGAGTATCATCTTGTGGTAAGGAAGTTCGAGGAAATCAAGCTGTCCTGTTTCTTCAAGTTGCTTCCTAAGTCCCTCTTTCGTGACTCTGATGCCCATCGAAGTGAGTTCATGGCGTCTTTCGGTAATCGGGTGCCATACGAGAATGTCACCGTTCAGACCATGCATCTGCTCGCCGTTCTTCATGATTGTAGGAGTTGTCCAGTCATCATAGTCAGCTGCTCTCATTTCGTGAGGATAACCGTCTTTGAGAGTGTGGCCTATACCGATGATGAATACAGCCTCTGAAATATCCTTGAGTATTTGTGTTTCACGCTGTTTACGGGGGAGATCAGGATACAATCCAAGTATTTCTTCAGCATGTATAAATGTAAGTTCCTCCGGAAGATTGGCATAACCGTCATCGCGTAGTTTCGGATATATCTCATGTGCTTTGGCTTCACATTCTTTGATGACTTTCCAGAGTTTCTTGACGACCATGATGAGATAATCGAGATTACGGTCTTCATCCTTGATGACCTTCTCCCAGTCCCACTGATCGACATAACTGCTATGATCATGATCCAGGAAGTAATCCTTCCGGACTGCACGCATGTCGGTGTAAAGACCTTCATACAAATCGAGACCGAACTGTTTGAGTGCAAATCTCTTCCACTTTGTGGCGGCCTGTACTACCTGTGTGTCGATCTTCTTATCCAGTCCGAGACCGCACTGAAAATCAATCGGGGTGCGCGAACCGTCACGGTCGAGATAGTCATTCATACCGCTGTCACGATCCATGATCAGGGGAGACTCGACTCTGATAAGGTTGAGTTCACGGCAAAGACCTTCTTCCATGGTCTTCTTTACTTCAGCAAGAGCGATCTGGGTTTCCTTGCGGTTCAATGTTGACCTGTAGTTTTTAGGCAGGATTTCAGCTACTTTTTCATAAGTACTGATTCCCGGTCCTGCTAAATCCGCTGTCTTGTCCATGTTCGGCATTTGTCACCTCGACTTCTTTTCTTGTTAATTTGTACATGGATACTTGACCGAAATAATAACAGATAGCTGATGTATATGTCAATGATATAACAAGGGAACAAAATGCTATAAATTCGGATTATATTTAGATGTAGTTACTCTATCTTCAGGGAGTTGACAAATCGGTGTACTTAATTATTATTTTAGTGTGAAAAATATTTATGCTGATTTAGGCTGTCCATGAGCAATTCTGTATCATGACAGCCGTTTTTTTGTTTGAACAGACTTTATGGATAGCCCCAACCGAAAGGAATAGATATGAATATCCAGATAAGTGGAAGGCACTTTGACCTTACAGATGCTCTCAAGGACCATGTGGAAGATAAATTAGAGTCGTTTTCGAAATACTATGACGGGATTACAGATATTCATGTAATTCTCGAAGTAACAGCGGGTATAGATCACACACATTTACAGCTTCGCGGGAATCACCTGAAATTAGATGCAAAAACAAAATCTCATAATATGTATTCAGCGTTCGACGATGCTGCAGCAATCCTTGAAACCCAATTGAGAAAATTCAAGGATAAGATGCATGGACATCCACACAGGAATAATTCAAACGGCGACTGTAACGGTTCTTCATACACGCTCTATGTGCCCATCGAAGAATCTACTCTCACCGAAGATGTTTTTGTCGATGACAATACAGAGCTCAGGAAGATGAAAACAAGTGAAGCAATTCTGGAATTCGAGGTCAACGGCGGGGAGTATCTTGTTTTCATGAATGCTGAAACAAATTCAGTTAGTGCTGTTTACAGCGGAGCGTCAGGAAGTGCCCAGGTAGTCGAGCTGGAAAAAAGTGCCAGGGACAACTAGAAAAGAGATAATATGGACCCCGTACTCTCCGCTTCTAAGCTTACTGTCGGAAAACTCATTGAAGAGATGTCATCGGTTCTCGGGATTAGATCACTTTCAGGAGCTACAGGATTATCGACTAATCTGAAATCCCCTGACATAAGCAGACCCGGAATGGCACTGACCGGATATACTCATAAGTTTCAACATTTGAGAATACAGATATTCGGGGAAACCGAAATCACCTATCTCACAACGCTATCTTCATCTGACCGCATATCCGCGCTCAGGAATGTCTTTGATTTTCCCATCATTTGTTCGCTTGTGACAAAGGGGCTGACTCCTCCTGATGAACTGGTCGAGATATCTTCCGACAGTGCATCTGCACTTCTTGTTTCACCGCGTGACACAACTCCGCTGATTCACGACCTTACCGACTACCTGGAAGAAATATTCGCACCCAGGGACAGTACATTCGGTACTCTGGTGGATGTTTATGGAGCTGGAGTGCTTTGTACGGGAAGAAGTGCAATCGGAAAAAGTGAAGCTGTTCTCGGTCTTCTCGATAAAGGGCATAGACTCGTTGCGGATGACAGGGTTTATATTAGACGCATACGTGGGAATCTGTTTGGTGCAGGAGACACCGATCACAGCCACCTCATGGAGATAAGGGGACTGGGTTTTATCGATGTGGAAAATATGTTCGGAATTAGGTCCACGAAAGAACGCCAGCAGATACATATAGAAGTCAGGCTGCTTGAATGGGGCAGGGATACTAAGAATATAGACCGGATAGGTATCGACAGAAAGACAAAAGGGATACTCGGGACAGAAATCCCTTATATTGAACTTCCTGTGATTCCTGGGAGGAATCTTGCTCTGCTGCTCGAAACCGCAGCTGTTAATGCACTGCTTGACATGCGTGGAATCAGCATTCCCGAACAGGTGGAAAGCAGACTTATAGAACGCAATAAAAGAAATGCCGGAAAGAATGGGAAGGATGGTTCTCTTTGATTGAAGGAAGTGCTGAGGTAATGAATTCCCTTGGCATTCATGCACGGCCCGCAGCACAGATAGTGCGGACTGCCAGTGAATTCGACAGCAGAATATGCATAATATTCGAAGGTGACAGCGTAAGTGCGAAAAGCATAATGGGTGTAATGACGCTTGCGGCATCACATGGAACGATTCTTAAGGTAACAGCGGACGGAACTGATGAAGAAGATGCATTGAACGCAATTCTGGATTTGATTAAAGAGGGATTCGGAGAAGATTGATCTGAGCACACGCATAAAAGGTATCGCAGCATCACCCGGGGTCTCAATTGGACGGGTATTTCTCCTCAATGTAGAAGAGATACGGGTGAAAAAACGTGTTCTGGCATCTGATGATGAGATTCTCTCAGAAGTCAAACGATTCCGAAAGGCAATTGAAGATACCCGGACTGAACTGGAAGCACTATCAGAGAAGTTGAGCGATGTCATAGAAGGCAAACAGCTTATTGAAGTACATATTGTTCTTCTAAATGATCCGTCACTGCATGCCGATGTTATCAGGCGCATTGAAAGCGAGAAGGTCACTGCCGAGTATGCAGTAAGCCAGGTTTTATATGATGTACTTGCCAGATTCGATTCGATAGAAGACCCTTATATAAGAAGCCGATCTGCAGATGTCCGGGATGTCGGACGGCGGGTTATAGCGAAGATCATGGGTACTGAGGACGAGGTCCTGTCAAAGATCGAAGACCCTGTCGTACTTGTGGCATCAGACCTCGATCCATCCCAGACAGCGGGGCTTTCCAAGAAACAGATACTCGGAATTGCCATCGATAAAGGTGGCCCTACATCGCATACTGCAATAATCGCACGCAGTTTGGGTGTACCTGCAGTTGTTGCACTGAAGGAAGTAGCAGAGAACTCCGCCCCTGGTGACATGATGGTAATTGACGGTATCCATGGTGAAGTCATCCTTAATCCCGATGAAGATGAACTGAAGTTCTACACCCGCCTTAAGGCTCAATACGAAGTTGCGGAAGCAGATATTGTTGCCAATGCAATGAATCCGACTATTACGGCCGACGGTGTTCCGATGGAACTAAGTGCAAATATCGAATTTTCCCAGGAAGCCGACCATGTTGCTCGTTTCGGTGGCAAGGGAATCGGACTTTTCAGAACTGAATTCATCAGGCTTATTTCTTCGGGTCCCGAGACCGAGGAAATACACTTTACCGCATATGACCACGCACTTGAAATGGTATATCCGGAAACCTGCATTATAAGGACTTTCGACCTCGGTGGAGACAAGTTCCTCGATGAAATTCCCATTCCGGAACGCAACCCATTTCTTGGCTGGCGAGCAGTTCGCATATGTCTTGACAGACCCGAGCGTTTCATCCGTCAGTTGCGTGCTGTACTGCGAGCGGCGGTGAGAGGAAACGCCTGGCTTATGATACCCATGATATCATCTGTTGATGAAGTTCTTGCCGTCAGGGAACTTCTTGAGACAACTGCGATGCGGCTCGAAGAAGAGGGTGTTCCTTTCGAGAAGGATATTCCTTTTGGGATCATGGTTGAGACACCTGCAGCTGCTATATCGATTGACTGTTTCCTTCCCCACGTAGATTTTGTTTCATTAGGTACGAATGACCTGACCCAGTACACACTCGCAGTCGACAGAACCAGTCCTTTCGTAGCTGACTTGTTCGACCCGTTCCATCCAGCCGTATTGAGTCAGATAGGATGCGTTACTGATGCATGCAGAAAAGCGGGAAAATGGGTGGGGGTCTGCGGACAGATGGCAAGTAACCCGCTGGCAATACCGCTGCTTGTGGGATTTGGAGTCGATGAGTTAAGTGTACCGTTCTCGCTTATCCCTGATGTGAAAAAGATGATAAGCCTTGTCGATATGAGCGAAGTTGAACTGCTAACTCACCGCGCACTGTCGATGTCTACAGGGAATGAGATAAAAGAACTTGTCAAAGAGTATGTCAGAGAGAAATATCCCGATATAATTCTCGAAGAAATAGGAATTCACAGGGTGGAGAGCTAATGCAGGTGATAATCCCGGCTGCAGGAATAGGAAAACGGCTTCGGCCCCTCACAGATTCGATGCCAAAACCCCTTTTACCCGTTGCGGGGAAACCGATACTCGGGCATATAGTAGATGAACTTGTTGATGCCGGAGTCGATCATGTAATCCTTATCATCGGATATCTGGGCAGTCAGATTAAGGAGTGGGCAGAGGATACATATCCGAGCCTGCGCATAGATTGTGTAGTACAGGAGAAGATGGACGGGCTTGCATCTGCAGTTTACCTCGCAAAGCCAGTTATGGATGACGGAAGGACGCTGGTTGTTCTTGGTGATACACTGTTTAAAGCAAACCTCAATTCTGTAGCCGGGATAGAGGAAAACATGATCGCCGTGAAAAAGGTGGATGATCCTGCCCGCTTCGGAGTTGTGGTACAGGATATAGACGGATTGGTCACAAGACTTGTCGAAAAGCCGGAGAAATTTGTAAGTGACCTGGCAATTACCGGAATCTACTCTTTCACAGACGGCAAAGCACTCATGGACAGTATCCATTCGCTCATCGAATCCGCTAAAACGACGAAGGGCGAATATCAGCTGACCGATGCAATGCAGTTGATGCTTGAAACCGGTTATGCATTCGGTACATTTGAAATTGAAGGATGGTATGACTGCGGAACAGCTGACACGCTTCTCGATACTAACAGAATTCTTCTGAAAGCAATGGGTGGAGGTGGGGCGGGAGCTGCACATGACTCTCTCATCCGGCATCCGGTTCACATCGCCGGGGGGGCTGTGATTCGCAGTTCTGATATTGGACCATTTGTTAGTATTGGTGCCGGCTGCTGTATCGATGATAGCACAATACACAACTCCATTGTCCTCCCCGGAACTTCCGTTTCCGGAAAGACACTCGAGGATATGATCATCGGCCCCGGGTGTTTCCTGACGGGTACACCTGCCATTGTTATCCCTGCTGATTCACCTGACAACGGAAACTAGCCGGTTTCAATGACTGACAATTCAACTTCGAAAAGGTTTCCGAACATTATCATCTATGGAGAGTCTGTGTCGAACATGGGTGGTACCGGAGTATATCTAAAGCGTCTTCTTTCAGGTTTCAGTGAATTGGGAAAGAAATCCGTGAATGTTGTGCTTTCAAGCGGAATATGTACCCCCGAAGAAGCTCTATCAGCAGATCACTGTTCAACCGGATTCAGAAAGGTAATTGCAGAGAATTACACGCTGCCCCGGATTGCATCGAAGTTGTCTCCCGACCTTGTGCATCTGCCGGCATTTGGCGGTAAACCACCGCTTGGGGTGCCTTATGTAGTAACTCTGCATGACCTTGCATTCATGGCTTATCCCGAGATGTTCCCTAAAATCAAATCGATGTATTACAGCCGGCATTTCAGGAAGACTGCACAGAATGCTGCAATGGTAATGGTTGACAGTGAGTTTACAGCAGATGAAGCCCGCAGATATCTTGATATACCGAAAGAGCGTATCCGAAGGATATATCTATCGACATCGTCGTTCGAATCCGACCCGAAACTATTCAGAACTGAGTATGCAATTCAGGGGGAATATCTGCTGTTCACAGGGACCATCGAGCCGCGGAAGAACATCAGTCTGCTTTTGGATGCATGGGAGATAATTTGTAAAAACAGACCCGGTTTGACGCTTGTGATAGCCGGACAATGGGGGTGGGGAGATGCTTCACTCATGAAGAGACTCGGTAATGCAAAATGTGTCCTATGGACTGGCAGTATATCAGATACTATGCTGAAAAGCTGCATGAGTGGGGCTGAACTACTCGTTTATCCATCTCTCTATGAAGGATTCGGGCTTCCACCGCTCGAAGCTGCATCTGCCGGGGTAAAATCAGTGATTGGAATATCGGAAACACTCTCTGAAATCTACGGCGGTATTGCTGAACAAATGAGTGAAAACACTGCAGCTGCCCTTTTCGAAGCGGTTGAAAATGCACTTTCCCAACCGGCCGACAGCGATGAACTTGTCAGGTTTTCGGCAGAATTTTCAAATCCAAAAATGGCTGAAAACGTTTATTCGGTTTACAGGGAAGTACTGGAATGAAGATATTGCAGGTGTATAAAGACTTTCACCCCGAAGTCAGGGGGGGTATAGAGCGATATATCCATGACCTTTCGGAATATCTGGTTCTGGCTGGGCACACAGTCGAGGTAATCACCGCCGGCAGAGATATCAATGACACAGACGGATATTTTGCTGACGGCATATATGTGCGCAAGATCCCCTGTCCCTTCAGAGTATTCTCAAATCCGTTGATGATTGGACTGCGTGATGCACTTGCCGAGACTGATGCTGATATACTTCATTTTCATCTTCCGCTGCCGGCTGCTGTAATTGCCTGGCTGCAGACTAATATGGAGAAGCCGTATATCGTAACCTACCACAGTGATATTGTAAGGCAGTCATGGGCGATGCCCATCTACGGGTCATTCCTGAAGAGATTTCTTTCGTCAGCCAATCTTGCAATAGCAACTTCACCTCGATATATAGAGACTTCAAGATGGCTTTCAAACCTGGATAATGTCTGTGCCGTACCTATAGGTGCAGACCTGACAAGGTTCACTCCGAACGACAAGATCAACAACTTTCGTGATTATTTCCTCTTCGTCGGCAGATTCAGGAGTTACAAAGGCATCGAAGTCATGCTTGACGCATGGCGAAACCTTCATGACACACACCTTGTGATGATAGGTGGGGGTCCGATAGAATCTCATATACGAAATAGAATTGTGTCAGATAATCTGAATATTTCTCTTGCCTGTAATGTCACAGACGATGAACTTGTTAACTACTACAGAGCCGCAACAGCCCTTATTCTTCCATCGACAATGCGCAGCGAGGCTTTTGGAATGGTTCAGGTCGAATCCATGGCATGCGGAACACCGGTAATCAGTACCAATCTCCAAACGGGTGTACCCTGGGTAAATCAGGACGGTGTTTCGGGTATTGTCGTTACTCCGGGGTGTATCGACGAACTGGTCTCTGCAGTCAGGGAAATGAGTAGACCCGAAATCCGAGATACTCTGGCTTCCGGTGCATTGTCCAGAAGCAGAAACCTGTTCGACAGTCAGGTCAGATTTGCTGAGGTGGAGGAACTGCTTCTTCAGGTGCTGAGTAATGAACGCTGAAACGGGGAGAAGACTCCCGCCGGAAGTGATTCTTGCTCTGCTTGCTATAGGAATTGGAATTGTCGAGAGCTTCCTTCCGAGACCTGTACCTTTCATGAAGTTCGGATTAGCAAATATTATCACGATTATTGCAGTCCTGAAATACGGCACTATAACCGGTCTGAAGGTTAATATCCTGAGAGCAGTTGCTGTATCGCTGTTTCTGGGAACGATGGCCACACCTGCATTTATTCTTTCTCTGTCGGGGGGTATTATCTCCGCTCTTGTTATGGGAGCTGTCAAACGCTTCTTCTCTGTGCCCGGCGTATCTGTTTCAGGGAGCATTGCCGGTCTTTATGTTCAATCCGCCTTTGTGATGCTTCTTTTCCCTGCAATTCCGATGACCGGCCTGTTAATCACAGTAACGGTCTGGGGTGTTCTCTCAGGACTGGTTACGGGCATAATTGCGCTGATTATCCTCAATCGTGGTATATTACCCCTCGGAAACCGGTTTGAGACATACTGATTCGGTAAAAGATAGGAGAAACTGTGCTTGAGAAACGCTCGCCGAAATTCTGGCTTGTAATTTCCTTTCTCGGAATGATGGCGGGTTCTGCATTAGGTGAAGGCATTGCTGCTATTCTGCCTGATACTTCAATTGCATTGAGAACATTTTTTGCAGGTTCTGTAGAATTCTCTATCGGACCTATTGCAATCGACCTTGTAGTATTCAGATTTGCACTTCAGGAAATAGGCTTTCGACTCAATGTGATGAGTTTTGCAGCATTGATGATTGTAGGTTATCTTTATAGATGGTTTTAATATCGAAGACATATTAAGTTAGGAGTGATTTTATGATTGGTCGACCGGGAACACTTGAAATTATCATCATATTGTTTGCTGTACTTCTTCTTTTCGGCGCAAAACGGATACCGGATATTGCACGGTCACTCGGTGAATCCCTGCATATCTTCAAAAAGAGTCTGAAAGATGGGCTCGACAGCACTGAAGAAGATGAGAAGGAAGCGGATAAACCGGTATCTGAAGAAGAGGAATAGCAGCCATCAATCGAAGGTGCTGTACGGTTCCCGATGCACCTTTCCATAAGACAAAAGTTTACATATATCTATATACCTTATTTGAGTGTGCTTAAGAATTACACAAAGATGTTTCAATATCGATATGCAAAAGGGGAAACTAATGACTGACAGATCTCTTGTTGATGTCCTTTTGGTGCGGCTTGTCCGCGATGAAGAAAAGAGCAAAGTACGTCAACTTCTCATCAAGGATGCGGGTATCACGGAAGAAGATGCAGAGCGTTTCGTGAACACGACACCATGCATGATCTCAAGCGGGATGAAGATACAGGCGGCGAGAGAACTGCAGAATAAGATGTCTCCGTACATCGACATACTCCCGCGGGCATATTCTGACGGCTCCTCAATTACCGATGAATCCAAACCTGAAACACCTGAAGAGATTACGCTTGAAACAGATGATTCGCATGATGATGACTTCTCACATTCGTACACCGGCATTGCTGACGATGATGATGAAGATATCGAAATCGAAGAAATAGAGATTTCGGAGGATACTAATGACAATGACAGCGGGGATACTGAAGATCCGCCTGATAGTGATGAAGACCTGATAATCACATCCGCTTCAGAGGAAGTGCTTTCAATAGAAAGATGCCACGTCTGTGGGCGCACCCCGACGGATGTCCAAAAACTCGCTCCCTGCCGAACCTGTGGCGGAAGAACCTGTGCTGACTGTTTCGACCGTGTTCTTCATGTCTGCCATAAATGCGCCCAAGAGGGTAAATCTGTCGACAGACCGATAAAGGATGCTCCGGAGCATATCAAAGAGAAAGAACAGGTCGAGGAAGAGGGGTACCTCGAAAAGGGTGATGACACCGGGGTGGATGAACCTGATGAAGATACATCAGGCAAAGATAAGAAGAGAAGTGGAAAAACTGCACTTCTTGCAGTTCTTCTCTTCGTGGTTGTTATCGGATATGTCCTCATCGAAGACCCATTCAAACTTGGTTTACCGAACAGCATCCCGTTTCTCAGCACAAGCCCGCAGACAATCACAGTACCACAACCGATTCCCCCCGAAGACGTTCAGGCAGCATCTGCAGATACTGCAGCCGGTGTTCGGCAGAATGATATCACAGTCCCTGACTCTCTTGCTGGTACATTGGCCGATTCTACTATTGTAGTCACTGATGTAACCGGAGTGACCCCCAGTGATTCGACTGCTTTGCAGGATTCTCTGCAGGCGGAAGCAACTTCAGATACGTTGGAAATCGAAACATTCCAGCTAGGAGCGTTGACTTCTCTTGCCGACATACAGATACCGAGAGACTATGCACTTCTTGAAGTGCCTACCGATCCCATACTACTCGAAACTTCTCCTCTAAGCAATGTTGAAATTCTTGTCGATTCGCTAGAGGACATTCTATATCCTGTTACGATAATTGCAAGTACAGTACCCATAGAAATAGATTATTTTTCTTTTGTGCTCATGCAGGACAGTACTCATGTAGTTTTAATGTCCATTCTGCATCCTGAGACCCTGGAAAACAGAATGAGGCTGGTCAGCCGTACAGCAGCTGTGCTTGACAGCACATGCGTCGATCAGATGGTACTGTATTACAAAGAAAGTCAATATCATCCAACAATGCTTGTGTCGTTCATGTCTGAGAGTTTCGATGTCATATCTCAAAACAGCAGTCCGGCATTCATTCAGCAATGCCAAACATACAGCCCCGAGATATGGGATGACATTAACGACAGGGTCCTCGACTGGATGACTAATGGGCAATAATCCGTTACTTTCGGCTATCGAGCCAATGAAATTCTATTAGGAACAGCGGGAATATGAAGAAGAAACTTGTAATAATTGAATCCCCTGCAAAGGCAAAGAGCCTGCGAAGTTATCTCGGGGAAGACTATGAAATAATCGCTACATTCGGACACATACGTGACCTGCCGACACAAAGGCTTGCCGTCGATGTCGAAAACGGATTCAAACCGACATATTCAATACCCGTATCGGCAAGAAAGACCGTCGCAAATCTGAAGAAGAAAGCAAAGAAATATAAGACAATTATGCTGGCAGCCGACCCTGACCGTGAAGGTGAAGCTATATGCTGGCATGTTTCCCGGATACTCGATGACGGGAATAAGGAATTCAAGAGACTTCGTTTCAATGCTGTAACCAGAAGTGTCATCGAACAGGCTGTGCAGCATCCCGGAACTATCGACATGGATCTTGTGGATGCTCAGCAGGCAAGGCGGGTGATGGACAGGCTGGTCGGCTATCGTATTAGCAGTTTCCTGCGGCGTAATTCATGTGGCGGACAGAGTGCCGGCAGAGTCCAGACTGCTGCATTAAGAATAGTACAACAACGTGAAAACGCGATACAGAACTTCATTCCAAAGGAATACTGGAAGATAACTTCTGAATTCGGACAGGATGATGTGAAGTTCACTGCAGAACTGGTAAAGATAAAGGGCAAACAGGTCTGCAGACCGGATAAACCACCGGCAAATGAAGAAGAAACCAAAGCAGTAATCACCGCTCTTTCAGATACGGCAAGAGAGTTCACTGTTACCGGTCTGGCTACAAGTATATCTAAAAGGCAACCACCCCCGCCGTTCATAACAAGTTCTCTTCAGCAGAGCGCTTCGAACAAACTTAGTTATCCACCTTCCCGAACAATGAACTACGCACAGAAACTCTATGAAGGTTTCGAGATCGACGGAGAACTGACAGGTCTCATTACTTATATGCGTACGGACTCCGTGAGGATGAGTCCTGAAGCAGTTACTGCCTGCAGAAGACATCTGGAATCGGTTTTTGGCAGTGACACTGTTTCCGATAAACCGAGGCGGTACAGAAGTTCGAAAGGATCTCAGGATGCCCATGAGTGTATTCGTCCGACTGACATCAATCTTACCCCAGATTCCCTTTCAGGTATAATCACTAAAGAACAACTTTCACTGTACACCCTTATCTGGAAGCGTTTTGCTGCAACTCAGATGAAGGATGCAGAAGTCCAAAAGACTGTTGTGACTGTAACCTCTGATGAATATGAATTCACTTCAGAGGGTGAAAAGCTCGTTGCGTCCGGATTTGCACTTCTTGATCCCTACTTCGTTAAGGTCAAGAGTGAACTGCCGGTGATTAACAAGGGCAGCGTGATAATGCTTGACCTGAAATCCATGCAGAACTTCACGAAACCGCCTGCGAGGTTCAAAGAAGCAATGCTCGTTGCAGAGATGAAGAAACTGGGAATAGGCCGACCGTCCACTTATGTGTCGACGATTGCAACATTGAAAAAACGAAGTTATGTCGAAAAGGAAGGCAAACATCTCTATCCGACAAAACTCGGTATGCAGACTGCCGACATTCTCATCGAGTTGTTTCCTCATCTTTTCGAACTGAGTTTTACAGCTTCGGTCGAAGAACTTCTCGACGAAATTGCAGACGGCAGCAGGACATATGTCGATGTGCTGCAGAATATATACGACCCTCTGCTCGCATCCCTGGAAATGGCTGCGGTCGACATAGAAGTGATAAAGAAGAAAATGGTGGAGGAACTCGATGAAACCTGTCCCGAGTGCGGTGCTGACCTTATTATCAAATATGGGAAGACCGGAGAATTCATCTCCTGTACTGCATTCCCGAAGTGCAGATACACGCGTTCGGTAAAACCCGAAGAAGTTGTTGACAGGAACTGTCCGTCCTGCGGAAGTCAGTTGCGTATAAAGTCAGGAAAGAACGGCAGATTCCTTGGCTGTTCTGCTTATCCCGACTGCAGACACACTGAACCCGTGCCTATAGGTATGCCCTGCCCCGAAGAAAACTGTAAGGGTGAGTTGGTCGAGAAACGCAATCGGAAGAAGCGCATATTCTATGGATGCAATCTCTATCCTGAATGCAAATTCAGTACATGGAATGTGCCGATTGATACTGAATGTCCGAGATGCGGATTTCCTATTCTGGAGAAACGCAAGACAGGAATATTCTGCCCAAGATGCAAGAAACAGATAAAGAACTCATAGATCTGTTCTGCGATAACCTCCTGCTCGGCAGGGGATTTTCAGAACATACGGAGCGGGCTTACAGAACTGACCTGACAGCCATGGCTGAATGGTTCGAAACCGGAATCCTCGATAAGTTCACCGTAAACGGTCTTCGTGGTTACATGAGACATATTCGAAGCAGGAGACTGGACAATAACTCGATTGCGAGGGTTGTATCATCAATCCGGACATTCGGGCGATGGCTTCTCGAAACAGGACGATACTCATCCAATCCTGCAAAACTTCTTACAATGCCAAAGTCAGACCAAAAACTGCCGGGATATCTGAGTTTCGAAGAGGTTACCGCAGTTCTGGATTCCTATGATACTTCGAAACCGAAAGGTATCCGCGACAGAGCTGTTGTCGAAATCATCTACGGTACCGGCATAAGAGCGGAGGAGACTGCTTCGATCAAATTAAACAACATCGACCTTACCGAGCGTACACTCAGGGTACTTGGAAAAGGGGACAAGGAACGAATTGTACCTATTCCGGATAAAACAATAGTTGTAATACAGAACTGGCTGAATGTAAGAAGCGAATTTCTGAATGATAACGGGGATGATCCTCAAACAGTATTCATAAGTGTCAGGGGCAGAAAACTTGACCAGCGTGACATAAGGCGTATTGTGGCATCGGGAGTAAAGTGTGCAGCCCGAGCCGTCGGTGCTACACCGCACACATTCCGGCACAGTTTCGCTACACATCTTCTAGATAGAGGAGCAGACCTTAGAGCAATTCAGGATATGCTTGGGCACTCCAGCCTGTCCACTACACAGATATATACACACCTTACTACAGGCAGACTTCGCGAAGCCTATAAAAAAGCACACCCGAGGGGGGAATAGTGGCTCAGACAGATTATTTAAAAACCGATAGAGTCATTACAGTCATAACTGCCCTCGTAGCCTTTATTGTCTTTCTGATCACCCTTGCACCAAGCGTGAGTTTCTGGGACAGCGGAGAATACATTACCTGTTCCTACACATGCGGGGTGCCCCATCCGCCCGGAGTACCGCTTTTCGTCCTTCTCGGCAGGGTCAGCACAATTCTCTTTTTCTTCATCCCGTCAGTAGCATCAAGAGTGAATCTCATATGTGCTGTCTCAGGTGCAGTGACAATAGGAATACTCGTACGGCTTGTGCAGCGATGGGCCGGAAGAATGGAATTTTCCCCTGCACACTACCGCCCTATGTCTGCACTTGCAGGCCTACTCGCAGCCTGGAGTTATACGATTTGGAGAAACAGCAATGCTGCTGAAACCTATTCCACAGCTTTACTTCTTACATTCATCATCATCTGGCTTTTTGACCTCTGGCTGGTCAGATATGGTGAGAAAAGCACTAAAATACACTATGCGGACGGAGGATGGGGGGAAGCCCGGTACCTTCTCCTGATATCTTATCTGCTCATTCTTTCAATCGCAAATCACGGCAGTGTTCCGCTGGTTACCGGACCACCGATATTTCTCATCTACTTCTATTTCGCGATTAGAAAACGGACTGTTGTTTGGCGCAAGTCCTTCTTCATCATGACAATGTTCGGTCTGATAGTTCTTGCTTTCAGCATACACCTTTATATGCCTATCCGTGCTTCGCAGAACCCTGAAATCAATGAGACTGATGCATCGGACTGGGAATCCTTCGAATTGGCATTCACGAGAAACCAGTACGGTCAGAGATCCATCTGGGACAGAAAAGGGCCATTTGAGAGCCAGGTCGGCCTGTACATGAAGTATCTCTCATGGCAGCCCGGGCGGGAAGTCGACGGCTGGAACAGGCTCATCGGGGAATCAGGCGGCAGGGCAGTTTCTGTCATTTTACGCATCCTGCTTCTTTTCGGAGCAGTGTACGGCTTCGTTTCAATGGCAATGAAGAAACCCTACCTGATGGTATTTCTCTTAATGCTTCTCCTGATGGCGAGTGTTCTCTTCATCTTCTTCATTCTGAATTTTAAGGTCGGACTCGAAGGAACGGCTGCAGGAGAGGTCAGGGAGAGGGACTATTTCTTCGGCGCATCTTTCGCACTCTTTGCAATAATGTCTGCAGTAGGGCTGGTTTCACTCCTTCATGACTTTCTTGGAAAGGCATCGGCTAAATACGCCTGGCTACTCCTGGTGATACCCCTGGCATCTCTTGCAGGTAACTGGTACAGGTGCGACAGGTCAGATTCCTATTTTGCACGGGACTACGGAATCAACCTACTGGAGATGTGTCCCGAAGGTGCCGTTCTCATTACGAACGGAGATAATGATACATTCCCGCTGTGGTTTGCACAGGGTGTTCTCGGGGTAAGGACGGATGTTATAGTGAGTAATCTGAGTCTGATGAACACCAACTGGTATATCAACCAGTTGATTGCAAAGGACTCTCTTCTCCTGTCATTCGATTCGCAGGAGATGGTTGATTCACTTCAGCCTGTATTCATTTGGGGTCCGCAGTATTTCCACCTGGCGGAAGGCGGCATCCCGACAGCATCTAATTTAGACGGTGATATCCTAGATTCCATATACTCGCAGCACTGGCCCTGGGGAGTTACTGATGATGAGTTCGCTGTATCACTGCCCATGGAAGTTCAGTCCAACCAGGGTGCCCTGTCCATGCAGGATTACGTGCTGATAGACATGGTTAACAGGCGGCCGATACACAACCGGGAAATATATTTCGCAGGTACTGTTGCCCAAGGGAGCAGGGCTTTATTCGATGAGTATCTGATTATGGAGGGCATCGCTTTCAAGGTTGGTTATTCTACTGACGAACCGAATGTCAACAGTGAACGGGGGTGGCAGTTGATGGAAAACTGCCTTTTCACCGGACTGGAAGACCCAAAAGTATTCAAGTGCGACCAGACTGTGCAATTGCTTCGCAACTATTACTCGGCTTATCTGCAGCTGGCACACCATTACATTGCCATTGCTGAGCCCGATAGCGCTGCAATGGTTTTAGAAGCTCAGAACAGGCTCTTCAGCACGCTTCCAAGGCAGGACCTCGACATACTCCCGACGCAAGCATACATAACAGCAACCCTGATGGACGGTATAGGCGGCACTCAGGCAGCCATCGACACACTGCATGGCTTTGCAGCAAGATTGACTGAAGGCGCGGCTGTTTTCGAAGATGCATCGCTTCTTGGGATGGCAGAACATCTTACTAGTTTGGCAGATTCAGAATCAAGCGGTTACTTGGCTGAACAGTCATACATTGAAGACCTCAACCTTCTCGATGACGGATCGATTGAGTTCAACTGGTTCCGCATAGAAAATGCTCTTGTATTCGGGAACTACATAGCTGCATGGGGATTTCTCGATTCAATCGATGAATCTGCTGATGACATTGCTTCTGAAGAGTATGCGGAGACAGTACGCAGTTATCTTAGTCAGGCTTCACAGAAAAGTACTTATGCAGATAGGAGAGACCTTTCAGGAAGCGGACTGATGATCGTCATCAAATACATAGATCCGGGCAGAACTACCGGAATTCGTGTTAAATCGTCAGCTTCTGCTGCTGCCATCCTCACCGATCTTTATGACCTTACTTCCGCGGGCGAGATAGTTGCTGCAATATCCACCGGCAACTATCTTGCCGGACACATGGATAATGTTTACGAAGCAGACATCATCAGGCTATACACTGCCACGCTCCTGGATGAAGGGGACGCATCGAGAGAGACAGCACTTTGGTTTATCTCATCCGGCGGGCTTTTCACTGATACAGAACTGGCATGGATGGCAGCTGAATCCGGCTATCCCGCAATGATGTATTCTGCACTCTCGAGATCAGAAGCAGTCGACATAACAACACTTGATCAGATACTTCAATCACCTGTTTCATATTGCGATAACATCCCGATGCCCGGAAGCGGCAACGGTAAATATTCCTGGGTGCAGACCCTTGGAGGTAGATAGTGGAAATCAAATCGACAACTGTAATAGGAATTGTCAAGAACGGGAAAGCTGCAATGGCAGCTGATGGACAGGTTACTCTGGGTTCGACAATCGTCAAGAACACGGCAAATAAGATTAGAAAACTGTATAGTGACACTGTAATTGTCGGCTTTTCAGGTTCAGGTGCCGATGCTTTTGCTCTTGTCGAGAGACTTGAGCAGAAACTCGAGAATGCAAGGGGAAACCTTCCACGGGCAGCAGTCGAACTGGCACGAGAGTGGCGAATGGACAAATACCTCCGGGAACTGAACGCACTCATTGCCGCAGTAGACAAAGACCATGCTCTCCTGATTGGCGGCTCGGGTGAAATTGTGGAACCTGAAGACGGAATAGTCGCTGTCGGATCCGGACATGCATATGCACTTGCAGCAGCACGGGCGATTGAATCTTACACTGATATGACTCCTGCTGAAATTGTGGAGAAGAGTATTGAAATAGCATCCGGAATATGTATTTACACCGGCGGTTCGATTCAGGTGGAGGAGTTATGATGCATCAGCGTGAGTTAACCCCGACTGAAATCGTAAAATGGCTTGACAAACATGTAATCGGACAGGAAAATGCCAAGCGCTCCGTTGCTATCGCACTTCGTAATAGATTCCGCCGCCGTAATGTACCCGAACATATGCGGAAAGAGATATATCCGAGCAATTTAATCATGATGGGACCCACAGGCATCGGGAAAACCGAGATTGCCCGGCGGCTCGCTTCGCTTACCGAATCCCCGTTCGTAAAGGTCGAAGCAACCAAGTTTACGGAAACCGGCTATGTCGGCAGGGATGTGGAATCGATGGTGCGTGGTCTTGTACGCGTAGCGATGAACATGACCGCCAATAAGAATCAGGCAGGACGGGATGATGAAGTCGATGCCGCAGTCGAGAAACGACTCATAAAGGCTCTAAAAGTTTCAGGATACTCAGGTAATACGGATGAAGAGATTCGGCGTATGCTGAAACGGGGGACACTGGAAGAAGCTGAGATCGATCTCATTGTATCAGAGACAGCACCGCAGATGGGGATATTCCCCGTGATGCCAGGGGGCGGGTCTTTCGACGGACCCATGGGTGAGAATATTCAGGGCATGATGGAGAAAATGCTCGGTGGACGGAGAAAAGCCCGAAAGATGAAAGTCAGCGATGCCCGTGAATTCCTTCGGGAAGAGGAGTTCAAAAGGCTCCTCGACGGCACTGACCACATAAGAGAAGGTCTCGAACTTGCACAGGAATACGGAATCATCTTCATTGACGAGATAGACAAGATAATCGGGATAGAAGGGGGTAAGGGACCTGATGTTTCCCGCATGGGGGTTCAGCGAGACCTTCTTCCGATTGTGGAGGGTTCGACAATTCATACCCGTTACGGACCCATAAAGACCGATCATATATTGTTTATTGCAGCCGGTGCCTTCAACGGCTCATCTCCTTCAGATCTTATTCCGGAACTTCAGGGACGCTTCCCGATGCGAACTACCCTGAACCCGCTCGATGAAGACGCACTCTTGCGTATCCTCACTGAACCTGAGCACTCGCTTCTCAAGCAGTATACATCCCTACTGAAGGCTGACGGTATAAATCTCAAACTTACGAAGGGCGCACTCCGCGAGGTAGCACAGGTAACAAGTTTCCTGAATGAGATTACGGAAGACATAGGAGCAAGGCGTCTGCGCCCTGTTTTGAGCTATCTTCTGGATGAGCAGTTCTTCGGAGCACCTGACATTGTAAGCGGCTCTGTACGCATTTCTGGAAAGGAAGCAAAGTCCATTCTTTCAGGACTTGCGGATGCACGAGAAGATAGCAATTATATACTGTAGGGGAATAAAACTGATCTAGGGGTATAAAAGAATGCATCAGTCAGGAAATGAAGTCGCATATAAAGTTGTTTACTACGGGCCGGGGCTGTCCGGAAAAACCACCAATCTGCGACGATTAAGAGACCTGATATCCCCCGAACACAGGGGCAAGTTAGTCACGCTCTGCACAAGGGGCGACAGGACGGTCTTCTTCGATTTCCTTCCGGTTAATTTCGCGAAGATAGGTGAATACAACATACGGCTTCACCTTTATTCCGTACCCGGTCAGGCTTACTATTCCCTTAGCCGAAAGGTCATTCTCGAAGGTGTGGATGCGATTATTTTCGTGGCAGACAGCCAGATAGAGAGGATAGATGCCAATCTCAACAGTCTCGATGACCTCGAACAAAACCTGAAGGAACACAATCTATCTTATGGGTCGCTACCGATAATTCTCCAACTCAACAAGAGAGACCTGCCGGCCATCATGTCAGTCGAGGACATCAAGATTCAGTTAGGTGCTCACAGCTGGCAGACAATCGAGTCTGTTGCTCTCGGCGGTACCGGTCCGATAGAATCGCTGAAGATGATTTCAAAATCCATTGCTGAACTTCATGCCGAGAATTTCTCTACATAATCCCCGAGAACCACATTATGGAATTGTAGTTCTTCTGCTGATCCTCTCTATATCAATTTCTTTCACCTTCAGGCTTTATTTTTCCAATGACATACTTCCCCCACCGGCACGAATGCAGGGCGAAACAACACAGGCATACAGATATGTCCGAATGGTCTCCGGGAGCAATAATATTCCCGAAACTGATATGATGGTAATGCACCCGAGCGGAATGGATACATCAGAGAACTCGATTCTCGAGGAGTACATCGCAGGACATCTACACCGAATCACAGGGGGAGACTTAGACAGTTTTCTGCGAATCTTCTGTCTTCTCTTCCCGCTGCTTACAATTCCCGCAATCTATCTGTGGATGCGGTCATCGGGTTTTCCCCTTGTCTCATCACTAATCGGCTCAACGCTTTATGGATTTCTATTTCCTGCACTGCTCCGTGCGCGCGGGGGGTCGCTGTACCGCGAGACAGTAGCACTGCCCTTGATTGTGTTCCTTGGATGGGCGGTAGAGTCGGCACTTCAGAATAAGGGAAGAAAATGCAGACTCTACTCTATAGTCGCGGGACTGCTGCTTTTTATTTCTCTTGCCGCCTGGAAAGTCACTGCGTTCATATCCGTGTTCCTCCTTATCTACCTGCACATCCGAAATCTCAGGAACAGAATCCCTGTCCCATTAGCTCTGTCGCTTTCAGCAGTTCAGATTGCAGCGTCGCTTGTCCTTTCCCATATGCGTCACGATGTTGCTATCCTCAATCCTGCTTCCGTTCTTGCACTTTTCCTGATTCCTGCCGTACTCATAAGAAAGGAATACAGGAAATATCTGAGCTTTGCTGCAATTCCCACTATAGTCGTAGTGACAGCTTTCTTAGGGAGAGCTTCGACCGAGCATGTATCTGCCGTAATTATCGCGAAGTTCAGGCATCTATTCTCGCATCCCGGCAATCCGCTTCTGTTATCACCGGATGCCCGCCTGTTCTGGGTTTCGGGTTATACAAGCCCGACCCTCGCACAGATTGTTCTGCTATTCGGAATTCCCATAATCGCATCAATTGCCGGAATACCTGAATTCTTCAGAAAATACAGGAACACTTTGCTCTTCTGGTTCCTTCCGCTTTCGCTGGGTGGTTATCTCTTCTTCGACCGCCTTCTTGTTTTTCTTGCCGTGGCATCAATACCGCTGCTTGCCCTCGCCATGAAACGCAAAATAATCATAGTACCCGTACTGTATGGTCTCATTCTCGTTCAATCTCTCTTTCCTGCACAGATAGCCAACGCTCTTTCGAAAACGGTACTGCATCTCGAAGACGGATCCTCACTTCTCTCCGATGAAGAACTTGATTCACTATTCGGATGGATGCATCGTTCGACTGAACCCGATGATGCCGTTCTCGCTTACTGGCACATATCCGGGCTAATCTCCGCCTATGCAGAGCGCCCTGTAGTCACGCATACATTTTTCGAGAATACAGATAACAGGCACACTATTCAGGAGTTTTCGAGAATGCTGTATCTCCCGGAAGATAGTCTTGTGAGATTCATGTCAGGAAAACAGTGCAGTCTTGTTCTCTATCAGGCTGACTTCCTCCTCGACAGGAGTCCTTCCGGACTGCTTTATCTTGCCGGGCTAACCGAAGTGCCAACGAACTGTTCGGGATATTTAATGCACTATTCCCCCGAGAAGCTCGAACACCTGTCTCTTGTATTCCAAACCCCTTCACTGAGAGTTTTCAGTCTCGACTCTGCAATTCACTCTGACCCGCTTGACCGCATGGTTCTTTTCGAGGAACGCTACGCGGATATATTCGGGGATTACAACGGAGCGAGAAACATCCTGTCTGACCCCATTTATGCATCAGGCAGGCTGGCAGATGAAGGCATCGAATTCGGTGAACCTGACAAGTTGTCCATGGCACTCCTGCTTGGGCTTCAGTCGGGAGCTGATTCTGAAATAATCTATGATATGCTGAATGACCTCATTCAAATGTATATTATCGGCAGTTACAGTATTGAAGATGTGGCAGATGATATTCACTCATATCTGTATTGCAACGGATCTTCCGGAGAACTGAGACTGCTTCTGGCGCGGTTATACGGGGCTGAAGGAATGTTCGAATCTGCAATGGAAGAATATGAAACAATCATGGAACTGCATCCGAATCTCACAGAAGCTGAACACGAGTATGAATTGTTAACAGACGGGAAGAATCGATGAAACTTGAATTCACTAAGATGAGCGGTGCCGGAAATGATTTCATCATGGTGAATAACATCGATATGCTTTGCGATGGTCTATTCACGACAGGCTATGTAAAAGAACTCTGCACAAGAGCAACATCCATCGGTGCTGATGGTCTTATCGAAATCCGCCCCGATAACCGTAATCTCTTCTCAATGAAGTATTACAACAGCAATGGTAATACTGCCGAAATGTGCGGCAACGGCGGAAGATGTATTGCAGCATTTGCTGTCAATCTCGGGATTGCCGAGAAAGAGAGAGAGTTTTTCTTTTCCAGTGATGCAGGTGTTCACAAAACCATTGTACTAAAAGATAACCTCGTACGACTCTGGATGACCGACCCTGTAATTGAGTTTCTCGACGAGAAAATACAACTCAGCGAAGGCGAAGAACTGACAGTCTCATCACTCAATACAGGAGTACCCCATGCAGTCGTATTCACAAATGGCATCACTGCTGATAACTTCCAAAATGAATCAACCCGACTCCGCAGGCATCCGGCATTCGGAAATGCCGGCACGAATGTCGATTACGTTCAGATAGATGACAGGCACAACATGGAGATAAGGACTTTCGAGCGGGGAGTTGAAGGGGAAACTCTTGCATGCGGCACAGGTGCAGTGGCAGCAGCTGTATGCGGTGTGGAAACCCTCAACCTGCACTATCCGGTACATGTAAAGGTAAGGAGCGGGTGCATCCTGACCGTAGGAAAGGACGACTTCGGCTACTGGCTCGAAGGTGAAGCGAGAATAGTATATTCGGGTATACTGCAAATCCCGTAACCGGAACTGTTAAGGAGTTGATTTGAGCATTGGTTTGAAAATCAGGGCGGGTATAACTCAGCTGGTAGAGTATCAGCTTCCCAAGCTGAATGTCGCGGGTTCGACCCCCGTTACCCGCTCCATAGTCCTGTTTCTCGTTCTATCGACTGCTGCTGCAGCTTTTTCCAATACCTACAATGATGCTTTTTGGGAATCAGTGTCAGGAGAAGGGGAGTCATACACTTTGATCTCATTTCCCCGCTTCAGAAGCGGTGAAACTTTAGGTGATTCGCTTTCCGCTGAAATCCTCAGCATACTGGAATCAGGAACACGCTCAGGTGACAATAGTTCATTTCTCCATCTCGTTCTCTCACTCGTTGACAGGGGAGAGATCGGAAATGCGGAAATATGGATGCTCGGTCTCGGCATCAGTATCCCTGCCACAAGAAGAGACCTGGCAATTGCGCTCTCCTGGTACGGAAGATACGAACTTCACAACCTTCTGGTTATCGAACACCCTATTCCACCTGACCTCGAAGATGATGATTACGGTCACATCATCTCCACCGTACTTGCAGCAGGATGGATGAACCTTGCACCTGACGGATTGTTCCGTCCGGATCACATTCTCAACAATGCTGAACTGAACAGAATTATCACTTTGTTCGATATCGATTCACCATGGGAACGCACATGGATCAGCATGGCTGAGCTCGATGTACTCTTTCATCTGAATTCAAACCTGAACCATTAGCAGTTCATTAAATGAAAAAGATTATTTGGGACTTTTCTGCATTTCAGGAAGATATTCAGAAGAGCACTGCTGAGCTCACGGAAAGACTCCCTGTGATACCTGCTCTGATCACATGGATACGCATACTGGCAACCGGGGTAGTTGTCCTCTTCTTACTCGGACTTATCAGCAAATTTGTGCTGTTCTGGGTCATCCTCGGTGCTGTCCTTTCAGATTATTTCGACGGGTGGCTTGCGCGGCGGATGCATAAAGTAACATATCCGGGAAAGGTCTTCGATTTCATCGCTGACAAGATATTCATATCAGTCACACTTCCGATTCTGAATGTTACTATGGGAAAACCCGATACTTATGTCGTCACTATACTCATGAGTTACCACATACTCATTCTTCTTGTGCTGGCAGTCATCTCCTGGTCGATATCATTTCCGGTCGTCACTATCACAAAGGGTGAAAAACTCGCTGTCATCTTCAGTTATCTGGTACTCATTGTTATCTCCGCAACCGATGCATTTCCCGAGAAGCAACTGTTCAGGACTGCACTGATGCCGGTAACTATAATAGCAATTCTCTCAGCAGTTGTCGCTCTGATAAGTTATATTAGACTTGTGAAAAGAATACTTTCATCTATTATGGGGAAGAAGTCATGATACTTTCGATTATGTTTTCAATCGCAGTTCTATCGACATCCGGATTTGATTTCGAACAGGAGGGACTACTCGTCGAAGCCGGAGCAGTCTATATGGATGAAGGTGCGATCGGAGACCAGTCCAGGATACTCTGTTCATTTCTCGAAGACGCTCTTTACTCGGGTAACGCGGAACGGGCATCCGGAATCATACGTCTGTTTGAACAGTATCCGATAGACCCACGCCTGCTGGTATTCTGGTATGCCAGACTGGCATGGCAAACCGGTCTTTCCACTGCCGCCTGTGAACTGCTTGAGTCCATCGATGGCAATGACTGGCTTTCATCCAGAGCCCATGGGATTTCAATGATTTACCGCAACTCACCCTCCGATGCAGTCGAATATCTATCTGAAGCCGTCGAACGGGCATCATCCTCGCGTGAATTGTACTACGCTTCGATAGATCTCTGTTTTGCACTTATCCAGTCAGGAAGTTATATCGGATGCGAGCTGATTTCACGCCATCTCATATCCGTCTATCCCAACGAAGGACTTGCACCGGTAGTTCTTGCTCTGAGTCTGCTCGAACAGGGACGTTTTACAGAAGCGATGAATCTGCTTCAGTCAGTAATTGACAATGACATTTTCGAAGCGGGTTCCCGCTCTATGGCAGAGACCATCCTTCGGGAATATGAATGACTGATATCATCCGAAAGATGTGCGAGTTCTTCACGAATTCCACAGAAAAATACCCAAAGACACAAATCCATATACCGGGTGACCTCAAGAATCCGGATGTGATAGCAGTATTCACCGGAATGAATGAAGAAGATGCCTGGCCTTCCGTATATCTTGCCAATACTCTCCAAAAGCGGCTTCCCGATGTTCCCCTTGTCGTTATATGCAGCAGGCGTGACCGCGAACTTTTCAGTACACTCAAGTGGCATCCTGAATTCATCTGTTACGGCACTAATTACATCCACGAAGACAATCCTGATTCCCGGGTTCTGACGGACAGGTCGATTCTCATTTCCCCGCTTCATTACAGTGAGAAGAATATCATTAGATATTTTAGAAAATCGAAAGCCGGTATCAGGATAGCAGGTTTCCGTGACAGGTCTGTGAACATCTCTGTAGATACGGATATCGAAATATACCCCGATTACTGTCACACACTATCTCTAATCATCGGGATGAATCCAGATTCTGACTGGTTGCCTGTTGTTCCGTCGCACCACGATGCAAAGGCTTCGGCAATTACAGCACCCGGTTCCGGCAGGATACTGCCCTTTATGGCAATGTCTTCCTGTGCAATGAACCTCTTGAACCGCTTCGAAGCAGAGATTCCTTTGCGTACCGTCACATTGACAGGGAAAAATGCGGAATATCCCGAAATTACCCGTGAAACAAGAGCAGCAATTGTTGCCCGTGCTTCTGCGGTTGTAACAACCGAGCCAAATCTCTGGGCAGATGCATGCGCACTCGGAGTTCCCGTAATCGGATACGACCCAAATGGAACCTTTCAGAAATGGCACGGCAGGTTTCCCGAGACATCGAAGAGCGATTTCATCGATTCCTGGAATGAGTTCCTTCACTCATGAGACTATTGCTAACACAGATATAAACGGAGACATTATGAAGAAACTGCTGTTGATAGACAGTTACGGACTGCTTTACAGGGGACACTTCGCAATGAGACGCAGCCCACTTACCTCTCCCGACGGAACTGTCACAAGCGGTGTTTACTACCTTGTTTCAGAAATACTGAACCACATCGACAAGTACTCTCCTGACATGGTCGGAGCAATATTCGATTTTCCCGCAAAGCCCTTCAGGAAAGATATCTTCCCTGACTACAAGGCAAACAGACCGCCAATGCCGGATGAACTCAAAGTGCAGGCAGACCTCGCACGGGAAATCATCCCGCTTCTCGGTATTCCGCTGCTCGAAGAGAGGGGACTCGAAGCAGACGACATCATAGCCGACCTGACTCAGAAAGCCGCATCATCGGATATCTCCGTGATGATACTTACATCAGACAAGGACCTTCTCCAGCTGCTTGGTGACAATGTTACAGTTCTCCGTCCGCTCCGAAAGGGAAACGGATCCCGCCTGGTCGAGTTATCTGATGCTCCTGACATCATGGGAGTCAGGGCTGACCAGATTGTCGACTATCTTTCACTCACAGGCGATTCATCCGACAACATCCCCGGTGTCCGCGGCATCGGCCCCAAAGGTGCCAGGCACCTTTTAGGACAATTCGGTACGCTTGATAGTATTTACGAAAATCTCGACAAAATAGACTCAGTAAATACAAGAAAGAAACTCGAAGAAGGCAGGAAATCAGCACAATTGAGCAAAAGGCTCATATCACTCATCCCGTCCGAACATCACATAAATGCACAACCTGATGAACTTGTTATCAAAGACACGGATATCCCGAATGCAGCGACTATCCTCAGTAACCTCGGAATGTACAACCTGATGGACAGACTCGATATTCCGTCAGGGAATGACCTTTTCAGCTCCGTTGTGCGTGAACCCGTTAACGAGTGGAGCACATCTGTCAGCATTATCACATCATCAGAGACAACATCAGCAGGTATCCCCGGAGATACGGGAGATCAGTTACTTGCAGTGGATACCGAAACCACATCGACCAATCCCTTCGAAGCGGACATTGTCGGTGTTTCGGTTGCTTCATCAAAGGACTCAGCTGTCTATATTCCGCTTACTGGCCCGAACGCACTTCCCTTGAATACTGCAGTAACATTCCTGAACAAAGTGCTCAAAGGGAGAAAAGTCATAGCACAAAACGCTTCATTCGATATTCATGTACTGCAGAAGATAGGCGTAACCGGTTTCGAAATAGCCGGCGATCCCATGATTGCCGACTACATCATCCGCCCCGAAAGCCACTCGCACGCCTTGAAGAAACTCTCTCTCGACTGGCTCAACAAGAAAATGAGATCTTATAAAGATGTTCTCGGCAGTGCAGCAACACTTGCTGATGCAGACACAGGGGAAGTGGCTGCATACTGTTGTGCCGACGCATCAGTGGCATTTCAACTCAATGAAGTCCTGACCACCGTCCTCAATAAAGACAAAGAACTCGAATCACTCTACACAGACCTTGAGATCCCGCTCGTACAGGTAATCTCCGACATGGAAAAACGGGGAATCGCACTCGATACAGACTCCCTAAACCTGCTTGAAGGGGACTTCTCCCTTGAAGCCGGTAAACTCGAAGCGGAGGTAAACGCAATCATAGGTGCAAATATCAATCTCAACAGCCCTTCACAGGTATCTGACATCCTTTTCGATGTTCTTGGTTTAAAACCTGTCCGCAAGACAAGGAAAGGTAAGAACAGCTCAGGGATAGAAGTTCTCAACGCATTGCAGGGACAGCACCGCTTTGTCGATATAGTCCTCGAACACCGTACCATCGCAAAACTCCTCAACACCTACATCAGCAAACTCCCTAATTACCTCTGCTCATTTGATAGTCTCATTCATACAAACTTCAGCCAGACAGTCACCGCAACCGGCAGATTGAGTTCCAGCAATCCCAACCTGCAGAACATCCCCATCAAGACTGCACGCGGGAGAGAGGTAAGACGCTGTTTCATCCCGCCTACTGAAAACAGCGTCCTCATAACAGCTGACTATTCTCAAATAGAACTGAGAGTTCTAGCCCACTTTGCAGGCCCCGGCAAACTCCGCGAAGCGTATGAAAGAGCAGAGGATATACATTCTTCGACATCTATACACCTTTTCGGCGACGCACAGCCTGATAACCGACGCAAGGCAAAGACGGTGAACTTCTCCATAACTTACGGAATAAGCCCATACGGTCTTTCCCAACGTCTGGGGATTCCCCACCATGAAGCTTCAGACATCATAAACAGATATATGGCAACATATCCTGAATTGCACTTCTACATCGAGAAATCCATCAGGGATGCCGAAGCAACCGAAGAGACAAGAACTATCTTAGGCCGTCGCCGTAACTTCAAGGGGATGGCACAGGCAAAAGGCGCACAGAGGAAGGCAATGGAACGAATGGCTGTAAACACTGTCATACAGGGCTCTGCCGCCGACATCATCAAAATTGCAATGCTGAGAGTCGATAAACGCCTGAAGAACGAACTCCCTGAAGCCGGACTTGTTCTGCAGGTACATGACGAACTTGTCGTAACCTGCCCCGAATCGGAACTGAAACAGGCAGAAGGCATTATCAAACATGAAATGGAGAACGCAATAAAACTCAAAGTCCCGCTCATCGTCGAAACGGGTTCGGGTAAAGACTGGCTGGAAGCACAGCACTGATGAGAAATATATTCACCCTGTTATTTATAATCTCGCTATTATTCACTTTCTCGTGCGAGCGGTCTAACAACCCATCACAGGCGGATATACAGCATCATAATATACTGCTGATAATTATAGATACTCTTAGAGCGGATCACACCGGATACTGCGGATATGAGCGCAATACAACACCTGTATTAGACAGCATCGCAGAAGCAGGAATTGCGTATACTCAGATGCAGTCACAGAGTTCATGGACACTCCCGGCCGTAACTTCAATACTCTCGGGAATAACACCAAGAGAACACTGTGCAGTCCGCAAAGAAGGTATCCTCTATGGACTCGACAGTTCGATGCCTGTCCTTCAGAACATTCTTCATTCTTATGGCTGGACTACAGGCGGCTTCTTCAATGTCGTGTTCCTGAGCGAAGACTTCGGCTTCCACAGGGGATTCGACCACTTCGACTGCCAGGGGGTAAGCAACAGGCAGTCACTCAGGAAAGCCGACACAACAGTTGATGATGTTCTCGAATGGATAAACACAATCGACAAAGCCGATCCTTTCCTCGCAGTAGTCCACTTCTACGACCCGCATCTGCCTTACAATCCACCCGCTCCGTATGATACACTCTTCACAACCCCCGGATATAGCGGTGAATACGGCGAAGACTGGGGAACTGTCAGCCAACTCGTCGAAGTAAACGATGAAGGATTCAGAATGGACGACAGCGGTCTTTATAACCTGACCGCACTCTATGACGGCGAGATCGCCTTCACGGATGTCCAGATAGGCAGACTCATCGACTCTCTCGATACAATGGGACTGGCAGAAGACCTTCTGGTAATTATCGCAGCAGACCACGGAGAAGAATTCTACGAGCACGGTGGAATAGAACACGGCAGGACACTCTATCAGGAAGTAACCCGTGTCCCGCTCATCATCTCCGGACCGACCATCCCAATGGGTGTAACTTCAAACACACCGGTTACTCAGATTGACCTTCTTCCCACAATTCTCGAATACCTGGGAATCGACACCCGCGACCTGAAAGGCAGGAACATCCTTGCACCAGAATTTCCGGATATGAATATCCCTGCAAGCGACCTTCTCTGGACTACGGTAAACGAAGTCTCGATAAGACGCAACGACCTTAAACTCATCTGGAAACAAAGCACGGGCAACACCGAACTGTATGACCTCGAACAAGACCCGAGTGAGCAATCCCCACTCAACACCCCAAACGTACTCCTCATCGAAGCCGTCGAACTCTACTGGGCAACCCCACCACTCTACTCACCGCCCGCCGTCCCCCTCGAAGAATCAATCAACAACCAACTCCGCGACCTCGGCTACCTGCGCTAGTTAAAGGGACAGTATACTTAATTATTCAAATAACTGTAGTTTCTGGAACACCTTAAGGTGAAATTCCTCCGAAGAAGGAGTGTTCCTCAGAAGCACCTGCATACATGGAATACAAAAAGGCCGTCCTTTCCTTATCGGGCGAGACGGCCTTAGGACTCCCCACAGGGAGTTGCCTGCGAAACCTAATAATCTCTTACTAGGACTTGCAGAATATTGATAATTTAATATTATACTAAGTAAATGTCAATACACTGCAGATTACTGCATACAGTAAGGTTAAGGAGTATCATGAGATTCAATGATGATTTAGTGCTCGGTCTCGACCTCGGGACAAACTCTCTTGGTTGGGCTCTGTTAAGAAAAGAAGTCGGTTCAAATCAGCCCACACATATTGTTGATGCAGGAGTAAGGGTGTTTGAAGCAGGGATGGACGGTGACATAGCAAGCGGAAGAGCGGAATCACGCTGTGCGGAACGGAGGGATGCGAGAAGCATAAGGCGTAATCTTGCACGCAGGCGAAGACGGATGCTGAAACTCCAGCACCTGCTCCAGAAGTATTCTCTGCTTCCCGAAGGGGACGATATCGAGGTAATCATACTCAAACTAGATGAAGAAGCACGCAAGTACTGCCGCTCGATAAATCAGGAAACCCGCCCAAGCGACAAAGTAATTGCACACACCTATCCTTATTATCTACGATGCCTTGCACTCGACAGTGAACTTCCTCCATACCTGTTGGGAAGAGCAATCTATCATCTTGCCCAGCGCAGGGGTTTCTGGAGTAACAGAAAGTCCCTTACTGATTCCGAAGAAGGTGTCGTAAAGGAAGGCATATCTCAACTCTCGAAGGACATGGATGAAGCAGGTGCCAGAACCCTCGGAGAATACTTCGCATATGTCGATCCAACAAAGACAAGAATACGGAAGCGATGGACTGCACGCTCAATGTATAAGGATGAATTCACGCAAATTATGAAGATGCAATCCGAACTCCTGACGGATGCCCAGGTAAAGCAGATTGAGAAAGCGATTTTCTTCCAAAGAAAACTTAAAAGTGTTAAACACCTTATCGGACACTGCAGTCTTGAGAAGAACAAAATAAGATGTCCATGGTATAGAATAGAAGCCCAGCAGTTCAGAATACTCCAAAACCTGAATAATCTTCGGGTAACAGAATTCGATGGTACACTTCGAGATCTGAGTCAGGAAGAATACAGTAAATTACTTGTAATCCTGAATGCCGAAACGGATGACCTTGACAAGAATGGAAACATCAAAATCACGAAAGCAAGGAAGCTTATCAGTTTGCCGAAGGGTGCAACATTCTCAATCGAAGCTGGCGGTGAGAAATCCCTTAAAGGTAATCGCACACTTGCCGCAGTAAAGAGAGTATTTGGAGACCGCTGGGATGAGTTCTCAGATTCCGACCAGGAGAAGATGATTCATGACCTGCATTCATTCGAGAAAGAGAAACCTTTGATTAAGAGAGCGATGAATGTCTGGAAACTCACTCCCGAAAAGGCAGTGGAATTTGCAGCTATCAGGCTTGAAGCTGACTACTGTAATTTATCACTCAAGGCCATAAAGAGATTGAATCCATTGCTCCGCGAAGGAATGGCTTACAGTGAAGCAGTAAAGGAAGTATATCCTGATTCTTTCAAATCAGATGGAATAGTCCATGATCATCTTCCGATGCTGAACACGGCTTCACTCGACCTCCGGAATCCTGTTGTAGAGAGGTGTCTTACTGAATTGAGACAGGTTGTGAACAGCGTTATCAGAAAATATGGGAAACCGGGAAGTGTCAGGGTAGAACTTGCACGTGATATAAAGCGCAGTAACAAGGAGAAGAAATCTCTCATAAAGAAGAACCGCGAATTAGAAAAGGAACGGAACATTGCCCGAAATGAGATCGAAACTGAATTTCCGGCATACAAACCCAACAGGGATGACATACTAAAGATACAACTGGCAAAGGAGTGCAACTGGATATGTCCTTATACCGGACGGGGGATAGGTCTCAAAGCACTTCTCGGAACTCATCCTCAATTCGAGATCGAACACATAATCCCGAGAAGCCGTTCCCTGGATGATTCATATATAAACAAAACTCTGTGTTATACAGAAGAGAACAGTAAGAAAGGCAATCGTACTCCTTATGAAGCCTATCATGATACGAAGCAATACGACGACATCCTTAACCGCGTAACCAGTTTCAACGGTAGATTATCGGGAAGAAAACTCGAACTGTTTGAGATGCAGCCCGATGAAGTAGAAAAGCAGTTCGCTGATTTCTCAAGCCGTCATCTGAATGACACAAGATATGCTTCAAAGGAAGCCGCGGCCTATCTCGGCCTTCTCTACGGCGGTGTGAATTCCGCAATCGATGGCAAGCGAAGAGTCAATGTTCTCTCAGGCGGACTCACATATAACATCCGCTCAATGTACAACATGAACAACATATTGGGTGATGGAGACTTAAAAACCCGAGATGACCATCGCCATCATGCTGTGGATGCCGTTGCGATAGCAATGACCTCCAATGCAACAGTACAGAAACTAAGCAAACACGCTCTTTCACTCGAAGAGAGTGGGAATAACTATATTCATTTCAGTATGGGAGACGGCAAGCCTGTAGAGAACTGGGATTCATTCCTGGACGACCTTGAGGAAACCATAGATAAAATCAAAGTCTCACATCACATATCTAAAAAAGTAAGGGGGAGTTTCCATAAGGAAACATTTTACTCGAAAGAGCATGATTTCACCAAGAACGGAAAGGAAATCAAAGTTAGGCATGTCCGTACACCGGTTGAAGCACTTTCCATCAAGGATATCGACAGAATCGTGGATTCAGGCATTCAAAAAGCAATCATAGAGAAACTCACTCAACTCGGTATGACAGATCCGAAGAAGGCATTCAAGGAACCTGAAAATCATCCGGTACTCAAAAGTAGCGATGGAAGAACACGAATACCCATTCACAAAGTCAAAATCCGAAGAACTCAAAACACAATCACTGTGGGAGAAGGTAAGAGACAGCGAAATGTGGTCACCAGCAACAACCACCACATGATGATTTATGCTGAACTCGATGATCAGGGAGATGAGATCAAATGGCATGGGGAAGTTGTTACAATGCTTGAAGCCAGGCAAAGGCTCATAAGCGGAAAACCTGTTATCAACAAAGTAAACGAAAAGAACAAGAAGTTCAAGATGACTGTGAGAAGGGGAGATGTTTTTGAATTAGATGTAAAAGGAAACCGGGAACAAGTCTTGGTAAGAGCGATTTCGGAAGCAAAAACAATCTCTTTTGTCAGAATTAATGACGCCCGTCTTAAAAGAGATATCATGAATTCACATGAGTGGTTCTTTAAACAACCAAATACACTGCGGACTTCCAATCCCATCAAGTACACCATTACACCCCTCGGTGAACTGCGGCGGGCAAATGATTAACAGGATTCTCGACCTGAGCAACTGTGAAGGGAAGATTCACCTTGAGAACTCCCTTCTGAAACTCGATAATGATGAGTTCGAGGTATTCAGCATTCCTCTCACAGACCTTGCTGTAGTTATCATGGACAATCCGCGCCTGTCGATAACCAAACTGGCACTCTCTGCACTTGGCGAAAATAATGTACCTCTTATTATGACAGACAGGAAGCACCTTCCATCCGGGATGCTCTTCCCGCTTGTTGGAAACACACAGCAGACTGAGTTCTTCACGACACAGGCGAAAGCCAGCAAACCTGTAAAGAAGAAAGCATGGCAGGAGTTGATCAGAGCGAAGATACGGTCACAGGCGGAGATTCTGGAAACTGTTACAGGAACTGATGCAGGACTGAGAAAAGTTGCTTTAAATGTTCTCTCCGGTGATTCAGACAACAGGGAAGGATATGCAGCTAGAAGATACTGGAGTTGTCTTGGACTAATGGAGAAGCGTGACAGAGATGCCGAAGATGCTAACATCTATCTTAACTACGGTTATGCTGTGCTTCACGCCATTGCATCCAGAGCGGTCTGTGGTGTGGGACTGCATCCCTCTCTTGGAGTACAACATCATCACAGAAACAATCCCTTCTGTCTTGCGAGTGATATAATGGAACCGTTTCGACCCATCGTAGATTATGCTGTCTGGAAGATTCTCAATAGCCATAACTCTATCTATGAACTTACGAAAGAAAGAAAGCACATACTCCTTTCAGCTGTAGTCTCACGGTTGCTAATCAATAAGGAATGGGTCACAACATTTCAGGCTCTGGCTGGAATCAGCGTAGCACTGCGGAAGCGCTTTCAGGGTAAGAGGTCAGGAAAACTTCCGTTGCCAAAGAAAATACTGAATTACGATAGTCAGTGAAATGCCATTAGATAATATCTCGGAGATGAAAGTTATGTGGATTATGGCAATGTTCGACCTGCCGGTGGGAGACAAGGAGCAAAGAAGATATGCAACTCATTTTCGAAAACATCTGCTTTCACGAGGGTTTTCAATGCTTCAGTTTTCAGTATATGCAAAGTTCTGCTCATCCAGAGATTCTGCAAATTCAATAATCAACACAGTAAAGTTCGCTCTTCCACCTGATGGGAATGTCAGAATAAGCATGATCACTGATAAACAGTTTTCAGATACACTTGTTTTCTCTGGTGATAAGCAACTCACGAAGAAAGAAAAAGAGAAGGCTCCGGAGCAACTCAACCTGTTTTGAGTGCTTAAAAATGGAGTTTTGTTCCTCTGTAATCCCGAAATTCTTTGTTTTATGAAACCATTCTGTACTTTAAGTTGTTCTGATGCAGTACTTTATTGTTTATACAATGTACTGCATCAGAAAAATTCTGCAAGCCCCAGCA
>CAYRQP010000008.1:18207-54174 GCA_964426545.1 uncultured bacterium | reverse complement strand
AATGTACTGCATCAGAAAAATTCTGCAAGCCCCAGCGCCCAATGCGAGTTCCGGGGACAGTTTACTTAACTACCTCAAAACCCTTAGTTTCGGGGACACCTTGAATCATAATTTCCTGTTTCAGTAATTTTACAGTGTTTTACGAACTGTAGTAAAATCAGGCAGGTCATCTCTTGACTTCCACATACCCGTAGCTTCTTTCAGCACCGGATCAACATGCGTTTCATCATACTTCTCCAGGAAACAATCTATAGCCTCACGAATGAGTGCACCCTGACTCTTTCCACTAATCTTAGACAGTGACTTAGTCCTTTCCGTTGATCTTCTGTGAGATATATTTGTGTTCTAATCATAGTAACCTACGTAATCGCCAACACTCTACCCGATGATCTCATTCAATCCGCTCAGGATCGCTGTGAGTTCCTCCGGTTCCAATCTTGTAATCTTCTTTCTGATACGCTTGCTTGAAAGAGTTCTTATCCGACTGATCTTGACCCATGATTTCTTAGGGAGAGAAGGGTTAGAGAGTCTAAATATGAGAGGGAAACCAGCTTTAGGTTTTCTGCTTGTTATCGCAACGGCAACGACTGTCCCTGACCTGTCATTGAAGACATTGTTACTGAGTACAAGTATCGGTCTTTTACTACCTTGTTCGTGCCCGATCGAGGGGTTGAGGTCAGCCCAGAGAATATCTCCCCTTAGTATTCCGGCCATGACACGATCTCACTGTTCATACCTTCTTCTGCTATTGCCATCTCTTCTTCAGGGTTAAGTTTGGAACATTCCCGTGCCAGACGATTACCATATTTCTTATCGAGCATTTCACTTACTGCCTTTTGTATGCCACCGCTTCTGCTTGGGTATTCTTCCTTTGAGACAAGGAAATCGAGCTGCTTTAGAATGTCTTTACTGGTGCTGATTGCGATCTTTGCTGTACTCATTGAAACCACCTCCGGTATTACTATTTGTCATACCACAGGTGTTATCAAGACAGCTTTTATCTCAGGACTTCGAATGCCCTGACTTCTGTTTGATTTTCGCTGACATAGAGGATGTATGTGCCTGTAGGATAGTCTGAAACATTCATGGATACTTCGTCTGATACATTCGATTTTTCTGCGACTGTTCTTCCTGCAATGTCAGTGATTTTGATTGAAGAGTCTTCTGTCAGTCCGGTTATTGTGATCACATCACTCGAAGGATTTGGGAAAATGGTTATTGCTGTGATGTCTTCGATGCTTCCTGTTTCAGTTTCAACGCCTGTGTACCAGATGGGGATGATGGCGTCCCTGGGGCAGAAGGGAACGCAGTCGCCGCATCCTGTGCATTTTTCGGGGTCGATGTATGCATCGTTCCCGACCATCGATATTGCATGTTCCGGACAGTGATAAAGGCAGGCACCACAACCGTTACATCTTACTTTGTCTATTTTGTAGATCCAGATTGTTGCCATAACTGTTGCTGAGAGAACCATAAGAATGACTATTAGAATTGCCTTCTTATGCATCGAGCCGTCTCCTTTGGATTTCAGATGCTATCATTGCTGCTGTGCTTGATACATTGACGCAGTCACGGTCGCCGCTCTGGGGGAAATATACGCAAACATCTGCATTACATACAATATCAGCATCTATTCCAAGTGCTTCGTTGCCGAATACAAAACCTGCTGACAGGTCGAATTCTGCAGAGTATATCGGCACAGCATCTTCAGTGTTTTCAACCGCTACTATCATTCTTCCTGATTCCCGTACCCAGTCTACTGCTTCGTGCATATCTTCGAAGTACCTCCATGGAACGACTGCATGAGTTCCCCTCGAAGTGTGTCCGAGTTTTCTGTTGCCGGGTTTGCAACAGGTGCCGCTCAGGAAGATGCCCGCGGGGGAGATGGCTTCCGCCGTTCGGAATACAGAGCCTACATTAAATGCGCTCCTGAAGTTGTCGAGCAAGAATATCGGCATGCCACTTGCACTATGAAGTAAATTGGAGTAAACTCTGTTCATATGGCACCGACAAAGTTGTTTTTCATTCTGGTTGTTCTCTTTCTCGCAGGATTTTATCTTCCTTTCGAGACTTATCCCTTGCTTTTTCTTATCCCGGGTGTCTGCGGTATCATACTTGCTCTTGTTTCTTTTCGCACGGCTTCCATACTTATCCTCTGCATTGCCGGTTTTCTGGCGGGTGCGAGTTTGTTAGAAAATAGTGAAAGAAACCAACAACCCGCAAGCCCGTTCAGTGAAGTGGGCATCTGGAAAGGCGAAGTCGCGACTTCTTCCTCGCAGGGAGTGATGATTGATACGGAAGAAGGTCTTATGTGGATTCCTTCCGAAGAGCTTCCCGAAGAATGCTTCCGAAGAGATTCAGTCGAGGTGTTAGGGAGTCTGAGATATAATTTCCTGACTCCATACTCATATCACATCAAGGAGTCTTCTTTCCCTGTGTCAGACTTCCGGAGATATCTCTGCGGGGAGTGGCGTGACAGAATACCTGGTACTGTTGCATCATCATTAGTCTGTGCATTGCTGACTGGTGAGCGAGGAACTATTCCGCAGGAGGTGCGAAGCACTTTTCAGAATACAGGAACAACCCATCTTCTTGCAGTGTCCGGACTTCATGTAGGATTGGTTGCGGCAATATTTATGCTGTTACTTGCAAAGTTCCGGAAGTCAGTAAAGATTCCCCTGATATTAATTGCGATTGTCTTCTTCGTGTTTCTTGCGGGTGCACGGGCATCGACTGTCCGTGCTGCAGTCATGGCAGGGCTGTTCATGCTCATTCTGTGGGGATGGGGGAGAGATGTCGGCAATCTGAACATCTGGGCTTTGACTGTTGTATGTGTAGTTTTGGTGATGGGTTCTTCAGTGTTGCTCGACAAGGGGGCGCAGCTATCCTTTGCTGCTGTTCTCTCACTGATGCTGTTCGGCAGGAAGTTCGGTGGCAAGTTCATGTGGATTCTGTCTGCTTTTTATGCCGGCGTAGTCGTCACTGTTTCGATATCCCCACTTGTGTCTGCCTGCTACGGTTACCAGAGCATTGCAGGTCCTGCTGCAACTCTGATTTCCCTTCCATTCATGATGGCTGTAATGGCACTCGGTTTCCCGGTTCTTCTGCCGGCACCTATCCATCATGTTCCTGTTGCAGTACTTGGGTTCACCGTTTCTGTCTGGATGAAAGTACAGTCTCAGTTCAACATGCCCTCTGTGAATGTGGGAGGGATGTGGCTTCTGCTCTGGGGGCTGGCTATATTACTTCTCTTCGTCCTCAGGTACAGGCTCAGATTCATCAGGCACTTCCGCTGAGTTGATGGTTCTCTTCTATCATGGACTGCAGAATTGCATGTCTTTCAAACTCACGTTCCGGGAAAATGATTTACATCAATGACCCGAACTCCGGAATCTTTTGTTTCGAATACTTCCCACCAGACATATCCGCAATTTGGTACTCCTGAAAGAGAAGCTGCAAATAGATTTGACCCAATCTTAAAAAAGGTTATGTAATCTGCTGAATAGAATCCGGTCAGCGGGTAAATATCATCTTCAATTATTAAGAAGCGTGGACCATGATATTCCGTTGTCCACTGGTTATTATAAGTGTAAGTGATCATTATATAATTTTCAGGATACGGTAGTATATACGCATAGGATAGGTCTACCTGAAACTCGCTCGAATAACCCGGAAAGCTCTCGAAAAGTCCGGCAGAACGTACCCTTTTATCTAATTCATATATATACTCCGGATTATCATATACTTCAGGGATAACACATCTAACGTTAAGTGATTCTGTGCTTATGATGGCAACTGAGAAGGCATCGCAAAATTGCCATATATCATCAGTGATTTCATATTCGATAGCTGTTGTTTGAATGCTTCCGGTATGTTCAAAATACGACTCTTTAGTTACTCCTGTATTTGTGGTTACGATTCCAGTGGCATCCTTCTTAACAAGATAAACATTGAAATCTGTTGGAAAGGTGTCTACTAAACATAATTCAGCATCAATTTCCGTTATCGCATAGGGGCTGTCTACGTGAGATAATTCACAATTAACGATCGTTAAATAGCTGAATGCAAAATTTGGATCTGACAAGAATCCTGTCTCGGGATTCGAAGCATTCAGTTTATTTGTATGTCCTGAAATACTAAGCAATCCGACAATTAGAATCCAAGTTATCAAGAATATTCGTGTATTCACATACACTCCTTAGAATAATGGACTGCCAACTCAATTCTACATCTCCTATGTACACTCTATTTTTCAGGCACTTCCGCTGAATCCGGTTCATCGGCAGAATCTTCCTGCACAGGTGGCGGAAGTACTTCAAATGTTATCTGAACATTCCCGCTGTTATCTATAGCATCTTCGATTGTGTCTATTCCGCCTGCGGTTACTGACCCACCGAGTGAGAGGGCAATGGAAAGGGTGTCACCCGGGATGATGCCCAGAAGATACCTTCGCTCACCCACAGGTTTTACGATCATGAATGCAAGCCCGTCATACCCTTCGAGATTGTCGGCTGAACAAATTGCGCTGTAGGTACCGGCTGCCAGCTGTACCGAACGCGAACGCTCGAGAATTACAAGGTGATAAGATGCCGATACAGTAATTATCGGGGTCAGGTCGGGTTGCATAGGGAGGAACTTCAGCGAATCCGTCACCAACTCAGTAACTATGGTGATGAGGACGGAGTCCGGTATGTCAGTTTCACTGAACCAGGTTACTGTCCTGCCGGTTGCTTCTGTAGTCCCGCTCTCATCGAAGATACCATCCGAACATCCCCAGACTGCTTCATTCCCGTCTTCGAGAATGGTAGAGAAGGAAGTATAGCCGCTCTCAGTATCGATGGAGGATACGATATGAAGAGGTATTTCGGATTCTTCTGCGGAAGTACGACTGTGGAACCACAGCATGAGAACCAGTATGGGAAGCAGGAAAGGAAGCACAAAACTCATTATGTGAAAGAACTTCTTAAGCATTTTGCTTTTGCCGGACATATTCTCAGCGCTCCGTTTCATTAGCAATTATTACATCTGCTGCTTCTCGAAGGTTTGGGACTATCTTCCATGGGCTACTTGAATTTTCTTCCTTCATGATCTTCAATTGTACTGCACCGCGCCCTGTAAGGACAAGGAGTGTTTTCAAGCCTGCGTTCATTCCCAATTCCATGTCTGATGTGGCATCACCTATCATGTATCCGCCTTTAGGGAGGTGGAGGTCGGCTCTTGCCATATCCACCATTCCGGTTTTGGGTTTCCGGCAGCTGCATCTGTCATCCGGATGATGAGGGCAGTATGTGATATAGGCGATACTGCCGCCTTCACCTTCAACTAGTTCATTGAGTCTGTTGTGTATCTCGTCTACATCATCCGGTGTGCAGAAACACCGTGCAACGGCTGACTGATTAGTAACAACTACTATTGGAAAGCCCGCTTTCGACAGTTCAGCAATGGCTTCTATCGAACCCTGAATGGGTACCCACTCATCAAGTGACTTAACATAGTCAGACCTGTTCTCGTTTATCACGCCGTCGCGGTCAATGAAAACAGGGGGGAAGTTTTTCTTCATCTAAGTCTGTCTTTATGGTATTCTACGAGATCGCCGAGGCCGTCTTCGAACTTTATTTCAGCCTTCCAGCCGAGAAGTTCTTCCGCCTTTGCGGGATTAATGGCTATTTTCAGAATCTCCTCCGGGAGTGCAGGTCCGAAGGAAGGTTCGAGTGCGGTACCAACATACCCGCGAATTATTCCGTCTAATTCAAGTACGGATTTACCGATTCCCCAGCCTATGTTCATGATATTCCCGGATATGCGCCTGTTTTCGAGGTTCATTGCAAGCAGATTGGCTCGTGCGATGTCTCTCACATGTACGTAATCCCTGAGTTGTTTCCCGTCTCCGTTTATCACAGGCGTTTCACCTTTCAGGTATTTCACTGCAAATATCGCAGTAACGCCCGCTTCACCGTAGGGATTCTGGCGGGGACCGTAAACATTGGGATAGCGTAGTACAGTATAGTCAAGGTAGTAGAGATGCCTGTAAAGGAACAGATAATGTTCGACTGTATGCTTACTCACCCCGTAGTGGCATATCGGATTTATGGGATGGTCTTCCTTAACCGGAATGTACTCAGGTTCTCCGTATACGGCTCCGCCGGTAGAAGCATAGACAACACGCTTTACTCTACCGTCTTTGCATGCTTCGAGAAGATTGATTGTACCGCGTATATTGACATCTGCATCGAAAGACGGTTCACGGACTGACCTGCGGACATCCATCTGAGCTGCGTGGTGACAGAGTATGTCGAAACTTCCGCCGGCAATAATGTCGTATGCTGCATTTGTTCGGATATCCACTTCATGGAATACCGCCTTATTGTTGACATTTTCGATGAAACCTGTCGAAAGGTCATCGATGATATGTACTTCGTGTCCGTTTTCAATTAAGTAGTCTGCAACATTCGATGCAATGAACCCCGCTCCGCCGGTGATAAGAATTTTCATGTCTCTCCATTATTTCTAAATGTGACCTGCTCACATATGATTTTATACAGTATATTAGTATCTAATACAAGAGTAATATAAAGAAATCCTCTACTTTGAATGAGTGTATCGTTTATTGGAAAGGTATTGATGAGAATACTTGTAGTATACGGTGGGCGTTCGGCAGAAAGAGATATTTCGCTTCTTTCCGCCGAATTCGTTATCGGTGTGCTGAAGAGTTCCGGACATTCAATCATTCCCGTTGAGATCAGTGCCGACGGTGAATGGCTCTCCGGTTCATCCGAGGTTTTGCTGAATACATCCTACTCACCATGGCAAATCGACATAGTTGGGGATACAATCTCATTCGATCTCTTGTTCCCAGTCCTCCACGGACCCTATGGTGAAGACGGTACTATTCAGGGACTCTGTGAAATTGCTGGCTGGGCGTGTGCCGGTCCCGGTGTCCTTACATCCGCTGCGGCAATGAACAAGAAGACTATGAAAATACTCGCTGATGCTGCAGATATCAGGCAGGTTTCATGGAAGAGTCTTCGTTTATCCGACTACGAACAAAATGCATGGAACCCGAATCCGCTTGAATACCCGCTCTTCATCAAACCTGCAAGAATGGGTTCGAGCATCGGCATCTCAAAGGTCGAGAATGAATCTGAACTGGATTCTGCTCTGAAACTTGCATTTCAATACGATGACCTGATTGTGATCGAGGAGGGGATTGATGATGTCCGTGAGATCGAAGTCAGTCTTCTCTCAGATGATTCCGGCATTGTGTCTTCTGTGCCTGGGGAGATACTCTCCGGAAAAGAGTGGTACAGCCACTTGGCAAAATACTCCTGCAGCGATTCTAAACTCCTGATACCGGCTCCACTAACAGAAGCACTCTCAGATGAAATTAAGAAGATAGCAGAAAGAGCATTTGCCCTCATAGACGGCAGGGGGTTTGCGAGAGCGGATTTTCTGCTTGATGGTGAAACTGTCTATTTCAACGAGATAAATACAATTCCCGGATTCACAGGTATCAGCATGTTCCCGAAACTATGGGAGGAATCGGGAATCCCCCCCCGTGAATGTCTTGAACGCATAATCGAAGAAGCCGTTTTGCGCCATTCGAAAATAATCTCATCGGACAACCGTAATGCCTGAGTTTAGAGTCGACCTTCGAAGCGATACGGTAAGCGTCCCGTCAGACAGCATGCGCGGCGTAATGGCAAGAGCTGAAGTCGGTGACGATGTTTTCGGTGAAGACCCAACTATCAATAAACTCGAAAATCTGATGGCTGAAATGAGCGGTTTCGATTCCGCTGTGTTTATGCCTACTGGAACCATGTCGAACGGCGTTGCAGTTAGAGCCATTGCATCTGCAGGGGATGAAGTCATCTGCGGGTCGAGAAGTCATGTGTATCTTTATGAAGGTGCACAGTATGCCGCAAGCGGCGGAATACAGATGCACCGCATCGATGAGGATGCAGACGGATGCCTTCCGTATGATGAAGTAACAGAAGCTCTCTCAGGCAGGGATGACATTCACTGTGCCCCCCGCACACTCATAACTTTGGAAGACACCCACAATATCATGGGCGGTCTGATTCTCCCGCGAAGAGACATTCGCAGGATTCAGGCTTTGGCTGATGAATCGGATGTATCGGTCTATCTCGACGGTGCAAGACTCTGGCATGTCCTCTGTGTGAACGGTCAGCCATTAAAGAACCTTGTTTCGGGTTTCAGGATGGTATCGCTCTGCTTCTCAAAGGCACTCGGATGCCCGGTTGGATCTATTTTGCTATGCTCGGAAGATGATGAAGAGAGAGTCCGCAGACTCAGAAAACTTCAGGGCGGGGGTATGCGCCAGGCAGGAATTCTGGCTGCAGCCTGTCTTTATGCAATCGATAACAACCTGCCGAGACTTAGGGAAACACATGATTATGCTGCTGTGCTTGCAGATGGCATCGTCCGCTCGGATATACTCAGCATCGCTACCGGAGAAGTCGACACGAACATCATTCTTATGCGTGTTCCTGAAGGAAGAGCACAGTCCGTGGTATCTGCTCTCGAAGAACTGGAAATTGGTACTTTGGCAATATCACCATCCATTGTGAGGCTGGTGACTCACATATCACTCGAAGAGAAACATGTAAAATATGCTGCTGACGTTCTGTCAGCGTTTGGAGGAATTCTATGACAGGAGTTTGCGGAGTCGGGCATCTTGGATTTCATCACGCCAGAATTCTAAAAGGACTGACAAATGGTAAAGTCAGGATATATGACAGGGACTCTGAACGGTTGGATTTTGTCTCGGAAGAACTTGCAGTGGAAAAGACGGATTCACTCGAAGAACTCCTCGACCTTTGCGACACAATTGTAGTTGCATCTATCACAACATCTCATCACGAAGTAGTCATGAAAGCACTCAATGCCGGTGTACATGTACTTGTAGAGAAACCCATTGCTTCAACAGTCGAAGAAGCACTTGAAATGGTCGAACTGGCGGAATCGAAGGGACTTGTTCTTGCTGTTGGACATACTGAGCGCTTCAATCCGGCAGTTATTGCCGCGGCAAGCCTAATCAATGAGCCTCTGTTCATAGAAGGACACAGAATGGCTCCCTTCAGACCAAGAGGAACCGATGTATCGGTAGTAATGGACCTGATGATCCACGACATAGACCTTGTTCTTTCTTTTGTTCATTCTCCGGTCGTCTCGGTGCACGCTTCGGGAGTGCCGGTTCTAAGCAGCAATGTCGATATAGCCAGTGCAAGAATTCAGTTCGAGAACGGCTGTGTCGCAAACATGACAGCAAGCAGAATATCGCGTAATCAGATGCGTAAACTGAGAGTATTTCAGAAGGACAACTACATATCAATTAATTTCGCAGAGAAGAAAGTAAGCGCACTGCGGTTCCACTCCGGAGACATTGTCCCCGTTCCGGTAGAGATAGATGACCGAGATGCACTCACAGCAGAATTGACGGACTTCCTGAATGCTGTCGAATTCAATACTGAACCCGCCGTAACCGGCAGATCGGGAATGGGTGCACTTCAGTCCGCACAGATTATTTCTTCTGAAATAGAGAAAGCGATAAGGGTCATCGGCAGGTAATATGAAACTCTTCATCTCAGCCGGTGACCCATCCGGTGATATCAGAATGGCTGAGGTGCTTACAGAATTGTGCAGAATCACTGATGTTCAATCCCACGGGCTTGGTGGAGATGATCTTTCCCGGGCAGGAATGAATGTCGATTTTCATCTGTCGGACTATTCAGTCATGGGATTTCTCGAAGTACTCTCATCACTCCCAAAACTCCGCACACTCCGGAAAAGAATTAAGAGCAGAATACTCGAAATGTCTTCTGATGCCATCATCCTCGTCGATTATCCGGGTTTCAACCTCCCGCTTGCCAAATGGGCTTCTTCAAAGGGATTCAGAGTCATCTACTTCATCTCGCCCCAGGTGTGGGCATGGGGGAAAGGTAGAATAAAGAAGATCCGCAAGTATGTAGATTTGATGATACCGCTCTTCGAATTCGAGGAGAAGTTCTATCTCGAGAATGGTGTCAGGGCAGTTTGGGGCGGGCATCCAATTGTCGATTCGATACCGGAATTTTCAGATGGAGAAAAAGAGTACATGGCACTTCTTCCGGGGAGCAGGGAACAGGAACTGCACAAGATGCTTCCAGCAATGGCATTCGCATCTCACCTTCTGCACAAGCAGGGAGTGATCTCGAAAGTCGTTATTGCAACCGCGAAGGAACTTCCGATTGACCTCACTGTAGAACTGCCGGAGGATGATGATTTCACCCTTATCACCAGACCTATGCATGAAGCACTTGCTATGTCTAGGGCAGCAGTTGTCTGTTCAGGCACTGCAACACTGGAAACAGCTCTTTTCGGAGTACCGTTCATTATTGTATACAAAACTTCAAACCTTACATGGTTTCTCGCAAAACTTTTTGTGCGGGGACTCACCCGAATCGGAATGGTCAACATCATAACAGGTAGAAACATTGCACAGGAACTTCTTCAATCGGAAGTTTTCCCTGAGAGAATAGCACAAGCCGTGAGACCTCTGATCGAAGACACAGCTGAGCGGATAACAGCCGTCAATAACCTTCAACTTGTTGAAGATGCACTTGGACCACCCGGAGCGTCGAAACGGATAGCGGAGATAATAATCGGGGAGATCGACATTGAAACCTGATACACTAAAACTCTCACGCAGATACGGTAAAGTCTTCATCCACTGTATCGGATTTACCTGGTTCATAAAATACATCTGCCTTTCACATTCGAGAGCCGGTAAGACCAGATCAGGAAGCGTTCTGTATGCATTCTGGCATGCAAACCAGTTGCCGCTTACCTACACTCACAAAAATGAAGGTATCTTCGCTCTTGCCAGCAAAAACAGGGATGGACAGATTGTCTCGAATGTACTTCATTCAATGGGTTTCAAGACCATTCGTGGATCTTCGAGCCGCGGAGGAATGGAGGCATTGGGGGCAATGGCGCGTGAACTCAGGGACGGCAATGATGGAGCAATTACACCCGACGGACCCCGAGGGCCTGCGAAGAAACCCAAAGGGGGGGCAGGTATGATTTCCCGTATCGCAAAAGTCCCTGTCGTGCCGTTGGCAGCTTCCGGGACTCCTTCGTTCCGCTTCAAATCATGGGACCGGTTCATGCTGCCGCTTCCGTTCGCAAGGGTCTGCATAGTCGAAGGGAAACCGCTACCGCCAATGCAGAAAGGCGGGGAAGAAGAATGGAATCAGAAGTTGGAAAGGAGTCTGAATCAGGCGGAAGCAATTGCTGACATGGAATCGTCATTTGCTGCTCTGTTCTGGGGTTCACTGATAAGTTGTCTCCGGAATCTGAAATCTTTCCATATTTCGCTTTTCCTTTCATTTCGGCAATCGGTAAAGAGTGATGAACACCGCGGAGCAATACCGCAGAGAACAGACTCACCAGTATTGATACATGCATCTACAGATACTTCGTTTGACGATATCCGGCAAGTGCTGGAGACTTTTTCAGTAGGGGATGTTCCCATCTATGTTACAGCTGTATCCTCGACTGTGGAAGCCGCTTTTCAGGAAGAGGGGATAGAATATCATTTCCTGCCTTTCGATTCTCCGCATTGCGTAGACAGGTTTCTCTCGGCGCTGAAACCCCGTGCTTTTATTCTCATCGGCAATAATGTCAGACCTGTCCTGTTTAGAAAACTCATCCGTAGGGGAGTCCCTGCTATGATATCTCCGGACCCGCCCGGGAAAGAGCGAACTCTCTTTGGTCCCGTTTTGAAATCTTATCATTCTAAATTGTTATCCTGTTTCACGATTGTATCTGAATTGAGTGAAATTGAAAGTTTTCTGACCGTCAATGAAGTAATCGAAGGTAAATAGATGAAAAGGCCTGACAGACTCTTTAGAGGTATTGCCGAAAGACAGGGGATTGGTGCGTGGATTGGTTGGATTCTTACTCCTGCTGGACACATCTACGGATGGCTGGTAAGACTGCGCCGGATATACTACGATAATTTCAGGGTTAAGAACGCCGTCCAACTGCCTTGTGTGGTAGTCAGTATAGGAAATCTCGAAACGGGAGGGACCGGGAAAACGCCTGTTGTCATCTCGCTTGCAGGGTCTATAGTCGAAAAGGGTTTGAACGTAGCTGTAGTTGCGAAGAACATCGACAGGAAAACCGAGCCGGTTCATGTGCGTCCCTGCAGCCGGGGCAACGAGAAACGCTTCTGTGATGAAGTGCTGTTGCTTGCTGAAAACCTGAAAGGCATTGCTTCCGTCTACACCGCTGACAGCAAGAGCGAAGCCGCAGTCAAAGCCTTCATGGACAGTAAACCGGATGTCATTCTCATAGATGACGGTTTCCAGCACTTCCGTCTCCGTCGTAATATAGACATCGTGGTGCTGGATTTCGAGACTCCTTTCGGAACCGGCGGCATGCTCCCGGCAGGCACACTGCGAGAACCGCCTTCGAGTTTATCCAACGCCGACTATATCTGGGTAAACAGGGTTGCACGGGGAATGACTGCAGAATGGGTGAAACGCAGAATCAACGACTATAACTGGCGATCTCCACTTATCTTCAGCAGAATGAAAGTAATAACCGTTTGTAAACTCGATGGAACACCAGTCGATGAATATCCCGCTGAGAAAGTTGTCGCATTCTGCAGCATTGGACGGCCAAAAAGTTTTGCACAGACAATATCGGATACAGGTATTAAGATATGCGAACTTGCAGATTATCCCGATCATTATGAATACACACAGAAGGATATAGACAACCTCAATGACCTTTGTACGAAAACAAACGCTTCGCACCTCATAACAACCGAAAAAGATGCCGTGAAACTCAGGAAATTCAAGAATACGGAGAACATCCTTGTTCTTCACACTGCACTGGAGACACAGGGTGCTATTCCCGAACTTCTTGAATATATTGAGAATACTGCCACCAGATATGCAGGTAAACGTGCATCAAAGGAGCATCCATGAAGACTGCAGATGAAATGGTACGCACAGATGTTTTGATAATCGGAGCCGGTATGGCCGGTTTGACCTGTGCATTGTCGCTGCCTGATGAAGTCAAAGCTCTTCTGTTATCCAAGGAAATACTTCCTGCAGGAAGCACCGAACTCGCACAGGGCGGATTGGCAGCAGTCGTTTCACCTGATGACAGTTTCGAACTTCATGTCAAGGATACCATAAAAGCAGGCGGTGGTCTTGTGGACAAACAGGTGGCTGAAGAGATAATCGGGTATTCTCCGCACCTCATCGAAAGACTCAATTCATCGGGCGCGGTCCTCGACGGAGCAGCAGGAAAAGAAAACGGAGGAATCGAAGGCGGTCATAGCTTCCGGCGTGTCCTGCATCACAAGGACAGAACCGGCAGGTTCATAAGCGAAAAACTCATCGATTCCGTCCGCAGCAAGCCGAACATCACAGTGCTTGAGAATGCCTTTGCAATCAACCTTCTCACCGCTTCACGGGAAATGCAGCACCTTCTTGAATGCAATACCGATTGCTGCCTTGGTGCACATATACTCAAAGACCGGACAATATTCACAGTTCTTGCAGGCGAAACTGTCATTGCATCAGGCGGAGCCGGTAAGGTTTACAGATATACTTCGAATTCAGACTTCACAACCGGTGACGGTATAGCAATGGCTTACCGCGCGGGACTCCCGCTTCGGAACATGGAATTCTTTCAGTTTCATCCAACCTGCCTGTTCCACCCTGAAAAAAGGAACTTCCTCATTACAGAAGCTCTGAGGGGTGAGGGTGCTCAACTTCTCAATCTCGACGGACATCGTTTCATGAGTGATTACGATTCCGAAAGAATGGAACTTGCTCCCCGTGACATAGTCGCACGGGCTATTGATTCAGAAATGAAGATGCTCGGGCACGACCATGTTCTGCTCGACACAACCTGCATCGGACGGAATGAACTGGAGAACAGCTTCCCTGAAGTTTCTGAAGGAGTACAGTCTGTAGGAATTGTTCCGTGGAAGGAACCGATACCTGTTGTCCCGGCGGCACACTATTGCGTCGGCGGAGTAGTGGCTTCCATTGACGGCACTACTGAGATGAACGGATTGAGAGTAATCGGAGAATCTGCATCCACCGGATTTCACGGTGCTAACAGACTCGGAAGCAACAGCCTTCTCGAAGCAGGTGTAATGGGTATTAAGGCGGGTGAGTCAATCCCTTCCACTTTGCGCAACAGTGCCGATTATATTGCACAGAACTGGTTCTTCGGAAGAGCCGAACCGATCAGGGAAGCGGTACTCATCGACCATGCCTGGGCTGCGATTAGAACAGTCATGTGGGATTATGTCGGCATTGTCCGTTCGGACAAACGCCTTAACCGGGCAATGAACATTATAGAAGTGCTTAATTCCGAAGTCGAAGAAGACTACTGGTCGAATATCCCGACAACTGATCTTCTCGAACTCAGGAATATCTGCAGCATTGCCGAGAGCATTGTCAGTTCGGCTCTTCAGAGGAGAGAAAGCCGCGGTCTCCATTTCAGCACAGATTGTCCCGATACATACAGGACCGGACGCGACACGGTAATCCGCATGATTCACTGACCATGAAACTCACACTATCTATCATCACATTCGCAATACTCCTGAGCGGATGTTCTTCCTTTCCGGTCTATAAAGGAAGCGGAATACACTCGACAGCAGGGGACTGGTCGATGGGAGCATCCGGCTCCCGAGGTCCTTCATCATCAATCGAACATGCAATGATGACTGAGATTGAAAGCTGGATAGGAACGCCCTATCTCTACGGCGGTGAAGCAAAGTCAGGTGTGGACTGCTCTGCCTTCACGCAGGCTGTCTACAGCTCCGTGGATATATCCATACCGCGAACTGCAAGTACCCAGGCTGCCGCAAGTGAATCAGTATCACCGATAGGGCTATCTTTTGGTGACCTCATCTTCTTCGCCACATCAGGTGACGGAAGTATATCTCATGTTGGTATCTATATCGGTAATGGAATGTTCGTGCACGCATCATCTAGCAATGGTGTCATTCAGGAGTCTCTTGCAAAGGAGTACTATCAAAGCAGAATAGTATCGGCCGGAAGGTTCCTCTAAACTATTCCCGGTAGTTTCGCCGTTCTTCGAGGATTGCAAGTCTTGCCGCCATCAACCGAATTGAACTTGTGGCATCAGGGTCAGCGAGTATTTCTCTCCAAAGTGCTGAAGCCTGATACAGATACCCCGTGACAGAATAGATCAGTGCCGCTGAAGCCTTCGCATCGAAGGGTGCATTCTCATCCATGAGGGCAACCTCAACCTGTCTTATCGCTTCATTAGAATCACCTTGTTGCCAGGCAATTCCCGCGAGTATCAATGCAGCATCATACTTGTATGCCCAGGGCTGCAAGAAGTCCCGTGCTGTATCGTGCAGGTCACGCTCGATTAGAATCACTGCTATGTTGCAGGCAGGCACGGACCAGGTAGAATCAAACTCAATCGCTTCAAGAAGGAGGGGAAAAACAGCAATACTGCTTCCGTCTTCCAGGCATTCAGTCGCTTCCCTGACTTTTCGCGCCGCATCCAGGCGCGCTTCCAGCGCACCCGAGAGCGATGCATCGAGCGGGAGCATCACCTCGGTGCCGGGGTCAGGTGTTTCATGCAGAAGATAACCCGACTGTATTGCCAGCGCTTCACTTCCATCACGAATATCCAGCGCCCAGGCAATGAAACCCCATCCGTCATCTTCCTGCCACTCATACGCACATCTTTCAGTGACAGCGGGAGTATAGACGACAGTGGAAGAAATAACTCTCTCAGACGCACCGCAGGCAAGCATCAATATCGCAACCGAGCATGCAAAGACTATTTTCATATGACTTCTTTCATGTATAGACAATAATATAGAATAATGACGCAAATGCACAATCCGGAAGGGCCTACGGTCCGATTGTAGCAATAGACATCAGAATCTCAATCATATATTATTGAACTGGGAAAGAAATACAGATATTATCAGAAGTTACATTGGAAGTGAGTTCTCAGAATGGAAATACAGCTTTGGAAAGTCAACACTGGGAAACCATCTTAGTTAGATATTTCAAGTTCATATCTGAAGCTGATTTTGAACGGTGGATCACTGCTAATCCCAAACATCGTGAACAAAGACTTGATATATTGCTTGAGCAATCATATATAGGTTCTGGAAAGCCTGATTTAATCGGGATTGATGCCAAAGGGGATTTAGTTGTTATCGAACTGAAATGCAATCATCCCTGTTACAATCACTGAATCAAGTTATTTTCTATGCTACTTTTCTAGAATCTGAGGAATTTCTATATGACAGGATAAGTGAATATCCAAAATCAACAGAAAAGAAAATTCAGCAATATTAGAAAAACGTCCAAAAGAAGATCCATTAAAACTCGAGAATAGAAATATTAGGCTGATATGCGCCAGCATTGCTGCTGAGAATAAAGGACTAACCCAAGTTGCGAGTTATCTGGAAGATGATACGAATCTCCCAATCTCGTTTATAACCTTCACTGCTTTTCAGGAAAGCAACTCCAAGATAATTCTTCACTGTAATGTAATAGACATAAATCTGAAAGAGGATGATGCACCTGTGAATACACAAAACGCAAAACTTGTGGAGTCAATCTGTTTGCTTGCAGATAAAGCATGGGTGAGATAACTTCCGTAGCATTCTGGAGATGGCACGCAAATGTGAATTATATCCAAGAGCATTTCGAAGAAATTGAAATTGGATATTCAGAAACATAATCTACAATATTTCCCCATAGAAATGATTCAATTTGCGAATGCTCCGACCGGTTTCTGATTATTGACAGAAAAGACATCTACACTTCGGAGCCAGTTTAAAGCCTCGGTAGGAAATGGAGTACCGTTTCAAAACTGGATATTTCTTCCGTAAAGATTCTTGACTCTATTGAAGAGTTTCTATAAAGCAGGGTACGAACGAATAGAGGCAACTGAGGATCCTGAGAAGACATTCGAGCGGGCAATGGCAACCTATCTAAAGAAAGGGTATTCCAGAGCGTGGATTGATCAACGCCCTAAGAGCATCGAAATCAGAAAAGAACTGACGGATGGATGGCATGACAGAGGAATGAAGGTCGGATTGGAGTTTGTCATTCTTACAAATGTGATAACCAGGACATGGGCGGATAGACGGTAAAGTTGCATCTATGAATATCTGTAGAGGATGTACAGTCCTCCTAGGATTACAAGTACACCACATACTTTTCTCAGTATCGTGACGACGCCTGATTTGTTATTCCAGTTCAGGAATTTCTGGATAACACCGGAGAATGTTCCCGCTCCGACAATGATTCCGCAGTGACCTATTGAAAGAGCAACTACAAGCGAATGGCGAAGACAGGATATTCTCTGCCAGTGCTGAACGCCACCCCAAGAATTGGAGCCATAAAGGCGAATTTGCACGGCCCAAGAGCAATACCGAAGACAAGACCAAGAATCAAAGATCCCCCAAGCCCGGATTTATTAGATGAAAAGTTCTTCCCACCTCTGAAAGGGGATGGGAGTACTTCAAGGAGATTCAGTCCGAAGTACAGCATTACTGCAGCGGCAAAATAGTACCCGAACCGGCCGATATCACCTATCAGGCGACCTGCAGCCACGCTGGCGATCCCCACAAGTATTATCGTGGTCATTATGCCAATGGAGAAGACAACTGAAATACTGAAAGCCCTATTTGATCTGTTATATCCCTGCCTTGATATATATCCTACGACCAGAGGAATGCTTGCCAGGTGGCAGGGGCTGAGCAGAATACTCAACACTCCCCAGAGTAAGGCAAGCGGGATCGCTATCGGGGCTGCCGATTCCACAGCAAGTGTGAAGGAATCTATCATATCTTCCATGCAGATTAGTCCTGAGAAGTAGCTATAGTGTAACCGAATTCGATCAGCTTTTCTGTCATATCTTCTCTGCTCATGTACCCTTCATGTCTGAAGAGTTCGTTGCCGCCGGAGTCAAAGAATATCTGGGTTGGAATGAGTCTTATGCCATATGACTCTGCTGCATCGGAATTTTGTTCACATCTATGAATTCCACATTCACAACGCCTGTGTATTCTTTCGAGACAGCCTCCAGTTCCGGAACCATCATTCTGCATGGTGTGCAGGTGTGTGAGCCTAGGTCAAGAAGTCTTGGAAGATCACTGCCGTCATGTAAATGTGATGTGTTGTCGGCTGAATTGCCCGCTCCAAAATATATTGCAGCTCCTGCCAGTAAACATACGGATATAATTATTAAAACTCGTGTAATTCTCTTCATAGCGCTCCATTTGCGGTGTATTTAACATAATCGGTTATCTGTTCAACTGTGGGGAGTGACCACCTGCCAGACTTCATTTCTCTTTTCATTTATACTCCTAACTCCAGAGAGCCCGAAGACTGTTTCGCTTATCGTGGCCATTACTACAACCAGCAATATATATCTAGTCACCAGTGTCCCATTAACATAAGTCGTTAGAGTCACAACGCATATACTATCACTAATATAGAGTAATTAGGCAAGAGTATCTACTTGAATGGGATAACTATATTCTTCCTTCAATCTAAAAGGAGGAAAAATGTATTCAGGAAGCCTGGTCTTCGCTCAGATAATGGAACATTTCCCAACAAACAATTCACGCTCATTATTGAAAAGCACTCTGGAGATTACCGAGTAAAACACTTTTCTTGCAGGAGTCAGTTTCTCTGCATGGCTTTCGGTCAACTCGCTTACCGCAACAGTGTAAGGCTCAACAACCTGAAGCAGTATGGTATTTACATTTATCCCTACCTCTGAACTCACAGATTATCAATGACTGAATTTAAATTCTTCCGCAGTAGTCATGACATCTTCGACATCTTCATCACTGGATACCCTCGTTGCCTTCTGGCGCAGGGCAGAAGCACCTTCGAAGCCTTTCAGGTAGTTCATCAGGTGACCGCGCATGATGTGATAAAGGTGCTTTTCGGGGATGTATTCCTTCATGTACTGCAACTGTTCCATGACAACGGATTTCAACTCGCCGGGCTTTATCTCGGCATCTTCCGGAGTGCCGGCTATGCCACGGAATATCCAGGGATTGCCGAGTGAACCCCTGCCGACTAGAACTCCCTGAGCATCTGTGTCCGCTTTCAATGCAATAAGTGATTCGACGCTTTCAGATGCACCGTTGGCAAGGACCGGAATATTCGATTTTTCAACAAGTATCCTGATTGCTTCGGCGTTTACCGTGCCGCTGAAGAAGTCGGAGCGGTATCTTCCGTGAATTGCCAGCGCCGCAGCTCCTTCTTCTTCGAGGAGGGAGGGGAGTTCGTCCGGAACCGGTTCATCGGGTGACCATCCAATTCGGATTTTTACCGTTACGGGAATTGAAGATGCTTTTACTGTACTGCGGACTATGGAGCAAAGGCGGGGAATGTCACGAAGAAGCCCTGCACCGGAACCCTTCAAAGAGACTTTTTTGACCGGGCATCCCGCGTTGATGTCTATGAAATCGAATCCCATGTTTGTGACTATGGCAGCCGCTCTTTCGAAATCTTCTTCCTTATTGCCGAATAACTGAATGCCTATCGGTTTTTCTTCTTCCGTGTAGTTCAGAAGTTTATGAGATTTTGCAGAGCGGTGGGAAAGCCCTGCGGCAGCTACCATTTCAGTTACGGTACATGTTGCACCGAGATGCCTGCATATACGCCTGAATGCAGAGTCCGTGTATCCCGCCATGGGTGCAAGGATTATTCCATGGGTGTATGCTCTAATGTTATTATTTTCCATGTCAGAAACATACATCAGAGATGAGTTTGACTGCAAAGCAGGAAATATTAGATTCTAATTGCAAAGGGGGTACATTGTGGCATGTGATATCTGCCTGTTCTTCGATGACGAGACTGAAGACTACATCACCCAGATATGGAGAGTTCTCCGTACACGGGGAATATCGTCTCCGCTGCTGCGGACAGGAGGAGCCCGTCCCCACCTCACACTCGCTATAATCGAGGACTTCGTCCAGAGTGATGAATTTATCGAGGAGTTCAAGGGATTTGCTTCGCGCTTCAGTAAGTTCCCGATAGTATTCTCTTCAATTGCTTCATTCGGGCAGACAAGCGGGGCAGTATTTCTCGGTCCTGCTATAGTTCCCGAACTCGTAACGCTTCATACGGCACTTCACAATCTTTTCGAAAAATACATGGACCGCTCTGAGTGTCTCTACGGACCCGGCAGCTGGGTACCTCATTGTTCCCTTGCTTTTCAGCTTAAACCTGAAGTCGTTCAGACAGCACTCGATATCTCACTCAATCATGTATCACTTCCCCTGAAGGGGATGGTCGAAGAAATCGGCATCATTACCTTCGACAACAAGTCGGTGCATTCGTTTAGGAATTTCAAGCTGCAATAGATCCGGGGACAGTGTACTTAATTATTCAGATTATATATAGCACAAGTGTCGTACTTCACTTCTCCCACTTTTGGCTGCGGCATAAGAGTCAGGACAAAAGAGGAATAAGGTGAAGTACGACACTGATTTCATTATTTACACGAAAGTAGTACTGGTTTCGTAAAATACTAAAAAGTAGAAGAAGTTACGTACGGTATTGATTATCATGCAATAATAATTAAGTATACTGTCCCTTTAATTCAGCGTGGAAGGAGCTGCGCACAAGGGGACCGGAGGATACGCGGGTGAAGCCGAGTTTAAGGGCGTGTTCCTTCCAGTGGTCGAATTCCTCCGGTGTGACATATCGGTCGACTGGCAGGTGTTTCAGGGAGGGCTGCAGGTACTGTCCGAGTGTGAGGGTGCTTACTCCGGCTTTGAGCAAGTCTACGATAGATTCTTCAATATCAGTTTCATTTTCGCCTATCCCAAGCATTATGCCGCTCTTTGTCAGGATCTGCGGTTTCAGTGTTTTGAAGTTCTTTAGGAGTTCGAGTGACCGGCTGTATGAAGCATCAGGGCGTATGATGCTGAACATGGCCTTGACTGTTTCAATGTTATGATTGAATACATCCGGGTGAGAGGATGCTATCAATTCAAGGGATTCCCTGCTTCCTTGAAAGTCCGGGACGAGTATCTCGATTTCAACATTGGGAACAAACTCACGGAGTGCCTGAATGGTTTTTACATAGTGTTTTGCTCCGCCGTCGGAAAGGTCATCTCGGGTTACTGATGTAATGACTACATAACTAAGGTTCATTTCCAAGGCTGCTTCTGCAAGATTTACGGGTTCATCAGGGTCGAGCGGGAGTGGGGGAATCGATGAATCATTGATAGCGCAATACTTGCAGCTACGCGTGCAGTAATTGCCCATGATAAGAAATGTTGCAGTGCCGCGGCTGAAGCAGTGTCCAAGGTTTGGGCACCGTGCTTCGCTGCATACAGTTTCCAGTTTCTTCTCTCTAAGAATCCTTCTTATATTGCCCGCTCTCTCATCTTCGACCAGTGACCTCCTGAGCCAGTCGGGTTTCTTTCTATATCTATTCTTCATCAATCAGGAATTCCTTCATAAGTTCTTCATGGCGCTTAGTAATTATAGAATTGAAATCTACTCTTTCGACCTTTTGATCAAATCTCTCATTGAAGGACTCGAACAGTGCATTCTCGATGCTCCCTGCTTCTATATCAGGTAGAAATTCACTGAGACAGGCTATGCCGTCAGTCAGGTGGTTCCGCATCATGTTCATCCACTTCTTCGGGCGTTCTTCAGGAAGATACTCGAGAAGTTCCAACTGATCGTTCCCGATGAGGATGGAACCGTGTTCCAGGAAGACATCTTTGCTTCTCAGTTGTGCACTTCCTATGAGTTTTCTGCCGTCTATCGTCCCGGTTTCATATCTGCTGTGAGAAGTAAAACAGGGATTGAGCGGGACTTTTCTACCTATGCGGTGGTGGTCAGTTGATTTCACTTCGACATCAACTCCAAGCAGCTGCATTGCCCTTGTTATGGGTTCATTCACTTTTCGGAGAGATTCGCTGATCGTACCGGAGACAAACGGATGCATTGCAGGTGCAATCACGCTGTAGGTGACTTCATTCCCGTGCCACACTGCTCTGCCACCGGTCGGGCGTTTCACCGCATCATAGCCATCCCTATGGAGTTTATCAAGATCAATTTCAGATGACAGTTTTTGACATCTTCCCAGTGAGATACACGCCGGGTCCCAGCCGTAGGTTCGAATCACTATCTCGTATGTACCGGCTGCAACGCTGTCCATCATGAGTTTGTCGAACGCCATGTTCCAGGCTCCGGTATGCCTACCCGTCGACATGAAGATTATTTTCATATTCACCTTTACGAAACTTTTCATTCAATTTGGACTATGCGGAACGTTCGAGTTAAGCAGTGCAAAGCATAATGAGCAGAGTTTTTAACATCCGCTTCACCGATTGGTTGTGCCGCGACTTCGGTAATATTGGATTAACTCGGAAACAAAACTACCTATAGTTCGCTTTATGTTTTCAAACTCCGGTAGACGACAACCCGTTTTCTCGTTCATGTAAAGCCTCCTATTGATCTCTATCATTATCCCCGTAACTGCCTTTTCTTTTCTATAGTATTTCGCCGGGACCAACGCCCCTTTAAAAGGACTGTCTACTTTTACAGCGAATCCCCGCTCAGCAAATTTCGTCCGATGTGCCGGTATATGAAGTACGGTTATGATATTCAATCGATTTTCTCCAATCAGCCCAACTATTATTAATCATACTACCAATAACAAGATGCAGTATATTACACATTCTATTTTGACTTCGGAGGAAAATGAAACCAAACTGGTGCATACTGCTTATCTTACTGCTTACCATGCTATCTTTTGCTTTTGCAGATGATGTGTATCAGGGAGCCGGAAGTAAGGCATACAGTTTCCTGAACATCGATGTCGGAGCACGGGCAGCAGCACTGGGGGGTACATCCCTGCTCAGTGCCGACAGGCTTGCTGTATTCTCGAATCCTGCACTTCTCTCGTCATCGACAGGTGGAATTGCTGCAGGGCATAACAGCTGGATTGGAAATACCACCAGAAACTACCTTGCATGGGTATTCGGAGCAGGTGACTTTTCGTTCTCTCTTGCCGGGGATTTTATCTACACCGGAGATATCGAAATGAGGGATGAAGCTACAGGTGAACCCTTATGTACATTTTCATCCTGGGATACATCGTTCCTGCTCGGTAGCTCAATAAGAGCCGGAATATTCGACATAGGTCTTTCAATGAAAATCATACGGGAAAAACTGTGGCTGGAAACATCTACCGGCATGGCATTCTCGGCAGGGCTGGTCGTTTATCCCTTTGAGAACTTTCGACTTGCTGCTGTACTGGCTAACATTGGACCGAAAGTCACAATGGCTGACAGAGCATACGATCTCCCGACCGCTGTGAAAGTAGGGGCATCCTGGGGTTTTTCGCTTCCATACGGCAGTGCAGAAGTCACAGCCAAAGTTTCCCATGAGATCGACTATGAAACAGATTACGCAACAGGAGTGGAGTATTCACCTCTCGACTGGTTCTCATTAAGGGGGGGAATGCATTTCACAGATGAGTGCCGCGACTTCACGGCAGGAGCTGGTTTCACAGTCTCGGGTTGGACTCTCGATTATGCATTTGTGCCTTTCGATTATGCACTCGGTGCATCTCACAGAATCACACTCAGCAGCGGATTCTAACCTCGATGAAAATACTTCTCACCAATGATGACGGGTATGACCAGCCGGGTGCAGTAATTCTGCATGATGCTCTGAAGGAGACTCACGATACATGGTCAGTCTGCCCTTCGAAACCATCGAGCGGAAGCAGTTCATCACTCGGTCTTCACGATTCCATGAAACTCGATGAACAGGGCAAGCAGCGTTATTCGCTTACCGGCACACCGACTGACTGCGTGAAAATTGCACTACAGGAGATACTCAGAGGCAATCCGCCTGATCTCGTAATCTCAGGTATAAATCCGGGTGCTAACCTTGCGAACAATACCCTTTACTCAGGAACTGTGGGAGCGGCTACCGAAGCATCGCTTTGGAATATCCCTGCAATGGCAGTCAGCATCGACCTCGCCAACTACCCTGACAAACCACTTTTCGGAACAGCAGTTTTTGTTATCAGGAAACTCATCGAAAGCGGAATTCACAAGCGTATGCCCGCAAGATGTGTTTTGAATGTCAATGTGCCGGCCGTTCCCCCTGATGATATCAGGACTTATGAGTGGACAGTCCTGGGGGCTTTTGCCGAAGACGCAAAGTTCGACCGACTCGATGACGGTAAATTCTCCTACGGGGCGTATCGTCAGCTTCCACTGATAAAGTGGGAGCATACAGATGTGGAAGCATTGACAAGAAAGTCAGTCAGCCTGACAATTCTCACTTCTGACAGAACCCACCCTGTCGGGCTCGAGACTCTGGAACTTCCTTCTTTACTTTCACAGACATAAGAATGTTCTCACTGAGGATAATCTGAAATGAAATATCCATCAGACAGAACAATCCTCTTTCTCTTCCTGGTTGTTCTTGCCGGGGCTGTCGGACTGAGAACTAATACAGCATTCCGCATCAACGAAGTTCTTCCGCTTAGCGGGTTATATGTGGATGAGATGACCTATTCCATGAGTCCATTTCCATCCGGAAGCCATGTATTCGGGAAACCGCCTGCAATGTTCGTATTGACCCATTTTTTGGGGGCGGGGGAGAACGCATTGATATTGAAGGTATTTCTTTCACTGCTGTCAATGCTCTCCGCAGTATTGCTTCTTCTTTCATTCCGGGATTTCCGGAAGAACCTTTGGCTCATGTTCTGTTCCGCTGCTCTTCTGCTGGATCCTTTTTTCACCTTCTTTGGTCTGCAGGTTGCACCGGCTGTGCCTGCTGCGCTGTTTCTTGCAGCATCACTGATGATTCAGTCGAGATTTAGGTCTGCATTTGTGTCGGGTATTCTTGCAGGGATTGCTGTTCTTTTCCGGGGAGAGGTTATCCTTGCAATACCTTTTATTCTGCTTCTCTCTGTATTCCGTTCGAAATACAGGTTAAAAGCACTGATCTGGTGCGGGGGAGCCCTTGCTGTCATCACCCCGATTCTTGTTTTCAATGCAGTCGGCGGGGGAGGTGCGGTCATAGCCTCAAACGGTGCTGAAAACCTCTGGATTGGCACTGACTGGAATTTATTGACTGTACCGCCCGGTGTGGAGTTCGAGGAGCTTGTGTCTGTCAGTACAGTTGAAGGCCATGATGCGGAATTCTTTTCCAGAGCATTTGATTCGGTATCTCAATCACCGATTGACTGGATGCTCATGGGATTTCGAAAGATCGGAGCATTCTTTTCACTTCCGGGTCCCGGGCGGAACATGGAAACGGGATGGCTTCTCCGTATCTCCGGACTGTTATTTCTTCTTCCTGTCAGTTTACTTGCACTCGGAATGGGACTTGCACGGAGTTTCAAACCCCCGGAGAACTCATTCCGCGGCATAATTGCATCATCTGTCGTCTTTGCCGGAATAACGGCTGCATTCATTTTCTTTCCGTCAGCACGGTCGAGAACAGCATTTCTTCCCGGGTTTTTCTTTCTTACTGCATTCTGCCCGGTTAGACTGAAGGAGTTGAAATTTATCATACCTTCACTCCTCTTGATTCTTTGTTTATCGTTGTTTCACAGATATCCGGGTGAAGTTCGCCCCGGTCTGACATATGTTCTTTCTGCCGAGCAGTCCCTGAATACAGGAATGTATGACGATTGTTTCAATAGATTGGAACTTGCAGAAGAGAGGGGGTTTTCCGGAGCTGACCTGCATAATATCCGAGGAGCTGCATTATCTGAGATCAAATACTTATACCCGGGTTTACTCGAATTTGAACTTGCTTTGGAAATAGCTGTTAATTCACCGACACTATGGAGAAATTACGCTGTATCCCTGTGGAACCTCGGACAGTATTTGAAAGCGCATGAGGCTGCAGCCAGAGCCGTAGAACTCAATCCACTGCTTGCAGAACAGCTTGCTCCGATTCTTGCCGATTATATTCCAATGAGATAGAATTAACAGTATGATAGATAATATTCATCCACCTGTTGATAAGGAAGAGAATCTGGAGTTCCTGGGTACTCCGGATGAAGAAGCCGGTAAAATAGCTAAAGCAACAGGACTGATGGCCGGGCTGACTGTAATGAGCCGCCTTCTCGGTCTGGCCCGTGACATTGCCCAGGCAGCTATTCTCGGAACCGGCATGGCTGCGGATGCTTTCACACTTGCTTTCATCATTCCCAATACCCTCAGAAGAATGTTTGGAGAGGCTACAGTTAGTTCCGCTTTTGTTCCGACATACACTGAGGCCCTTCTTGTAGACAGCAAACGCGAATCAGATATTCTCGCAAGCAGGATTGTTACATTTGTTGCTGTCATTCTGCTTGCCTGCGTTCTGATCGGGATATTCGCTGCGCCACTGCTTGTCAAATTGTTTACTCCCGGTTTCTCTCTCATAGAGGGAAAGACAGAACTGACTTCAGGGCTTCTGCAAATATTGTTCCCGTATGTCTTCTTCGTAGGTATTGCTGCCGTTGTGATGGGCATACTCAATTCTCATCGCCACTTTTTCACTCCTGCACTTGCACCCGTTCTTTTTAATGTATCAGCGCTGATCGGAATTTTTCTGCTTGCCCGGTTCATCAATCCGGCGAAACCGGTGTGGGGCTATGCTGTTGGGGTTCTTATAGGCGGCGCTCTTCAGCTTCTCATACAGATACCTGCCATGAGAAAAAAGGGAATAGCATTCAAGCCTAATTTCAACTGGAGGAATAATCCAAGGCTTAAAACCATCGGTAGACTAGCTATCCCTGCACTCATAGGATTGATGGCTGCCGAAGTAAACATGATAGTCGATAAGATGATAGCATCACTTCTCGACCCGGGGAGTGTTTCTGCTCTTGCATACGGCAACAGGATTATGCTGTTTCCACTTGGAGTGTTTGCCGTTTCACTTGCTACAGCGCTGCTCCCGACCCTGAGCCGTCAGACTGCTGCAGGTCACATCGAAGATGCAAAACTCTCCCTCAGCCGGGCTTCACTGGCAATCTCTGCATTTATGCTGCCTGTTACGATGTGTATGATATTTCTGGCAGAACCCATTGTAAGAGTTATCTTTGGGCGGGGAGTGTTCTCATCGCGCTCAATCGAACTTACTTCGGCTGCACTTGCATTCTATTCAGCGGGACTTCTCTTTTATGCTGCAATCAAGATTACCGTTCCTGTATTCTATGCGATGAAGGACACGAAAACTCCGGTCAAGATTGCAATTGGATGCATGGCACTGAACATCCTGCTGAATATCTCCCTTACCTACATGTTCATACAAACCGGATTTGCCGAACCCCTTGCGGGACTTGCGCTGGCGACAACTCTCTCAGCCTTAACTAACACAATACTGCTTCAGTATGTACTCAGGCGGAGAATGAAAACAACTAAGGGAGGGGGTGTTGGAAGGCGGGCATGGTTTGCGCTACTCCCTGCATCGGTACCAGTACTCTTTCTTCTCTGGAGACTGAGCCCTTCCGTGAATGACTTTTCGAAGTCCGGATTGCTTCCCGGAATAGCATCAATGCTCGGGGTAATATCTCTGGCATTCATTCTCTTCCTGCTGCTGTTTGGCGTCATCGGCGGCTCAGATGCACGCCATTTTTTCAAACTGATTGTCAATCGTGTCCGAAGACGCACTTAAGGAATCGATAGCAGGAGCGCCGCACCTTCCGGGAATCTATACTTTTGTCGATGATTCAGGTAAGATTCTTTATATCGGGAAAGCAAAAGACATCAGGAAGAGACTGGGCGGACACCTCAGCACGGCAGGTGATCTTCGACATCAGGTTCTCATCGAAAAGGCAGTATCAGTCGAATGGACAATAACCAATACTGAAGTCGAAGCTCTTATCCTCGAGTCCGAAATGATACGGCTGAAGAAACCCCCGCTGAATGTCCGAATGCGCGATTCCGGCAGGTACCCCTACATTGAAATCACAACTGATGAGGAATACCCACGGCTACAGATAACAAGGGAGCGTGAAAACCCGGGGGGAAGGGCACGCTTTGGTCCCTATCCCGCCATGCGTGACCTGCGAAGACTCCTCGACATCCTGATTGAAGCGTTTCCTTTGCGCAGATGCACAGGCACAAATCCCCCTAAGCAGAAACGCCCATGTCTCATGGGACAGCTGGGACGGTGTCCTGCACCATGCACAGAGGAAACAGATACACTTGAATACGAGAATAATCTCAATGGAATTTTGACAACATTGAACGGCAACTGGGCATGGGCAATCGAGAAGATCGAGAAGTCGATGAAAGAATCAGCGGAAGAACTCGATTTCGAAGAAGCACAGCGCCTGCGTGACCTTATGAAGCGACTCGAGAATTTCGGCTGGCCTGCACCGGAGTCTGATGCAGGCAGCCTGAGCCGGGATGTATTTGCAGTCAGGGAGAACTGGGGCATTATAATGCGTATTAGACTTGGAAGAATTTCAAGCCTTCTGCGAACTCCCTTCAATTCCAAGTGGAAATACGCAGATATACCTGAGCGACTTAGTGTCCTCATACGTTCTGCCTATTCTGACACAGGAGACATTCCAAAAGAGATTCTGACTCCGTCAATTCCGGATCATGCCGAGATGCTGGAGAACTGGCTCTCCACTAAAAAAGAAGGTTCTGTGAAAATCAGGATACCGGAGAAAGGTGCTCTCAAAGAACTTCTCGAACTCGCCGAACGCAACCTGTCTCACTTCCTGGCAAGCCTTGCATGGAAGCGGTCCGGGCAGTCGAAAGAGAACATCGATGCAGCTCTCGAAGCACTCGCTGATATTTTTCATCTTTCTGAACCACCGCACAGAATAATCGGTCTTGATGCATCGAACATCTTTGATTCCTGGTCTGTGGTTGCACTTGTTTCCTTTTTGGACGGGCGGCGGGATCGCTCCGGATACAGGAAATTCAGTATACCGGATGCAATAAGCGGTAATGACCCTGCAATGATTGCCTCCGCACTTAGACGCTACATAAGTCATTTGGATTTGGAAACTGAAATACCTGACATTATTCTAATCGATGGCGGAGTTACTCAGCTCCGGGCGGCCGTGGAAGCAGTTGGGGAGAATTGGGCTGCGGATAACAATGTAAAAATAGTTTCAATTGCCAAAAAGGAAGAATTGCTTATCGAAGGAATAACCGAACGGAGAATCGAACTTCCCATGGATTCACTTCCCATCTGCCTTCTCAGGAGCATACGCGATGAAGCACACCGGTTTGTCCTGCATTTCCACAGACAAAGACGCTCCACATCGGAGCTCCGTTCAATCATTGATGAAATACCCGGAATCGGGAAGGCGACAAGAATCAGGCTCCTGAGTCATTTCGGCAGCGCAAAGAAAGTTGCTGCCGCTTCCGCTGAGGAGATAATGGAGGTTCCCGGGATCGGGAGGGGGCGAGCAGAGCAGATTGTCAGATACTTAGAGATAAGGTGCCAGGACACTTAATTAAAGAGGAATAAGTGACGTACGGCAGTGGATGGGTTATATTGCTGCGTTAACAAATCCGGTGCCGGGATGGTGGAATTGGCAGACACAACGGACTTAAAATCCGTTGCTCTTTATGAGCGTGAGGGTTCAAGTCCCTCTCTCGGCACCATATTGAAGGAGTTTCATGAGGAACATCCGTCTTCTTTCCGACTCTCTGATCAATCTCATATCAGCGGGAGAGGTCATCGAACGGCCGGCTTCTGTCGTAAAAGAACTTATTGAGAACTCACTCGATGCAGGTTCCACGGAGATAACCGTTGAACTCGAACAGGGGGGGCGTAAGTCCATTATCGTTCGGGACAATGGAATAGGGATGAACAAGCACGACCTGCTTCTGTCTGTTCAGCGTCATGCAACAAGCAAGATCGGAGAGAAATCCGATCTCGAAACACTTTCGACTCTAGGCTTCAGGGGAGAAGCGCTTCCGAGTATTGCAGCCGTTTCACATTTTTCAATTACTTCTTCTACAGGAGGAAGCGAAACATGGAAACTCTCAATCGACGGGGGAGTCCCGGGGGACATTTCAGCTGCATCCCGCACCCGGGGGACTACTGTCAGCGTTTCAGGGCTTTTCTATAATCAGCCTGCAAGAAGGAAATTCCTGAGAAGGCAGGCGACTGAACTCTCATGGGTCGAGCAGTACATTACCGCACTGGCGATGTCCCGGCTCGATGTCTCGTTCAAACTCATTCACAATGCCCGCACTGTTTTTTCTCTCTCTGCAGCCAATTCCGTTTCAGAGCGGCTTACTTCCCGCTACAGCCTTGCGTCTGAAGCAAAGTTCCTTACGGCTGAGGGTGTTTCGGGCAATGTGACAGCATCACTGACCTGGTTTCCCGATGTCCGTTGGAGCAAAAGAAGACATCAGTACTACCTTGTAAACGGTCGCAGTATCTATTCAGGAATAATCAGGGCACCTGTCGATATGGCGATAGCAGGACCGGCCGGTTATCCGCTTCTTGTATGCAGTGTGGAGATTCCCCCTGATGAAGTGGATGTCAATGTGCACCCTGCAAAGCGTGAAGTCCGTTTCAGAGAACCGGGTAATATTCGCGCAGCCGTCGAGAATGCACTCAGGGAAATTATCGATACCAGGAAATCTTCTTTCTTCTCTTCTTCTTATCCCGGAACATCTTCTGGAGAGGGAAGTACAGTTTATAGCGGTTCGGGGATGCATACTATAGACCGGGACACATTCACCATGGCTCTTGACCTTCAGACTCCGTCCGGTTCAAATTATACTCCCGGGGCAGATAGTGTGAATTCAACAGTTACCCAGTTCGGCAGGACCTATCTAATTATGGAAACTGATACAGGTCTCGCATTTATAGACCAGCATGCCGCCCACGAACGCATACTGTATGAAAATGTGCTGAAGGGAATGCAGGACGATAACCGCTTGGGACATCAGAAACTGCTTCTTCCGGAGAATCTAAGACTGGATGCTGAGGATGTTCCGCTTCTCGAAACAAACCGGCTTCTCCTCGAACATGCAGGTTTTTATTTTTCAATAGAGGATGACAATACGCTGATTGTAACGGGTGTACCCCAGGGAACATTTCATGGAATCCAGGCAGTCTTGGAGATTATTCACTCCCTGTCTGACCCCGAAAAGGAAGACATCCCCATCAATGAACAGGTTGCATCAGCAACAGCCTGTGCCGGAGCAGTTAAAGCGGGCGATCCGCTTTCCCATGCGGAGGCCGTTCATCTCATCGACCGTCTTTTCAGTACGGATGATCCCTTTCACTGCCCGCATGGAAGACCGACATTAATCGAAATACCATTCTCCGAATTGGAAGAACGCTTTGGAAGATTGTAAGCCGATTCCCATTCTGATTGGCTGTACTGCATCAGGTAAGACAAATGCGCTGATCGAACTTTCCTCAAAGTATCCCCTTGAAGTTATCTCTTCTGATTCCAGGGCTGTCTTCCGTTTTATGAACATAGGCACTGCAAAGCCGACTCCGGAAGAGCTGAAAATACTCCCGCATCACCTGATAGATATCATTACACCGGACGAGGTCTTTTCTGCAGGGGACTTCGCGGAGAATGCTGAAAGACTGATTTCAGAGATCATCGAAAGAGGCAGATTTCCGATTATTTCCGGAGGAACAGCTTTGTACATTTTTGCGCTGCTTGGCATGATAGACCCCATGCCGTCCCGTTCGGATGAACTCCGTGACAGTTTTTATGTACTGCACCGTGCACACCCGGGGATTCTGTATTCGATGCTCGAACTTCTCGATCCTGTCCGCGCAGATGAGATATCTGAAAATGACATAATCAGACAGATCAGAGCACTCGAAATACAGATATTGTCAGGAGAACCTTCCTCTGAATTGCGTTCGGGATGGAAAGTACCGGATACTCCCGGATTCAGGATTGTCGAAATTGCAATCCCCGCAGAGGTCCACCGGATGCGAATTCACGCCCGATCCCTTCAAATGATCGAAGACGGATTGATAGATGAAGTTGTCGATCTCCGCTCCAGGGGATACGGTGCAGAGAGCATACTCGGCAGGACGATAGGATATAAAGAGGTGATTGATTTTCTCGATTCAGGCAGGCACGATCATACTGCCCTTGCCGAGTCTGTCTCAGCCAATACCTGGAAACTTGTGCGGCGGCAGAAGAACATGTTTTCGAGAATCAGGACTTCATACAAATGGAACGGAGAGTGCATCGACGCCCTCGATGCGCTGCTCTTCAGCAAGGAGATGAGGAATATCTTATGAACAACTCAGGTGAAACACAGAAACCGGCAAGACACACACCCCTCGAGGAAGTTCGTGTCAGTGATATCAGGTATATCGACAACCCCCCCGGTTGGGATTCGGAACTTCTTGAATATGAGACATCTCCACCGGTTCTTATCGAGGTCAAGACCGATGATGAGTCGCATAACGAGCTCGATTACACTCTCATCGCACATCACAGGTCATTCTGGCGTATGATTGAAAAAGGACAGCACACAATCAAAGTTTTTGTCGTAAGAAGTGATGTTCATATCAATCTCGCTCATGATTCAATATCGAACTGTATCGAAGAGGCAAATCTATTCAGTGAACTGCTCAGGAATGACCTTGTAGACAACAGAAGCCGACTCTCTGAACTTCTCGGTTATTCAAGGGCACGCATTACGCAGATGCTGAACTTATTGAAACTCCCCGATGAAATGCGCAGAAAACTGCTGCTTACCGATGACATCAGCGAGTTCCAGCTTCGCTCCCTCGTACGGATCACTGATACAAAACAGCAGAAAGCGATGTTCGATCATCTTCTTGAAGAAAAATCGACCGGAAGGCAGATGGCACTTTTCGCCAAATCCGGAGATACTCCGACAGTCTGGAAAGATACCCGGAAAGAAACAGAGACAACGGACGAGCAAGATGCTTCTTTCCTCGAACGCGTAGCTTCTAAAACAAGTGGCATGAGTGAGGAGTCTAAAAAGGTCAGTGTTCCTTCCCGGGGTGACATTGTAAAACGGGTGCAGCGGATTCGGGAACTCCTTCTCAGTATGGGAATTCTCCGCGCAGACAACTGGGAACAGAAGGTCGATGACCTCAATGTCCCAAAAGAAGACGTACCGCTGATACATGCCATTTCACTTCTAAGGTCAGGGATATATGATGAGGCGTTTCATATTCTCGAGGTGATAGTGAACGATAAACCTGACAATCCGCATGCATTCTATTATCTCGGCAAATGTTCGAACCTTCAGGACAAACTGCAGCAGGCAGAGCGGTATTTTCGGGCAGCACTCGAACTGATAGGTAACGACACTGATTATATGGTCGAACTTGCCATCGTCCTGGAAAAACTCGGCAGGCATACTGAAGCTGCTACTTTCTACCGCACCGCAGGTACTTTGAAGAAAAAGAAAGATAATACTGCAAAATGAAGCAGATATTCATTTTCGTATGCGTCATTCTCGTTGTGATAGTTTCCTGTGCAAGGATGATTGCTCCTGACGGAGGATCTGAAGATACTATTCCGCCGCAATTGCTTTCAGTATCTCCTGAACCCGGCTGTGGCTGGACAAACATCCGGGAAGTCACTTTTGCCTGGTCTGAGAGACTCGACCCGCAATCTGTATCCGTCTTCATCTATCCACCTCTCGATTTCGAGTTGGAAATTCATGCTTCAGAGATGGTAGTTCTGTTCAGAGATGATGTGACTGACCCGGATTTCGTTCTTCACATCCCCACCGGAATATCCGACACGCGCGGAAATACAACTGACACTGTATATGATTTCATATATTCTTCTTCCGATGTCCTCCCCGAAGGTATTCTGACAATCAATGCAGAAAGACAGGGGGGAAGCGTACCGATTCCTGGTACTTTAGTTGAATTGTATGCGATTGAAAACTGTATCGATTCTCTTCTCTACCGCAGAACTCACCTTGATTCCACCGGACACGCAGAAGTGAAATGGATTTCTCCGGGGTTATACAGAATTCTATGTTATGAAGACCTCGACAACTCATTTATCTGGGAATCAGACGATGAAGCAGGTTCTGACACTCTTCTGAACTTTTCTACCTCTGATTCATTTACTGTTGGAATGTACCTTTCAGTTGTGGATACGATTGGACCCCGACTTATCGAAACAGAGGCAATCGATTCTTATCATATGAAAGTATCTTTCAATGAAGATATCTGCACGGATGGGCTTCTTGAAAATGTAGACATTATCGATTCAACCGGTACTGATGTCCTTCTATACGGTTACTGGGAAACCGGAAACCGGAGCGGAACTTCCGTAATCCTGGAGTCAGGTAAAATCCATAGTGAACCCTACCATATTGCCGTCTCCGGAGTCACAGACCTGTTTGGGAATACCATTACGGATGATACTCTCGAATTCACAGGGACAGACTCACTTCCGATTGACAGTCTCAGAATCCGGTCGTATTTCCCTGAACCGGGGGGTACCGGTATCGACCCTGCGGGACCCTATTATATCTCATTCAATTACCGGATTGATACTGACTCTCTCGGGGAGAGATTCTCACTGCACCGTATCTCGGACAACTCCTTAATCAGCGGTGAATTACTGCTTATGGATAGTCGGTCTTTCAAATTCATCCCCGATCATCAACTGCTCGGTGAACAGCAATATGTTTTCGAACTTCAGCCCGGACTTACGACACTCTGGGGTGATTCACTCACAGAGCCTTTTTCCTGGGTGTTTTCTACGGCATGGGGTGATGAACCCGGGTCAATTGATGGATACATTGCATGGGAGGGAAGTGATGTGATTGTCCTGCGGTTATCCCGCACTGGGGGAGACTCAGACAACAGCACTCGCAATGCTGCTTTGCTGGAGGGAGATTATGTCATAGACAACATTCCGCCCGGCCGGTATACCGCTTCTGCCTTTGTTGACTCGAACTCCAATGAAGTCTGGGATCTTACTGAGCCTTACGGTACCTTTCCGGGTGTTCTCCTCATCCAGCCCGGACTTACTACGAAAGGTGTGAACATTGAAATTCTCCCCTGACATTCCGTTTGTACCCGAAAAGTGTACCGGATGCGGTATTTGTGCAAGAGTCTGCCCATCGAGCTGTATCAACATCAGGGATAAGCATCTCGTGTTTTCCCTGAAACGATGTATCGGATGCGCTCACTGCGGAGTTTACTGTCCTGAAAATGTCTTTGCTCTCGAACTGCTCGATCCGCACGGCATCGATTCAGCAGATCTCATGAACCTTCTCAAATCGAGACGCTCTGTACGGAAATACAGCGATAAAGAGATATCTTCAGAAGTCATCGAGGAGCTTCTGGCTGTCATTGCTCAATCTCCAACAGGTGTGAATGCACAAGGTATCTCAGTGGCGGTTATCAATGGCAAAGACAGTGTTCATAGACTGCTGGTTCCTATTCGAAACTTCCTTAGAATAATACGTTTTACCGGTATTCCCGCTCTTCTGGGAAAACTCACAGGAACAACCCGCTTTTTGAGGAATTTCCAAATGGGGACCGACCCCATATTCAGAAGTGCTCCCGCTGTGCTTTTCTTTTATTCGCGGCGGAACAGTCCGACCGGCAGGTCAGATGCTATTATCGCAGCGACTCTCACTATGGTCCATGCCCGCACTCTCGGACTGGACACGCTTTGGAACGGTATAGCTCTCGCGATGTCCAGGGTGTTTCCGCTATGGCTCAGAAATACCGTCAAGGGAGCTGGCAAATTGTATGCTGTACTGTGTGTAGGCTATCCGGAATTGAAGCTGGTGTGTGCTGCACCTGACCGGGAGTATGAAACAGAAGGGACGGAGCCATGCTCCGTCCCATAGTTTATCCTTCAAGCTCAAGAACCGTACTTCACTTCTCCCACTTTAGACTGTTGGCAATGGTGTTTAGCGACTAAAGATGGAATAAGGTGAAGTACGGTACTGACATT
>CAYRQP010000008.1:0-18107 GCA_964426545.1 uncultured bacterium | reverse complement strand
GGCAATGGTGTTTAGCGACTAAAGATGGAATAAGGTGAAGTACGGTACTGACATTATTGTGCGGGCATGCGGTAGCGGAGGGGGTCGTGCAGACTTTCTCTTTGTGTGCCGGTCTGCATCAAGTTGGACCAGCTCAATACCCGCGGGATGCTGTACTGACTCATGTCGAGCCTTCCAACACGGAACCAACTTTCATATGAACTGCAGATGTCTTCAACTTCAGGTACTGATCCCGTAACAAGAAAACCCATCCTGATTGCAGATACTCCCATGAATTCGAAACTTCCGATAAGTTCTTCAGCACCGGTGTTACGCGAGAGATATCCGCCCGGATAGGAAAGAGTGAAGATCATGCCGGTTCTTATCCCCAGATAATTGTGGAACTTCTCCATTGGTAGATTTATTGCTGATTCCCACTGTTCTCTCGGAAGACTGCCGAAATGTGCGTGTGCATTTGTGTGGTTGCCGATCTCATATCCGGAATCAAGAAGATAGTTGAACTTCTCCCGTATATGTGCATACTGATCGAATGGAGTCTTATCCCATGATATGAAAAAGAGTGCACCTTTGCCGAAATCAGGATGAAGTTCAGAAAAATCATTAAGCAAAGCCACCACGCAGTCAGGATCCATCTCAAGCGAACCGTCAGACGCAGTGATGTAGTTAAAATTATCAAGCCATCCGTCATCGAAGGTCAGCATGACAGGTCTTTTGCCATCAGGTATATCTGTCAGTCCGTTCTCTATGTCAGATGGAACAACGAGATAGAAATCTTCATCGTGGAGTTGTTGAAGGTCGCCCCACAGACGGGACGTAGAAACACCGTAAACTCCATTGACCGGGTCTGAAACATGGTGATACATGAGGATGGGTAAACCGCTTTTGGGATTACCATACTGGATATCGGGTTCTGAATATTCGAGTCCCTGAATTGTGCTTTCAATTGGAATCCAGCCGAGAAGTATCAGGAAAAGAAACATCAGTCTGCGGGTATGACTGTAAAGCGGGAAAGGTCGGCGTTTATCTGTGAATCGACAAAGACTCCTGCCTGTCCCAGAGCCGGGAGCGCTGTCTTAATCACAGTGAGGAGCTGTCCGTTCACGCTGAAATCGACATAACTTCCGTGCACGAATACAGATATCAGAACGCTTCCGGGTGAATAGGGGAGAAGCCTGCTCGTTTCAAACGGATCCATGCCCATCAGGGGTACCCAGTACCCGCTCATCATCTTCTGAACTGTGAACTGTCCCCGTGAATTTACACCGAGCAGGATGAACCTGTCTGTGCTTCCCGATGATATCACCACGCCCACAACAGAATTGAAGGGTGCTTCCTGAAGGTCGAATTGTGCTTCTATTAAACCGTCGTCCAGCAGTCCGGCTGTTGAAAGAAGAACAACAGGTTCATTGCCGGCTGAATTGTCTATATGAAGTGCATCATTGTAGATTCTGTACGAACAATTATCCCCAAACGGAGAATCAAGTACGCTGCCGAATGTGCAATTGACAAGCGTATTCTCAACTGAAACCTGCACAGGAGTGACCACCGCTGTTTCCTGTTCAGTAACAGTCTCTGCATCTTCGGGTTGCTCGATCGCCTCAGGTAGGATTTCAGTTTCTTCTTCATGAACAACAGTCTCTGTAGTTCCGGTATCACCGAAACCTACAAAGAATCCACTTGTCTGCTTTGGTCCGCCACATCCCGACATCAGTACCGGAAGAAGCGATATGACAATTATTGCAGTTCCTTTAATATTCATGCATAACCATACCTTCTGATTTGAGTAATTTATTAACTGATAGAATGGTGCTAATATGAAAAATAACTTCCTGTTTCGCCAAGTCATCACAATCATCATTACCTATATACTAATTATTGCAGTTGGTTCCTGCACAGGTGATTCTGAATCCGGGCCTGCACCTGTTGATCCGGCAGATACGAGCATTATAGATACTGCTCCATACGATACCGTGTTATGCGATACCATACCCGTATTCCGGATTATCCCCATTACCTCCGAGCCTATTCTTATTAGTATGCCGACTGCTGGAGAATCCGAAACATCTGCTGTATTCGTTTCAGCAGGTGACTCAGTCACTCCTTCGGATACACTGGTAACATATGACGATCTATTCCGGAGAATGCAGTCCGAACGCATTCAGATGGAACTTGACCTTGCTCTTATTCACTTTAATTCCGGTGATTCAACCGCTTCATGCAGCCTTCGGATTGACAGTCTGACTGCATGCCTGCAGAGTCTCGCTGCTCCTTCCTGCATATTCTCTCTGTCAGAGGGCACCATAACTGTCGTAACCGTATCGGTCGGAGATACGGTCTCACGCGGTGACACACTTCTGCTAATGATTTCATCTGAGATTTCACATTATGGGGTAGAAGTGCCTATGGATCTCGAACTTCATCACTGGCCGGAGCGTGCCGGAAGTTCTATTCTGCTTGAACATTCCACACGAAGTGCTGTATATTCGGGGGTACATGAAGAAATAGAGGATTGTTTTTCACGGATAATCACAGTTCCAAGAGCAGCATTATATGAAGACGGACTTGTGACATTTGTAATCACCATCTGCCTAGACACAATACCCGTATTATGTCTGGCGGATATTTCAGGAGCGGATGCAGTTATCATTCCGGACTATCCGGTAAATGAGCCGCTGCTTAGGAGAAGATAAACTGAGTAAGGAGTTGCACTGCAAATGACGGATTTTAAATTCCACACTAATTACAGATATGATTCTCTGCCGGTATCTTCGATAGAAAAGTTCTATGAATGGCTTCAGGCAGGCAGACTTGGTTTCATGGACCTCCCGACGAACAAAGAACTGTCGATAGCAACACGCAATCTTGTATCACACAGACAGTCTGATGATTCGAGTTGTCTTATTGTCTGCGGAATAGGCGGGTCATCGCTGGGAACAAAAGCCATCCTATCCGCTCTTCCGGCTGACAGATCCCGAAAAGTATTCATCGCTGATTCACCTGATAGTACCCTTATAGATAACATGAAAGAAGAATGCATTCGTGATGAGACATTTCTTGCAGTCATCACAAAATCGGGCGGAACTGCGGAGACACTTGCCGTATTTCTCGAACTCTATCCGTGGCTGTCAGAAACCGAATTATCTAGAACTGTAGTAATAACCGACCCTAAAAACGGTGACATGCGGAAACTCGCTGATGAAAGGGAATGGGACACTCTCCCAATACCGCCATCCGTAGGGGGACGCTACAGTGTGTTAAGTCCTGCCGGACTGTTTCCCGCATCATTTGCGGGATTGGATGTCGAAAGTATTCTTGCAGGAGCAGCATCGGTACGCTCTGATTTTCTTGACAGGGGAAAGGACAGTCTTGCCGTAAGAATTGCAGCTGCCTGTCTTCACAATTTCCATTCACATCCTGTTCATGTATTCATGCCGTACAGTGACAGACTCTACGGTACTGCCCTGTGGTTCTCTCAGCTTTGGGCGGAGAGTCTCGGTAAACTGAACGATCTCGAAGGCAATAAAGTAATGACGGGACAGACTCCCCTTGCCTGCAGGGGACCGGCCGATCAACATTCTCTTGTTCAGTTATTCATGGAAGGCCCGTCTGATAAGACAATTACAATTATAACTGTCTCTGACACCGTTACAAATCCAATTCCCCTACCGGGAGGATTCGATGATTATCCAGCGCTTTCATATCTGCAGGGGCACACAATTGATGAATTGAGGGCAGCGGAAGCCGATGCAACTGCTACAGCACTCGAAAACAGTGGAGTTCCGGTTACCCGCCTTACAATGCCGGATCTCTCCGCACATTCACTGGGAATGCTCTTCATGCTCTTCGAGATAACAACTGTATTGACAGGACTCTCACTAGGTATCAATCCACTCGACCAGCCTGGTGTCGAGCAGGGGAAAATACTGACATACAGGGCAATGAACCGTCCGGGGTACTGATATATGACTGTGATGCTTCTGATCTCACTTTCCCTGCTCAGCACTTTCTCCTTTGCACCGGAGCCCTATGACCTTCTGCAGACACATTCCATGTTTTCCGGCCTTAACCTGCCCTTTGGAAGATATACTGTTCTCACAGGCGGCATGCCTGTATTGACGGAGGGGGCGAACCGTATTCCGGGATGGGATTCTTTCGCATCCCTCGAAGTGACAAACCCCCTTGAAGCAGGACTGTGGTGCAATGGAATGTGGTGTTTGAACTTCATTCCCGCACAGGTGCCTGATTCATCATTTTCAAGCAAAGTCGGTCTTCTTGAGAATACTGCGGAGAGAAACAGGTATTCGGCATATCTTCGAAGACCACTCTTTTCAGAACTTCGATTCGATCTGAGTCTATCTCGCGACAGAACTGATAAAGATCAGGTACTCAGGGTCTACCTCGGTGAATTCCGTTTTGGCGGCAGGTCATGGCAGAATGACGGCAGCGCTTATGCGCTGTGGACTACATGGCATCGCTCAACATCTGATGTGCGATTGTCATTTTCGAGACTTTATTCAGGGGGACGGAAATTTGAACTGACCGGCAGCCTGCACTCGGACAATATCGTGGGGATGAATGCAGATGCGGGATTTCTTGCTTCCTATACAGAAGACTCAGTTGCGTGCGGTGAAGTACGACTGCTTCTTCGAAAATCTGTGGGAAACACTTCATTGATGTGCAGGGGAGTCTTAGGGCAGACTGATGATACGCTCTCAACTGGCGGAACTGCCGGATTCATAACAGAAATCGGCGAAGTAACGCTGGAATTGGGTCACATATACAAGTCAGGTAATGATACTCCATACTCACTTTGTGTTCTTCAATACGGTCCTGCCGAACTTTCCCTTATCCTGGACAATTACGGTAATTTCCGTGCAAACTGCAGTGTAATCACTAAACTGCCTTATGCCGTCCTGAAGACCTCGGTCAGTACATCAGCCGACACTGCCGGTTTCACAGGGCTTGCACTCCCTTATATCAAGTGGGGTGAAACCGGACACATCTACGGAGGTGCATCCTGGGACTACCGCAGCATAGATCGGGAAGAGGATATTCTCGGTTTCGACATTGTATCCCTGTTTACATTGAACACATTCGCATTCATCTTCAGCATCGAAGAAGTCCTCGATGATTCCCGGAATTACACTTTCGGTATCACATGGGGTTTCGATGACAGATATGAATATTCTGAAAGCACACTGGAGTAATACCAATGACTGTATTTTCAAAGGATGAAAAGGATATTGTCAGAATTGCCGTTCTCGCATCAGGCAGGGGTTCCAACTTCGAGGCCCTTTGCAGGGGAGATACCGGAAGAGGAAGAATCAGACTTCTTATTACCGATAAACCCGATGCTCCTGCCCTGAAGAAGGCAGAGAATCTTGGAGTCGAATCCATGTATATTTACCCTGGGAAATTCAGGACGAAATTCACCTCTGACGCTGAGCTCGAGTGGATAGAAGTAATGGAGGAGATGGGTATAGAATTGATTTGCCTTGCCGGTCTCATGCGCATAATAAAGAAGAACCTGCTTGACAAATATGCAGGAAAGATAATGAACATCCATCCTTCCCTGCTTCCTTCGTTTCCCGGGCTTCACAGTCAGCGTCAGGCACTTGAATACGGCGTGAAATACTCAGGATGCACTGTCCATTATGTGGATGCCGGAACCGATACGGGATCTGTCATTCTGCAGAAGACTGTGCCTGTTCTGCCAAATGACACAGAAGAGTCTCTTTCTGCCCGAATCTTGGCAAAGGAGCATGAAGCATATTCCGAAGCCGTTTCTCTGCATTGCAGCGGAGGGTTGGTTACAATCGGCAGAACCGTACACTCCGGGAGTGAACTTAATGAGAAGGGGTTACCTTGAATCTGCTGATTATTCTGCTGACTCTTCTATCTCAGTGTGGAGGTATGATAAGTTATGCATCACCTCACTTCGAACTTTCTGTCGACGGTGTCGAACTGCCTCCGCATAGATGTGCATTCATAATTCTGCCCGGTGACACCGTCTCCTTTTCTATTTCTGCACCTGCAGCATGGACGGTGGATACCGGGACATTCCTCTCAGGTACAGAACATACTGCCGCCGTTCGGTGGATTGCTCCCCGAAGCCATGGCATTTATACACTGACTCTGCAGGATTCGTCAGGAACCACTGATTACGCTGTGATGATTCCCATTGAAACCTCGAGGTGGCGAACCACATCGATGAATTCTTTTCAAATAGGTTCCTACGGAGACGGAAATCAGCGCGACAACCTCCCGACTCATTTTTTCGAGATTACATCTTCGACTTATTCCATACCTGTTTCGACTCATCTGAAAATAGGAGATTTTCTCTGCCATATAGACGGCAACTATCCGCAGTATCTCGCACTCGACATGGAATTGGTGGACAAACTCGAAGTACTTGCATCAGCGATCCGGCAGATGTACCCCGGCATCACGAAAATTACATGCATCAGCGGCTTCCGTACGCCCCTGTACAATGCTCAAATCGGCAACACAACTACTGAGAGTCTGCATCTTTACGGCATGGCGGCAGATATCTGGATCGAGTGCATGTCTTTCAACGGTCTGATGGATGACTTCGACCGAAATAAACGAGTGGATTATGCTGATGGAGATTATCTGATAGACATTATTCAGGAACTGGAAGATGCAGGTCTTGTTTCTGTCGGGGGCGCATCTTCATATAGGTGGAACCGTTTACACGGCCCGTACATACACATTGATGTGCGTGGATATACAGCATCATGGCAGACAGCACGCACATTGGAGTAGAATGCTGAAATTGAAAACCGCACTCATTGTGATTATCTGTGTTCTCATCGCATCCGTTGCCGTATTGCTGCTTCTTGTAAATGCACGGAATTCGACTATTGCAGAAATGACTGCTGATGCTTCAGATCTGTCCGACACACTTATCGTTCTTGCTGCTGAACGAAACCTGTTTCATGACTCGAACACGGCACTGCTTGCCCGCGAAGACTCCCTTGCTTCTGTATCCGCCGAGTGCGACACCCTTCGCGCCTATGCAGACGGTGTTTCACTGATTAATACTTATTATGGCCATTACCTGATTATCGATACAAATCAGAACAGATTCCATCTGAGAAGGAGATTCCGAAGTGGACACGACCTGATGATACGCACAGGATACTGTGGCACGGGAAAAGGGCTGACGGTGGGAGATTCTCTGACCTGGGATTTCTCGACCCCTACCGGCGTGAGATATGTGTCCAGAACTATTGAGAACCCTTTATGGTACAGACCCGACTGGTACTGGCTGGAGCGTGGACTCGAACCGCCCACCCCCGATAGCATCATCTCGATGCCTGACAGCCTGACCTGGGAGGAAGAAGTTACATTCTATAATGACTCACTTTCTAATGAAGAGAGACTGCTGGTCGTTGCTGTACCCGGAGCACTGGGAAATTACTCTCTCAGTCTCGGGGGCGGAATACTAATTCACTATGGAGTGGGGCTTGGAAGAAATTCGAGCCACGGGTGCATAAGGATGGGAAGTGAAGACCTTGAAGCCATCTATCAGGCTCTGCCTGTCGGTTCACCGGTCATCATATATTGAAGGCAGACGGGAGATGAATCAGATGAATAATAAGCACAGTGCTTCTTCAGCAGATTCACATAAACTTGAAATCCTGATAATCGCTGCATCACTGATCTGTACACTCATATTCATCTGGCTGATTCCGAAATCACTCACACTATTCAACAGCGGAACATCCGGAAATAACGGGGACAATTACGCTGCAGTCGACACATCAAATGCTGAAGTCTCATTGCAGGATTCTCTTCAGTCCATTGCTTTGTTATCTGACCCTGTCCTGCCCGATTACTGGATGCAGGGGAGAGGGACTCCGTCCGGAAATGCAGGATGGGGCGGAAAAGACATTTCTGCTCCATTCGATACGCTCTGGATACTGGATGATGTTGGGGGAAGAGAATTTTTCTCGGCACCTGCTCACAATGAAGGTAACATCTATCTTGGATGCAATGACGGTCGCCTGCGATGTCTCGATATGGCAACCGGCAATGTCAAATGGTCTTTCGATACTCCGTGTGGGATATGCGGCGAGCCTGCTGTAGATTCGACAATGGTGTATTTCGGCGGGCAGGACGGGACGGTTTATGCACTCGATAAAAATACCGGGGTAGAAATGTGGTCTACGGCACTGGGATACCATATTTTCTGCAACGTTGCCATCTTTTCTGACACACTTCTTCTTACCGGAAATTCGGTCGGTCGCATATCTGCTCTCGATGCGCGCTCTGGTGATTTAATTTGGGGAGATGAACTCGATGGTGTCGTCCTGGGTCCGGTCACTGCAGATTCAACTCTTGTCTTCAGTACGGAAAACGGTGATGTTGCTGCATTCAACTCATCAGGGAGAGTTCTTTGGGAACACTCATATCACTCTCAGGCATCTCCGCCTTCTGCATCCGGTTCCTCTGTCATTGTCGGGTTTTCTGACGGATATATAAGAAACTTCAATCTCCGCACGGGGGAGACCATCTTCGAAACTGATATAACTTCTCAACCTCTGCGCTGTGTCATTTCACGGCCGGTTATTGTCGACTCGCTCATCTTTGCCGGCACCTGTGACAGCCGTCTTGTATGCATAGGTCTGTATTCCGGAGAACTTGTCTGGCAGCAGAATTTCGAGAACTGGATTCAGCTTCCGCCGGTCATCGGGAAACACTCTATCTATGTTTCCTGTGACGACCGGAGACTTCACGTACTCGATAAAACAAGCGGGATGAAGCTCGATTCTATTGAAATGGGGGGGTACTCAGGAACCGCACCATTGCTTTTGGATAATATATTATACTACGGGACAACTTCCGGTGAGTTTTTCGCACTCACCGGTTCTGAATATATTCCGGTTATTGAAAATACGTCGGTAACAGCCGAAACTGCAACACCGGATTGAGAGGAGATAAGTAAATGATTGCAGGATATTGTGCAATCACCGGTTTATCCAATACCGGTAAGTCAGCTATTTTGAACTCTCTGATAGGACTGGAACTGGCTCCGTCTTCACCGCACTTCGGCACATCGAGGATTCCACTTACCGGACTCTATTCCTCGATTGACACACAGATATGTTTTATTGATTCACCACCTCTCGATGTCCACGACAATTCAGATATTGTACTGAATGCGGATGTCATCTGTCTGGCGATTTCCTCCCGCGATCCGATAAATCAATTGAAATCCGGAGAAGTTGTCTCCATGCTGCACCAGGCAGCTGATACTCCTATTGTCATCGCACTGACCTTCATAGACTATTTCCCTCGTGACCTTCAGTCGGGGTTGATGAATCAGATCTCCATTGCCGGTAATTTCCCGCATATCGTTCCTGTGTGTCCCCCTGCCCACGACGGAACGGATGAACTCATAAATACTATCCGAAAACACATTCCAAACGGGGACAACATCTTTCCCGACGAACTCCTTTCATTCCACTCCGAGAGATTTCTTATCGAAGAACTTGTGCGTGCATCACTGTTCAATCTGCTTCCGTCTGACATTGCATCGACAACAGCAGTCCAGATAAAAGAATTCTCTATACGCGACGATAAAAGGTATGTAAGAGCGAATCTTCATGTTTCACGCCACTCGAACAAAGGTGTGGCTATCGGTAAACACGGGAGCATGCTGCAGGATATTGTCGATCAGACATCTGCAAGAGCACAGGCTATCCTGGCACGTCCGCTGAATCTCGACATCTGGGTAAAAGTAAGAGAATCCTGGCAGGACAATCCCGCTGACCTTCTCGAATTCGGCTATGTATACTGATATGGCTGAGTTAAGTTGCATGATCTGTATAGAATCATTCGATGGACCGCTGGACCTTCTACTTTTTCTTATCAAACGGGATGAACTCGACATATATGACATTCCTGTTGCACATGTAGCCGAACAGTATCTGGTGTTTATCAGAGAAGCGCAGGAGCTGGACCTGGATGTAGCCAGTGAATATCTCGTGATGGCGGCAACACTTACAAAAATGAAGAGTAAATCTCTTCTCCCGACTAGCCGATTTGCAGCTGATGAAGAAGAAGATTCCGTAGCTGTACTCGGCAGGCAACTCATCCTCTATAAAGCATTTCGGGATATTGCAAAGCATCTTCGAACCAGTGAAGATACCTGGCGTGATGTTTTCTCATCGCCGGGAGAGAGGAAGCGATGGTCGACTGAAACAGTTCCGATGGAACCCGGGGAAACTACTTTATTCGACCTTCTCAAAGCTCTCGGCGAACTTACTGCGGAAGATGAGGTGCAGGAAGGACAAAAGTTCCGAAGACGCATACTTACAATTACTGAATGTATTGCATCACTCGAGAAAATCATACGGAGCGACGGGAATATTTCTTTCACTGATATTCTCGGTCCTTCACCTGAGAGAGGCAAGGTCATATCATATTTCATTTCAATCCTCGAATTGATCCGGCGTGGATGGATATCAAGTTCTCAGAAGTATCCCTTCGGCTCAATATCGATAAAGAGAACGGACAGGTGGACAGTTGATCCTTGACAGACTCACCCGCGAAATAGAAGCTCTTTTGTTCGCTTCTGACGCACCGCTAAGCCTCAAACAGTTAACTGACTTTACCGGAAGCGGGGAAGATTCTGTCCGGAATGCGGTGGAGTCACTTTCAGCGTCTTTTGCTGAACAGGGGCACGCTCTCGTAATAATCGAAATAGCAGGAGGATTCAGAATCGCCACGGACAACGAATTTGGTCCAGTCGTATCACAGCTTTTCGAAGGTAGACGCTCAGGAAAACTGTCCAGGGCATCTCTGGAGACGCTGGCAGTTATTGCATATACACAACCGGCTACGCGCGCAGGTGTGGAAGGAATCCGCAGAGTAAACTGCGACAGTTCACTCAGAACACTCCTCGAACGTGATATGATCAGAATAAGCGGAAGGAAGGAAGCCCCCGGAAGACCTCTTCTGTATTCTACCACACCCGGTTTTCTCGAATATTTCGGACTTACCGACATAGAACATCTCCCGCGCTCATCCGAGATGAATGAACTTATCGACCTTACTCCGACCGAGATGCAGGAACGAAGTCTATTCGACCCCGGAACTGACTCTAACGAGGAACTCTGATATTTCAGGAACAAATAACAGCGGATACAGACTGAACAGATTTCTTGCAAGAGCAGGAATAGCCTCCCGCCGTCGATGTGATGAACTGATAAAGCAGGGGAGAGTATCCGTCAATGGAGAAACTGTCCTGTCTCCCGGATTCAGAGTGAAAGACACTGACATCGTGTTTCATAACGGGGCACCGATCGATATTCCACTGCCCGTTACAGCCGTTCTTAATAAACCGCCGGGATATGAGACAACCCTTACTGAAGCATCGAAGAGAAATATCACATGTTTCATGACAGAACTGCCGCGCGGAACCGTTACGGTAGGTAGACTCGATGTGAATACCTGTGGCCTCCTGATATTGTCGAATGACGGAGAGCTCATCTATCGGCTTTCTCATCCGTCGAGGGAGATAGAGCGGGAATACCTTGTAGAACTCGTTCTCCCTGTCCCTGGGAATGTGCTGAAGAACCTTCGCAGGGGTGCTGATATCGGCGGGGGGTACTACTCGAAACCGGATTCAGTGCTACAGGTGAAAGAGAGTGTGTTCAGAATCATCCTGCATACAGGACGGAATCGTGAAGTCAGAAAACTGCTCAAAGCATTCGGACTGAAATTGAAACTGCTTACCAGAATTCGATTTTCTTCGGTCCACCTTGGCAATCTTACGGAAGGAACGGTCAGGATACTGAAGGGTGCTGAGCTGGCAGAACTCTATGATTCGGTAGATCTTAAGCAAAATTTCGATACTTGACTTCATCTTTACTTTTGTAAATAATTGCGACCATCATATATGAAAGGATGTGACCTTGGCTGCCTAAACTTATTGCAATAGACGGACCTGCTGCGTCTGGGAAGAGTACAACAGCCCGGAAAGTTGCAGATGTCCTTGGTTTTTCCTTTCTCGACACCGGTGCAATGTACCGTTCTTCTGCATTACTTGCAATCCGAAATTCAATTCCTTTTACAGACATAAATAACGTTGTCAGTTGTATTCAGAATCACAGCATCGACATTTCAGATAATATTGTGCTTCTCGATAACGAGAATGTTTCTGCCCTAATAAGAACACCTCACATCAGCGAATCTGCCAGCATCATTGCTCAATCTCCGGCTATCCGCATCGAAATGGTCAAGCTGCAGCGTGCTTTTGCGGAAAAACGCGACACTGTTGCAGAAGGACGTGACATGGGAACCGTAGTTTTCCCCTATGCGGATCTGAAGATAATGCTGAGGGCTGATATAGCGATAAGGGTCAACAGACGCTGGCGGGAATTGCTGAACAGGGGTGAACAGCCGGATATGAATGATATTCTCCACTCGCAGTTAATGCGTGACTACAGAGACAGAACACGGACTGACAGTCCATTGAAGACTGCTCCTGATGCCGTTACTATCGACTCTACGATGATGAGTATCTGCGAACAAGTTCAGACTGTTGTACGTTACTACTTCAAACGGGTCGGTGAACATGTTTAGGAAGAACTTTGCTGAATATGTGCAGCAATTCGGTAGAATTTTCGCCCATCTCATTTTCGGGTTGAAGATTTACGGAGACGATAAGATAAGAAGGCGCGAAGGTGCCTTCATTCTTGTATGCAATCACATTTCAGGATTCGACCCGCCTGTCCTGGGAGTTTCTTTTCCCCGGGAAGTTGCATGCATGGCAAAGATGGAACTCTTCAAGTCACGATTTGGCGATTTCTTCCTAAGAAAGCTCAATACATTTCCTGTTAACAGGGAAGGCACAGACAGAAAGTCCATTCGCCATGCCATATCCCTTCTCCGTAACGATATGGTTGTTCTGATCTTCCCCGAAGGTACACGAAGCAACGACGGAGCCCTTCTTCCGCTAAAACCAGGTGTAATACTTATTGCTTCACGGGCAAATGTTCCGGTTTTACCGGCCTACATTCACGGAACAACCTCACCCCTAAAGTCCATGTTGCGTATGGGTACACGGATCGATGTGCATTATGGCGATTTTATAGAAATTGAAGATATACTGGCTGCAAGAAGAGAATCCGGAACCGCTGCAGCTTTACAATTAATCAGAGACGGCATTCTCAGAACAGGCGTAAATGCCGGCTTTTTAACAGAAGAAGACCCTGATCTGTCTTCGAACAGTACGTAGAAAGGACATGTATTTTATGAAGAAAGACGAAACTATTGTTGGACTGACCCTGGAGGAAGCTGAAGCTATAGAGTGCGAAGACTATACTCCGGCCGAGAAGGAAGAATTCGAGGAAATGTACAACGCCAACACCTGCCCTACCGAATTGCGCCCCGGTGCAATTGTCAAAGGGACGATCATCAAAGTCATTGCCAAGGAAGTTGTTGTAGATATCGGATACAAGAGCGAAGGAAGAGTTATGCTCTCTGAATTCAAGGAAGGGGAGAGTGTCGTTCCGGGAATGGTAATAGACGTTCTCATCGAAACACTGGACGGACAGGAAGACCTTGTCAGCGTATCCAAGGAAAAGGCTCATTTCCATACAGTCTGGACAGATATCAAGAATGCATACGATACCGGTGCTGCAATAAAGGGTACTGTTGCCAAGCGTATTAAAGGCGGTTTAAAAGTCCGTATAATGGGTGTTGAAGCATTCCTTCCCGGTTCGCAGATTGCACTTCGGCAGGTTGTGGATCTCGATGATTACATCGGAGAGGAATTTGATTTCAAGGTCATAAAACTCAACAAGCGCAGAAGAAACATCGTTGTGAGTAGGAGACAGCTTCTAGAAGAGGCAAGAGCAGAAAAGAAAGATGCACTTATCGAAGAACTCGAAGAAGGGCAGATCCGCATCGGAGTTGTCAAGAATATCACTGATTTCGGAGCATTCGTTGACCTCGGTGGCATCGACGGACTTCTTCACATTACAGACATGAGTTGGGGAAGAGTCAGGCATCCGTCCCGCATTGTCTCCATCGGGGACGAGATTGAAGTTCAGATACTAAAATATGATCACGAAAAAGAGCGAATTTCACTCGGTCTCAAGCAGTTGCAGGAATTCCCATGGGATGCAGTAACAGAGAAATACCCGGTAGATACAATCATCAAGGGTACTGTGGCAAGCCTGACTGACTACGGAGCGTTTGTCGAACTCGAACCGGGAATCGAAGGACTCGTCCATATCTCTGAAATGTCCTGGACAAAGCACATTCGTCACCCGTCACGAATTCTATCCATAGGTGATGAAATCGAGATAATGATTCTGAGCGTTGATGAAGAGAAAAGGAAAATATCTCTTGGTCTGAAGCAGACCATCGACAATCCCTGGGATACAATAAGTGAAAGATATCCAATTGGAACAAAGATCGAAGGAAAAGTCAGAAACCTCACATCGTTTGGAGCTTTTGTCGAAATAGAGAACGGAATTGACGGTCTTGTTCATATCAGTGACATGAGCTGGACGAAGCGCATCAATCATCCGAGTGATGTCCTTGGTAAGGGTGATGAGATAAATGTCGTTGTTCTCAGTATAGACAAGGACAATGCTCGGATATCCCTCGGACTCAAACAGACTATGGAAAACCCGTGGGATACAATGGATGGAAGATATCCCGAAGGCCAGGACATCAAAGGTCAAGTAGTTCAGATACTCGACCGCGGAGTAGTAGTCAGTCTCGATGAGGACATAGAAGGTTTTGTCCCCCAGAGCCAACTCGGATGGGAAGAACTCGAGAATCCCGAAGAAATAATCAGAGTGGGTGACGAACTGCCGTTGAGAGTAATCGAAATGGAAGCTTCGAGCCGAAGAATCGTCCTTAGTGTACGAAGCTATTTCAATGGCAAACCGATGGAAGAACTCGATGAATTCAGAAAATCACTCGAAGGCAGAGAGCCTTTGAAGGTCGAAAAGAAAGAGCCTGAAAGTACACAGGAGATTGATACTGAAGTAACAGAACCTGAGACGGATGAAAGACCTACTGTAGCAGATGAAGACTCTTCCGAATCCGAACCTGCAGATTCTGATACTGTGAGTAATCCGGAAGACGAGATTCCTGAAATCGAAAAGACAGAAGAAGATCCTCCTGCAGATGACTCCGCGGAAGATACTGATTCCGACAAGAAGGACGAAGCAGCAGAATAGGCATCACTTTCGAATGAGCGGAGCTAACATAAGGCTCCGCTCGCATCGTTATTGGAACAATGAAGATATTTGTACATACACTCGGATGTAGACTCAATTACTATGAGACAGAAGCTCTGCTTGATGAATTCATTAGAAGAGCAGGTGCATGCCGAACAGAGAATTTTGAAGAAGCGGCTGTCATCATCGTAAATACATGTGCTGTAACCAGAAGAAGCACTGCGCGCTCGAGAAAATCCGTAAGATATTTTCGTAAACACAACAACACGGCAGTAATTGCGGTCACGGGATGCGTGGTTCAGGTTTCCCCTGATGAATTCCCCCGAGAGAACAGCACTATCCTGATTCCGAATACTGAAAAACATGAACTGGTAAACTCTCTTTCGAAATTTCTTGGTGTACCGCTTCTTTCCCATGCGTCTCATTCTGAAAATGATAGAGTTCTGTTTCCTGCAACTGCGCCTACTTCCATCGCAAGAACAAGAGCATCACTGAAGATACAGGACGGATGCGACAATAACTGCTCGTACTGCATCGTCCCGAGAGCAAGGGGACATTCACGAAGCCAGCCCCGCGAAACCGTCATGGAACAGGCAGAACAGCTCAGACAATCCGGATACAGGGAGATTCTCCTAACGGGAGTGGATTTGGTCGCATACGGCAGGGATATCTACGATGATTCATACCGCCTGCCCGAACTTGTCAGGGATCTCCTGAAACTCGGAGGTTTCAGGATTAGACTGAGTTCAACCGAACCTATAGGTCTTACGCCACAGATGCTTTCGAGTATCGCTCTTCCCGGTGTCTGCAGACATTTTCATCTTCCCGTGCAGAGCGGATCAAACAGGATTCTCGAGTTGATGGGAAGGAACTATACAAGAGACACCATAATCGAACTCCTCGATTCATATACTAACCTGTTTCCGGGAGTCAACATAGGCACGGATATCATCGTGGGTTTCCCGGGTGAAACTGAAACTGACTTCAATTATACTGTCGACTTAATTTCCCACCCGGCAATAAGTTACCTGCATGTATTCCCATTTTCTCCAAGGCCTGAAACTCGGGCTGCTTCTATGAAACCGACTCACACCGAGACGATCACTGCCAGGGCGGAATTTCTTCGGAAATATTCAGAAGATGCCCGGAAACGCTTCAGAAAAAGCAGGATAGGGGAGGAGGTCACCGTTCTTGCCGAGGGTCGGTATCATCCGGGTACTAATAATTACATAGGGATGTCTGATAATTATATACCTGTTATAGTACCATTGGGTCACAGAGAAGGTGATCTTTTTGAGATAACTCTTGAAGACAGCAATATCTGCTGGGCGACGAGGTAATAACAATGAAAAGTCTACTGATTGGAATTACGGGAAACAGCGGGTGTGGACAGACTTCAGCTGCACGATTTGCACTTGAATCGGGGATAGACGGATTTTGCTCACTGGATGAGATCGGCCATAGACTTCTTACACGGCAGTATGTACGAACTGAGCTTAGCATGGCGTTATACCAGCCTGATTTAAAGAACATCCCGGCTGAATCTCTAAGAGAATACCTGGGTGAAATTGCCTTCAGAGACAGAAATATCCTCGAGGGCATAAACAGTGTTCTACATCCACGGATGAAACGTTGGGCTTCAATTTCAGCAGAAACTCTCAGGGCATCAGGCGGAATCTTTATACTCGAAGGAGCACTGTTGTGCGAACTTGGTATGAACCGGATTCTCGACATACTCATCGTGGTGCGCGATACGAAACAACGCGCTTCTGCCCGGGTTGCCCATCGGGATAGCATATCTAAAGACATGGTTGCCGACAGGTGGAACTATCAATGGCCTTTGTCTGCGAAAGTAGAACTCTCCGACTTCGTAATAGACAATGACGGTGATCTGCACTCGCTTAAGGATAAGACTTTTGTTATATTTGGCGGAATAATTTCACATGAACACTAAGAAATTCAAAGGCGGAACATATGGCACATAAAACAAGAAAGAGACTCACTAAAACTGAATTGAAGAAAGACCCTGTAAATGACGCACTCCTGAAGGGTATGGAGTTTTTTCAAACTCATCTGAGATTACTTACAATTCTCCTCATCGTCTTCACGATACTTGTTTTCGTGGGCAGGTCATTTATCAATAAATCTTCTGAGCAGGACGATATCTGTATAGCAAATCTGTATTTCGCACAACAGGTGTACTCGTCTGCACTTCAAGCAGCTCAGAATGGACAGAATGAAACAGCATTGAATCAACTAAACACTGCACAGTCTATTGCAATGAACAACTACAACAGATTTCCAGGGAAGGATGCCGGAAAGCAGTCGCTGATTCTTGCGTCCATGGTTGGAATCATACTGGGTAATGAGGAAGCTGTAATCTCTGAACTTGATGATTTCCTCGCAACCAACCCCGGAGAAGACATCGAGAACTCTGCCAGCCTTTATATGGCAATTGCGCTTGAAAACCGCGGAGGTGCGGTTGACCTCACCAACGCGCAGAACCTCCTGAACAATATTCTCAATAGCAATGCAGGAAACCAACTTCGCTGGGAAGCATTTTCGGCTCTCTCGAGAATCGCCTATGAGATTGAGGACTATGTGCAGGCGGGAGCAATGATGGACAGCGCATTAACAATCTTCCCGGACACAACAGAATTCGTAACCTACCAACTCACCAGACTCGCTTTCGCACAAGACTGACAGTACCGTACGTCACTTTATCCACTTAGTTGTCGGGTTTATCAGCCTGTACTTCAATAAAGGCTTATTTGATGGTAAACAATGTCCGATAAGAGATATTATGTAAAGTCGGTAATACTTTGTTCATTCTGCTATCCTATTCCCCACTGTTACATAATATCGGATGTTAGAACA